>CANQXH010000006.1 GCA_947627745.1 uncultured Oscillospiraceae bacterium
CCAGGTCGTAGGCCTCCTTGGGGCCCATGATGCCGGCCATGTCCTTGATGCAGATGGTGGAGGCGCCCATTTCCTTGAGCTCCTTGACCATCTTGACATAGTTGGCCTGGGTGTGGACCGGGGAGGTGGTGTAGGAGATGGTGCCGGAGGCGATGGCCCCGGCCTTGATAGTGGCCTCCATGGCCACCTTCAGGTTGTTCACGTCGTTCAGGGCGTCGAAGATGCGGATCACGTCGATGCCGTTCTCCACGGCCTTGGCCACAAAGAGCTTGACGAAATCATCGGGGTAGTGGGCGTAGCCCAGGACGTTCTGGCCCCGGAGGAGCATTTGCAGCTTGGTGTTGGGCATTTTGGCCCGGATCTTCCGCAGCCGCTCCCAGGGATCCTCGTGCAGGTAGCGCAGGCACACGTCGAAGGTGGCGCCGCCCCAGCACTCCACGGCGTAGTAACCCACCTTGTCGATGGTGGGCAGCATGGGCTCGAACTTGTCATAGGGAAGACGGGTGGCGATCAGGGACTGGTTGGCGTCCCGCAGCACCGTTTCTACGAACTGTACCTTTTGAGCCATAGGGGAAAACCTCCATATGTGATTTTTTGACGGGGGAAAAGGCTCCGGGCCCGGCCCGGAGCCGGATGCGCTGAAATTTTACTTCGCCTTGGGGCCGGCCTCCACGATGTTGGCGGGCATATTGGGGTACTTCTTGGCGAAGTTGGCCTGGAACATGGCGGCCAGCTTGTTGGCCTGGGCGTCGTAGGCGTCCTTGTCGGCCCACATGCCTCTGGCGTCCAGCATCTCGTCGGGCACGCCGGGGCAGGAGGTGGGATAGTCCACGTTGAACACGTCGTGATGCTTGAATTCCACGGCGTCAAAGCTGCCGTTGAGGGCGGCGGTGACCATGGCCCGGGTGTAGGGCAGCTTCATCCGCTTGGCGCCGCTGGCGGCGGAGCCGCCGGCCCAGCCGGTGTTCACCAGATAGACCTTGGTGCCGAACTCGTCCAGCTTCTTGCCCAGCATCTCCGCGTAGACGGAGGGATCCATGGGCATGAAGGGCTCGCCGAAGAGGGTGGAGAAGGTGGGCTTGGGCTCGGTGATGCCCCGCTCGGTGCCGGCCAGCTTGGAGGTAAAGCCGGTGACAAAGTGGTACATGGCGGCGTCCCGGCTCAGGCGGCTGATGGGGGGCAGCACGCCGAAGGCGTCGGCGGTGAGGAAGATGACCACCTTGGGAATGCTACCGATGCCGGGAATGGCGGCGTTGGAGATATAGTCGATGGGATAGCCCACCCGGGTGTTCTCGGTGAGGCTGCCGTCGTTGAAGTCCAGCTCCCGAGTCTCGGGGTCCATGATCACGTTCTCCACCAGGGAGCCGAATTTGATGGCGTTGTAGATGTCGGGCTCATGCTCCTTGGACAGATTGATGCACTTGGCGTAGCAGCCGCCCTCGATGTTGAACACGCCGTCTGCGGACCAGCCATGCTCGTCGTCGCCGATGAGCCGGCGGGCGGGGTCGGCGGAGAGGGTGGTCTTGCCGGTGCCGGACAGGCCGAAGAACACGGCGGTCTCGCCGGTCACGGGGTCCATGTTGGCGGAGCAGTGCATGGGCAGGATGCCTTCCTTGGTCAGAACGTAGTTCATGGTGGAGAACACGCTCTTCTTGATCTCGCCGGCGTACTGGGAGCCGCAGATCAGGATCAGGTGGGCTTCATAGTCGATGATGATGGCGGCCTCGGAGTGGACGCCGTCCAGCTCCGGATCGGCCTTGAAGCCGGGGGCGGCGATGACGGTGTAGTCGGCCTCGCCATAGTTTTCCAGCTCCTCCGCCGTGGGCCGGATCAGCAGGTCCCGGATGAACAGGTTCTGGGAGGCCAGCTCGTTGACGATGCGGAACTTCTTGGTGTACTTGGGGTCGGCGCCGGCGAAGCCGTCGAAAAGGAAGATCTCCCGGCCCTGGAGGTAGGCGGTGACCTTATTCAGCAGGGCGGTGAAGCGCTCTTTGGAGATGGGACGGTTGACGCTGCCCCAGGCGATGTCGTCATGGACGGCGGGGGTGTCGACGATGAACTTGTCGTCAGGGGACCGGCCGGTGTACTTGCCGGTGGTGACAAGCAAGGCGCCGGTATTGGTAAGCGTGCCCTCGCCCCGGCGAAGGGCGGCCTCCGTGAGCTGGGCGGGGCCCAGGTTGCGATGCACGGCGCTGGGATTCAGGATCCCCAGCTTTTCCAGACCATAGGTTTCCATAGTGTATCCTCCTAAGATTGAGAAAAAATCGGCAGCGGCAGATTTGCCGCGTTGACCACGAGCTGTGGACAGTTTGAAAAAATTCCAACTTCCACCAAATACATTGTATCACGAATTTGACATCTTGTCTACTATTATTTCGATAATTTTTTCCCGATTTAGGCGGGGCCATCCCCCTGCCGGGGTTGCTTTTTGGACCGAAATGGGATATAATCAGAAAAAAGGCGAAAGGAGTCCAGCCATGGAGCAAGATCCCCACCACGACCACGCTTATATGCACGCCCACGGCATCGCCCACACCCACAACCACGTCCACGAAAACCAAAAAGCGGTGGTCAACCGTCTGGCCCGGGCCATCGGCCACCTGGAGAAGGTCAAGCGGATGGTGGAGGAGGGCTATGACTGCTCCGAGGTGCTGATCCAGCTGGCCGCCGTCCGCTCCGCGCTGGAGGGCACCGGGAAGGTAATCCTCCAGGACCACCTCCGCCACTGCATGGTGGACGCCGTGGCCGCCGGGGACCAGACCGCCATCGACGATCTGTGCCAGGCCATCGACAAATTCATGAAATAAAGGCACCGAGCCGCTCTCCCGATTCCCCCGGGGGAGCGGCTTTGACAAAATTTAGGGGAAATGGCGCTTTTGATTGGGATTGTATTTTTCCTTTTTCTATTGTACACTATAAGTTATACCAGATCGGGACAAAAAAGAAAACAATCGTGTTTTATGACAGCAGATTTGCTTCGAGCGGGAGGGACTGTTATGGCGTCGAGCAAGGAATATCTGGCGTTTATTTTGGAGCAGCTGTCGGAGCTGGACGGCGTTTCGGCCCGTGGGATGATGGGTGAATATATTCTGTATTACAATGGGAAAATTGTCGGCGGGATCTACGACGACCGACTGCTTGTAAAGCCAACAAAATCGGCAAAAACACTCCTACCGGATGCCCCTTATGAATTGCCATATGAAGGGGCGAAAGAAATGCTGCTCGTGGATAACGTGGACGACAGAGCTTTTTTGACCGCGCTTTTCCGGGCTATGTACGAGGAACTTCCGGCGCAAAAGCCGAAAAAGAATAACCGATGACGGAAGCGGGAGCCATGGTCTATTATGATAAAAGCGGCGAGAGGGCGAAATTCATGAACTATAAAATCGCGATTTGCGACGATTCCGACGCGGACCGGCAATATTTGGCGGCCCTGGCGGAAAACTGGGCGGCCCGCGCCGGGCACACGGTCAAAATCGACCAATTTTCCTCCGCCGAGGGCTTTTTGTTCCACTACGCGGAGGAAAAGGACTACGATATCCTGCTCCTGGACATTGAAATGGGGGCGATGGACGGGGTGGCCATGGCCAAACGGCTGCGGCAAGCGAACGACACCGTCCAGATCGTCTTCGTCACGGGCTATTCCGACTATATTGACCAGGGTTACGAGGTGGCGGCGCTGCACTACCTGATGAAGCCGGTGGGGGCGGAGAAGCTCCGGGCCGTCCTGGACCGGGCGGCGGAAAAGCTGGCGAAAAACGAGCGGGTTTTGAATCTGGAGCTGGGGGGCGAAATGGTGCGCCTGCCGGTCTACCAGATCCGGTACGCGGAGGTCTTCGGCAACTATGTGACCATCCACGCCAAGGCCGATTACACTGTGAAAATGACCCTGAGCAGCCTGGAGGAGCGGCTGGACGAGCGCTTTTACCGGGTGGGCCGCTCTACCTTGGTGAACCTGACCCAGATCAGCCGGGTGACCAGGACCCAGATCTTCCTGGGGGACGGCGCCGTCCTCCCGCTGCCCCGGGGGGCCTACGACGGCGTCAACCGGGCGATCATCAACAGGGGGTGAGACCATGGGCCTGCTTTCCAAGCGGATCGATCAGCGGATCGCCGATTATCAGCGGGAGCTGATCGAGACCCACTACCGGGAGGTGGACAATATGTACCGCCAGATCCGGGGCTGGCGGCACGATTACCGCAATCACATCCAGACCATGAAGGCCTACGCCGCCGCGGAGGATTGGGAGGCCATCCGGCGGTATCTGGACCTTCTGGATGAGGACCTGACCACCGTGGACACGGTCATCAAGACCGGCAACCCCATGGCCGACGCCATCCTGAATTCCAAAATCTCCCTGGCCAAGGCCAAGGGGATCACCGTGGTGGCGGACGCTCAGATCCCCGTCCGGCTGCGCTCCTCGGAGATCGACCTGTGCTGCATCATCGGCAACCTCTTTGACAACGCCATCGAGGCCTGCCAGAAGCTACCTGAGGACCGGCGGGTGATCCGGGTGTACATGGACATGAAAAATACCCAGCTGTACATCTCCTTTACCAACTTCACCGCCGGGAAGAAGCTGAAAAAAGAGGGAAAGCTGTTCCGCAGCACCAAGGGCGAAGGCCACGGCTTCGGGCTGGTGCGGATCGACGCCATTGTGGAGCGCCTGGGCGGGTACATCAGCCGCAACAGCGAGGACGGGGCCTTCACCACCGAGATCCTGCTGCCCCAGCTTTGAACGCGATTCATCCCCCGAAAACGGCGGTTCGTCCCCGGATCGACCCGGGGACGAACCTTTTGTGGTACAATCGGCGCCGTGAGGTGAAATAACATGAAGCCAAAGGAAAAACCAAAATACAACGTCCTGCAAAATGTCGGGTGGATGGCGGGCCTTGCCTGGAAGATTCGCAAGCGGGTGCTTTTCTTCTGCGTTTTGTCAGCAATCCTGGTGGTCCTGCTCAATTTGACCCAGCTCTACATCGCCCCCCAGGTCCTGGCCCGGGTGGAGCGGCAGGCCCCCATCGGGGAGCTGCTGGGGACCATCGGGGCCTTCACCGCCGCCCTCTTTTTGGTCCAGGGCCTGGACCGGTATATCAGCGAAATCACCATGTTCGCCCGGGTGGATGTGCGCAGCTGGATTATCGGGAAAATTAGCGAAAAGTGCTGCGCCACCTCCTACCCTAACACCCTGGAGGAGCCCTTTATCAAGATGCGGGAAAAGGCCCACGACGCCTGCAACGGCAATAACCAGGCGACGGAGCATATCTGGCAGACCCTGACCATGCTGCTGGCCAACATCGGCGGCCTTGTGGTGTACCTGGGCATTTTGTCCCGGATCAACGGGCTGCTACTCCTTGTGATCGTGGTCACCTGCGTGGCGGGGTTCCTGGTCTCCCGGCACGCTAACAGCTGGCGGTATGCCCACAAGGAGGAGGAAGAAAAATACTTCCAGAAAGTCAACTACCTCCAGATCAAATCGGAATCGGTGGCGCTGGCGAAGGACATCCGGGTTTTCGGCCTGCAAAGCTGGCTGCGGGAGCTGCTGACCCAGGCCCACGATCTTTACCTGGATTTCATCCTCCGCCGGGAGCGGGTGGAGGTGCTGGCGGATCTGACGGCGGTGGCGCTGACCATGGCCCGGAACGGCATCGCCTATGTGGTGCTGATCAATAAGACCCTCCACGAGGGCTTGCCAGTCTCCGAGTTTCTGCTGTACTTTACGGCGGTGACCACCTTCACCGACTGGGTCATGGGCATTCTGCGGCAGATGTCGGCGCTGCACCAGGAGAGCCTGGATATCTCCCTGATCCGGGAATTTCTGGACTACCCCGAGCCATTTCGGTTCGACGGCGGCGCTGCGGTTCCAAAGGCGGCAGGATATGAGCTGCAATTGGAGGGGGTCTCCTACCGCTACCCCGGAGCCCAGGAGGACACTCTCTACAATCTCGATCTGACCGTCCACCCGGGGGAGAAGCTGGCCATCGTGGGCCTGAACGGCGCGGGGAAGACCACCCTGGTCAAGCTCCTGTGTGGACTTTTAGACCCTACGGAAGGGACGGTCCTGCTCAACGGCCAGGACATCCGGACCTTTGACCGGCGAAGCTACTACGACCTGTTCAGCGCTGTCTTTCAGGAGTTTTCCATTCTGGACGTCACCGTAGCGGAGGAGATCGCCCAGACCACGGAGGGCATCGACGATGATCGGATCAAAGACTGCCTGGAGAAGGCGGGGCTCACCGCCGCCATTCAGAAGCTGCCCAAGGGGTTGGAGACCCACATCGGCCGGGAGGTCTATCTGGACGGCGCCCTGTTTTCCGGCGGCGAGACCCAGCGGCTGATGCTGGCCCGGGCCCTTTATAAGGACGGCCCCATTTTGCTGCTGGACGAGCCCACGGCGGCCCTGGACCCCATCGCCGAAAACGACATCTACATGAAATACAGCGAGATGACCAAGGGAAAGACCTCGGTATTCATCTCCCACCGGCTGGCCTCCACCCGGTTCTGCGACCGGATCATCCTGATCGACGGCGGGAAGATCCGGGAGGAGGGCACCCACGACAGCCTGCTGGCTCTGGGCGGGGAATACGCCAAGCTCTTTAAGGTTCAGAGCCGGTACTATCAGGAGGGAAAGGAGTTTTGACCATGAAAAAGAAAGGTACATTGCGCCAAGCCGCCGCCCTTCACCTGCGGGCCATCCGGGCGCTGCACAAGGTCTGCCCCCAATTTTTCCCGGTCCTGACGCTGTACCGCCTTTTCAGCGCCGTCGCCCCCTATGTCACCGTGTTCTTCTCGGCCCGGGTCCTGAACGAGCTCGCCACTTTGCGCCGGGCGGAGGCCCTTTGGAACTGGGTGATCGCGGGGGTGGGGTGCGTGGGACTGGTATCCGCTTTGAGCGCCGTTCTTCTGCGCCGGTACGCGACGCTGTACGGCGACCTGGTGAGAAGAAAAGAGATCCTGTTCATCCAAAAAATGCTGTCCCTGGATTTTTCCCAGCTGGACAAGCAGGAGACCCACGATCTCCGGGCCCAGATCCAGCAGAATGAGAACTGGTCCGGCTGGGGCCTGATGCAGGTGCAGAGCATTTACAGCGATTTTGTCAGCGGCGTGGTGGGGATTTTCAGCGGCGTCGCCCTGACCGTGAGCCTGTTCACCGCGCCAGTCCCGGCCTCCGCCGGGTGGCTCACCGTGCTGAATAACCCGGTCTTCATTTTGGTTCTGGCCGGCCTCATGGTGGGGGTCAGCGCCCTGGCGGGTATGTGCGGCGCCGCCGCGACAAAATGCTGGAGCAGCGCCGCGGAGGAGGCCACCTTCGGAAACCGGCTGTTCGCCCATTTTGGCTTCATCGGCATGGACCGGGAGCGGGGCGTGGATATCCGCATGTACGATCAGCGGCGCCTGGTCCGCGCCTACTGGTCTGTAAACACCTCCTTCGGCGCCACCGGCTCCATCGGAAGGCTGGCCCAGGGGAAAATGGGCGTCTACGCCAGCCTGGGGGCTTGCGTTACCGTCCTGATTACGGGCTCGGTCTATGTGTTCACCTGCCTGAAGGCCTGGGGCGGCGCCTTTGACGTGGGCAGCGTCACCCAATATGTGGGCGCCGCCACGGCCATGGTGGGGAGCCTCTTTACCTTGGTGAGGATGATGGGCGTACTGGAGACCAACGCCGGCTATTTGGAGAAGATCTTCGCCTTCCTGGACATCCCCAACGCCATGTACCAGGGGTCTCTCACCACGGAAAAGCGGATGGACCGCCGGTACGAGATCGAATTTCGGGACGTGTCCTTCAAGTACCCCGGCGCGGAAACCTGGGCCCTGCGCCACGCGAGTTTAAAATTCAACGTGGGCTCCCGCCTGGCCATCGTGGGGGAAAACGGCAGCGGCAAGACAACCTTCATCAAGCTCCTGTGCCGCCTGTACGACCCCCAGGAGGGGCAGATCCTCCTCAACGGCATCGATATCCGCAAGTACCGGTACGACGATTACATGGGGCTGTTCTCCGTGGTGTTCCAGGATTTCCAGCTCATCGCCCAGCCCCTGGGGGCCAACGTGGCGGGCAACATGGCATACGACCGGGACCGGGCCCGCCGGGCGCTGGTGGACGCCGGCTTCGGCGACCGCTTAGAGGCCATGCCCCAGGGCCTGGACACCATGCTCTACAAGAATCTCTCCGAGGAGGGGGTGGACGTCTCCGGCGGCGAGGCACAGAAGATCGCCATTGCCCGGGCTCTATATAAGGACGCCCCCTTTATCATCCTGGACGAGCCTACGGCGGCTCTGGATCCCATCGCGGAGGCGGAAATTTACAGCAAATTCGACGAGATCGCCGGGGACAAGACCGCCATCTACATCTCCCACCGCCTGTCCTCCTGCAAATTCTGCGACGAGATCGCGGTCTTCCAGGACGGCCGGATCGTCCAGCGGGGTTCCCACGAGGCGCTGGTGGCGGACGAAGAGGGGAAGTATCACCAGCTCTGGTCCGCCCAGGCCCAGTACTACACAGCGGAATGACAAAATAAGCGCGGGCTCCGGCGGGCAAAAAGCCGGAGCCCATGTTTTCCCTATTGGCGGGCGTTTTTTGGGCAAATTGACGAAAAAAGAGAGAAAAAACCTTGGAAAAATGACCGCTCACAGCGGAAACTTACCTTTTTCGACTCTGTTATTTCCCGCTAAAATTTCGGACCGCTGTGCAAAAGGAAATATGAAATATGATTGGATAGAAAATGCGCCCCCGCGTATGTCCAATCTGTTCCCTGCCGGGAGGAAAACCGCTCCGCCAAGATGCGGAAGCGAAGAGCGTTTGCACAGAATTTTTACCGGCGGCCCAAATGACGATCCTTTTGTGCAAATACTGGCGGTAAAATAGGAAACAGTTGAAAATGATACCTACTTGCGGCGCTTTTCCGGGCTGGGGTTTTTGACGAATAAAATACGGTGAATAAGAATACACGCCAAATACGGCCCTGCTTTTCGTCTTCCATGGGGGGACCTTTTTACGATTTTGTGCAAGCCCTCCAAACAGGTCCGGAAAAAGGCCAACTTTTTTTGTCCGTTTTGAATTTTATACTTGCTATTTTCGGGGGAAATTGGTATTATTAATCTATACGCAGGTCAGCTGCGCCCGGGGTTTGCCCGATGTGGTCCCATGGATTTCAACGAATTGGAAGAGAGGAATAATTGATGAAAATGAAAAATGATAATATGTTTCGCAGGGAGTTTGTGGAGGAGCTTAGCAAAAGGACCGGTCTGTCCGACGCGGACGCCAGCGAGGTAACAATGGCGTTTTTGGACATCCTGGAGGACGCCTGGTGCCAGGGCCGGGGCGTCAATTTCACCGGCTTTGGCGCCTTTGAGCTGCGTCCCATCAGCGAGCGGATGGCCCGGAACCCCAAAACCATGGAGGATGCTCTGGTCCCGGCGGGGTTTAAGCCGGTATTCAAGGTCAGCCGGGGTCTGCGCGCCACCATTAACGACACCATTCGGCAAAATCAAAGCGGGAAATGAGTCCGCTGCCCGGCCCCTGGGCCCCATGGCGGAACCGTTTTATAAAAACACGGCGGATTTTTATCCGCCGCGTTTTTTTCTCCGCAATCTTGCTTTTTCCCCATATTCCCTCTATAATGGATATGTAAACAAACGCGCAAGCCAGTCCGCCGCCGGGTGCGGGCAGGCCCCGGGGGAAGGGAGTGGGTCCGGGTTGGACAGCGGGTATACCGGAAGTGCAGACAGCGAATACCGGCGCATTTCCTCTGGGGAGATGACGCCCAAAATGGCGGCGGCGTATCTGCGGGATCTGCGGATCCCTCTGCGGCGCTTTGGCGACGTCCTGCGGGAGATGTATCCCTACCCCGACCTGAGCCTGCGGGTGGCGGCACTGTTCGCGGAGGGCGGGACCGCCCTGGAATCGGGGAAGCGGAAGGTGAGCAACTGGCTCTCCAGCGCCTGCAAGCCCGGCAGCCGGGAGGATGTGTTCCGAATCGCCTTTGCCCTGGACTTGAGCGAGGAGCAGGCGGACAGGCTGCTGGGCCTGTGTACCGACTATGGCATCAACTACCGCTGCGGCCGGGAGCTGGTGTATGCCTGGTGCCTGCGCAGCGGCAGAGGTTACCGGGACGCCCGGAAGCTCTACCGGTCCTTGCCCCCGGAGCCGCCCCAAGGCGTGAACGCGGATATCGAGCTGACCCACCGGCTCCATTGGCTGTTCCTCCAGGCGGAGACGGAGGAGGATCTGAGGCGGTATTACCAGGAGAACCTGCCCTATTTCGGCTCCTACCATATCCGTTCCTATTTTTATTTTCAGCAGTACATCGGCTGCCTCATCCGCCCGGATTCCAGCAACGGGGAGCAGGAGAAGCCCTACTCCCTGGAGCAGGTGACGGAGGTGTACCTGTCCATGCACATGCCCTCCGGGGCGGACCGGCGGGGCTACTCCGCCATCCAGAAGCTGATCAAGCGGAACTGGCCCAACGCCACCGCGCTGAAAAACATCGTGAGCCAAAAGCAGGAGGTGCCCAGGAAGCTGCTGCTCCTGCTCTACATCATCACGGAAAACGTCAAAAACGGGGAGTACGCCGAGACGGACGAGGACTATCTGTCCTTGGAGGACCGGCTGGACAGCCACTGGTGGAGCGTCAACGCCATGCTCAGCGACTGCGGAATGCCGGGGCTGGACCCCCGGAACGCCTTTGACTGGCTGGTGCTTTACGCCCTCACCGCCACCGGGGATGAGAGCATGAGCGAGCGGATGGAGAAGGTCCTTGACGATCTGTTTGAGGACGTGCGGTAAGCGACGCCCCCGAGAGACGCGGCAGAAAAAAGATGGTAGACACGAAAGTGCCTACCATCTTTTTATGATCAAAAGGCCGGGGCGTTTGGAATGCCGCCGGGCGGGCTTTTCGCCCGCTCAGCGGTAAACCGGGTCCCCACCGGTATACTGCCCGTCGCCGCTGGTTACCAGACTGGCCGAACGGTCCTCCAGATAGATGACGCCGTTGTTTTCCAGCAGCCCCTGGAGCCGGACCGGCTCGCCGTCGGCGCCGTAAATGTAGATCTCCCCGTTATTGACGATGTGACCGCCCAGATCGCCCCCGCCGCCGAAGCGGAGGGACCCGCCGTTGACTACGTCGGCGTCCACCCGCAGTCCCTTCCAGGACCAGTGCCACAGCTCCAGATATCCGGAGCGGATCTCGACCCGGGAGCCGCTTTGAAGGTCCACATTCGCGCAGGAGTGGTAGACCTCAGCGCCGTTTTCCAGGATCAGGCCGGAACCACTGTTCAGGTTGAAGTGGCCGACAATGTTCGCGGCGGAGCCGTCCACCAGCAGCTGCCTGCCGTCCTGGATCTCTATTCCGCCCCACACGGTCAGACTGGCGGAGTCGTGAAGCTCCACGCTGTTGATCCCCCAGCCGCTGCAAACCACCTTGCCGGCCCGCGCCACCAGAGCTTCACACTGGTTCACGGCGCCCAGAGCCAGCTGGGTGTTCTCACCGGCGACCTCCAGGACGCCGCCGTTCATCGCCAGGATGCCGGCCAGGAGAATGCCCGTGCTGCCGTCCTGAAATTGGATGACGCCCTGGGGATGGAGGCTGATGTCGCCGCTCTTGAACAGCTGGGCGTCCCGGCACACTACCAGATGATCCGCGGTCAGCTGTCCGTGGATCTGGACCACGGAATTTACCGTCAGGGTGGTTCCGGGGGCCATGCGCAGCTGCCCGTCCAGCACCAATGGAGTGTCCAGGGCCAGATCCTCCCCCACCTCAATGACCGTGCCGGTAGGAATGTGGATTTGGCCGGCGGCGCCGCTTCGCGACGCGGTTTGAAGCTGCTCCAGGGTGGCGGCTTCCACGGCGGGGCCGCCGCCCGGTACCCGGGTCATCAGCACGGAACAGGAGATCCGCCCGTCTTGCGCCAGGCTGCCGCCGGAGGGATCGGTTATTACGATGCCGCTGCCGGTCACCTGCCCGGCTGTTCCCAGGACCAGGCCGGCGCTGTGTTCCAGCTCCAGAGTTCCGTTGTTATCCAGGACCCCTTCCAGCTGGATAAGGCCGTCCCGGTAGCAGCACATGGGGGCATAGAGGTTGATGCGCCCGCCCGCTTCCACACGGATGCTGCCATAGTTATACATGCTGGCATAGAAGCTCCCCGGATCGCCTAGAGAGATCCCGGTCTGTTCTTTCACCGTGATGGACGCGCCCTCGCCATTGAGAAACTGTCCGCTGCTGAGAATAAAGCTATACGGCCTGTCGGGATACCCCAGCTGGGTAAGCGTCCCCAGGTTGACCATCAGACCATCCAGACTCACCGCGTGGGTGGACAGCTGCCCAAAGTTCAAATAGCAGTGGCCTTCGGTGCCGGTGTCGTAGATATCCACCTCGGCCTCGCCGTAGTTGAAAAAGTACTGGGCAAAAACGGAACCGACGATCCGGCCCCGGTTGACCAGCACGTCCGCCTCCACATACGACCCCTGGCCGTCATAGTCAAAGGGATAGACGATGCCGCCGTTCTCGCTGATCAGGATGGCGGCGTCGGTGCGCAGATAGACCCGGTCGGTGATGATCCCGTCCAGGACGATGGCCTTCTCCCCGTTGTTAACGGCGGCACGCAGCTCCTCAGAGGTTTCGACATGAACGGCGCCGTCGAAAAGCCCGTCAATATCCGCCACGGCGGTGACCCCATTGTAAGCGCCGCTGTCCCCCAGAGCCGTCAGGCTTTCCCGGCTCTCCAGAAAATAGGCCGTGGCGTGGAGGTGGCCGTCCTTTTCCACGGTCACATGCCCGCCGTCGGAGACGGTAAGCAGGGAGCATACCCGCATTTCGCAGTCCACAGTGAGTTGACCGCCTGGGATGTCCGTCCGGTTCCACACGTCCACATCGGCGCCGGAAGCGGCTTCCATGCGCCCCTGGACGATCAGGTCACCCACGGCCATAAACCCGCCGGTCACCAGGGAACCGTCGGGCCCGACAGTGAGGGTAAGGCCGGGGCAGAAGAGGCTGGTTCCGGCCTCCATGGTGACCGGCTTGTTGATCACGGGCAGCTCCGACGCTTCCACGTAGGTCCCCGCGAAAATGAGGACGCCGGTCACGCCGCCGTCCTCCAGGGCGGCGGCCAGGGCGGCGCCGTTGCCGGCGGCGTCGCCGCCGCTGATGGTCAGGAGCTTTTCCGGGTTCCGGGTAGGCTGGGAGACGGCCTGGCTCTGGGAAGGCGCGGAGGTTCCGGGACCGGGCCCCGCGGACCCTCCGGGGCCAAGGGCCAGGGCCATGACGATCGCCAGGACCGCCGCCGCGCCGCACGTCGCTGCAATGGGAAGCCAGGGCTTTTTCCCGCGCCGCTTCACGGAGGAGTCCTCCAAAAGGCTGTCCGGCACCGGCGGGAAATGCCAGGGGGTGTCCGCTGTGGGCGCGCCCCCGGAAAGCGGCGCTTGCTCCTCCGGCTCCGGGGCGGGTTCCATCCGAGGCGATGTTACAGGGGACCTTTGATCATTTTCCTCCATTTGCATAGCTGTATCGGAGGAATTATCGGATTTTTCCTCCACCTTATCCTGGACCGCCGCCCAATTGCCCGGCTCCTCCCGGGGGACGCTTTCCCTGCCGCCGTCCGGGCCGTAGAGGTTCTGGGGCTTTGCCGGCACCGGCGCGCCCAGGTATAAGGACGCGTGAAATTCCCGGACCGAACGGAACCGGCGGTTGGGCTGGAGGCCCATGCCGAAGAGCAGCGCCTGCTCCTGCGCCTCCGTCAGATCCGCGCCCAGCTTCCTGGGCGGCACCAGCTCGTCGTCACAGATCCGGTCCAGGGCCTGGGGCGGCGCGACGCCGGTGAGGCAGTAGTACATGGTGGCGGCCAGGGAATACACATCCGTCCAGGGCCCCTGGCCCTTGTGCTGGTACTGCTCCACCGGGGAATAGCCCTGCTTGAGCACAATGGTCAGTGTCTCGTTGCCCTGGGCGGCGGATTCCCTGGCGCAGCCGAAGTCCAGCAGGCGGACCATGCCGTTTTCCAGCATCAGATTGTCGGGGCTGATGTCCCGGTGGATCAGGCCCAGAGCGTGCATGGCTTCCAGGGCTCCGAACAGAGGCTCCACCATGGCAAGCAGCTCCCCGGCGGGGATCCTGCCGCCCTTCCGGGCCACCAGGGCCTTAAAGGTGGTGCCGTCCACATACTCCATAACGATGTAAGCGGTGTTATTTTCCAGGAAATAGTCCCGGACGGCTACGATCTGGGGGCTTTTATCCATCCGGGCCATGGCCTGCGCCTCCTGAATGAACCGCTCCCGGCCGCTTTCATAGCGCTGACCGGCGGCGCCGGAGAAGCAGCTGACGGCGGTGGAGACCCGGCAGTTCCGGGACACATGGTTCACAGGATAGTATTCCTTCACCGCCACCCGCAGCTTCAGCCGGGTGTCCCAGCCGATATAGGTGATGCCGAAGCCCCCCTCGCCCAGGACCCGGCCCAGCAGATACCGGCCCGCCAGCATGGTGCCGGGAGGCAGTTGGTGGGGCTGGGCGGTGTAGGCGCCGCCGGTGCGGCCGCAGTTCGGGCACGGTTCCCCGGGCATGGTGAGGGTCATGCAATAGGGGCAATACTGTTTCTCCATGGGAACGTCACTCCAAATTGAAAGATAGGCGATTCCGGCGGGACGGTCCGGCAGGATCCTCTGTCCCCGCCGGAATATGGGAGCCCGCGCCGGTTCGAAAGACCCCGGATAGGACGGAACCGGTTGGCGATCCTTCCCGCTAAGGGGAGGGACCGCGCTTTTTACATGCGGATGAGCCGGAAGGTGTTTTCCCGGGAGCCCAGGTAGAATTTGCCGCCCACCGGAATGGGGACGGGGCGGTTGGGCGGCAGCTTCCGGCCGTCGGACAGGTAGGAGCCGCGCCGGGAGCCCAGATCCACCAGGGTGGCCTGGCCCTGGCACCACCGCAGGGAGCAGTGGTGGCGGCTGATCTCCGAAGCGGCGGAGTCGTACCGCACGGCGCAGTCGTAATCCCGTCCGATGATCAGCCCGCCGCTGCCGATGCTGTACACCTGGCCCTTCAGGGGCCCGGAGAGGCAGGCCAGCCCCAAATGCCGGGTGTAGTTGAATTCATATTCGATGGGTCCGCTGAGAGGGGTCGCCATGGGGGGATCCTTGCCAGAGGACCGGGGGGCCCCGTCTTTGCCGGCGGTCCCCACGGCGAATCCAACGGCCACCAGGATGGACAGCCACCAGGCGATGGCGCCGCCGGCGGCGCAGCACGCCAGCGCCAGAAGCGCCAAGCCGGGCTTGCCCCGGGCCCGGTTCAGAAAGAAGGGGATCAGTCCCAGCAGGGCGCCTATTATCCCGCCCAGGATGACGGAATAGAGGATGTTCGGCATGGTTTGGTCTCCTTTCTCGGAATGGGAAGCGAATCGTTTTTTATATGCCCATTATAGCACCAATTCCCGCCCGCCCGTCAGGTTGCTTTCAAAAAAATTGAAAAATATTTTTTGGCGCGTTCCGCGCTGAAATAAAAAGGCAGGCGGGAGGGCATTTTCTCTGTCCTAAAAATAGGTGTTGACAAATGTAAACAACCGTGCTATGATGATTCCATCACAAAAGAGAAGGAGGATGCAGATGGAACTGAAAAACAACCTGACCCCCGCGGAGTGGAGCGTGATGGAGGCCCTCTGGGCCCATCCCGGCGCCTCCGGCCGGGACATTACCGATGCCCTCCACGCCTCCGCCGGCTACCACCGCAGTACGACGCTGACCCTGCTGCGCCGCCTGGAGGAGAAGGGCGCGGTCCGTTCCGAGACCCAGGAGGGCCGCAAGGCGTTCTATCCCCTGATTCCCCGGGAGGACGCGGCGCTGCGGGAGGCGGAGGATGTGCTGAGCCGGGCGTACCGGGGCAGCGTGAGCCTGCTGGTCAGCGCCCTGACCCGGAAGCAGACCCTGCCCCCGGAGGAACTCCAGCAGCTGCGGCAGATGCTCGCGCAAATGGAGGGAGGGGAAGACCATGATTGAGTGGATCCTTTCCTCGTCGGTGCTGATTTTGATCGTGGCGGGGCTGCGGCTGTTCAAGACCCGGCTTCCCGCCCGGGTGCGGTACGCCCTTTGGGCGTTGGTGCTGGTGCGGCTGCTGGTGCCGGTGAGCGTGGGCAGCCTGGCCTTCAGCGTAGGCTCCGTGGTCCAGGAAGCGGAGCGGACCCAGCCGGTGCAGCGGATCGTGGAGGTGGTCCGGCAGCCCCTAATCCCGTCTCCGGCGGGCAGTCCGGCGGGAGGCCTTCCAGCCGCCCCCTCCGGCGTGACCGGCCCTTCGGGATCGCCGGTGACGCCCCCGGCGGAGGATCTTCCCGCCGCCTCCGGCGTGGCCGGGACTTCCTCGGAGACGCCGGAAGACGCCCCGGCGCCCTGGGAGCTGACGCTGGCGGGACTGCTTGGGACGCTCTGGGCCGCCGGCGGCGTGGTCACAGGGGGCTACTTTCTCTGGGTGAACGCCCATCTGGCGCGGCAGCTCCGCCGGTCCCGGCGGAAGCTGGAGATCCCGGAGAGCAAGCTGCCGGTGTATGTCTCGCCGGAGGTGGAGACGCCCTGCCTGTTTGGCCTTTTCGCGCCCAAGGTGTACCTTTCAGAGGAGGAGGCGGCGGATCCCGTGGTCCTGCGCCATACCCTGGCCCATGAGCAGACCCATTTCCGCCATGGCGACCATGTGTGGGCCCTGCTGCGGGGCGTGTGCCTGGCGGTCCACTGGTATAATCCCCTGGTCTGGTGGGGAGCGGTGCTGTCCTGCCGGGACGGGGAGCTGGCCTGCGACGAGGGCACCCTGGCCCGGCTGGGGGAGGAGGAGCGCCGTGCCTATGGCGAGACGCTGCTGAATCTGACGGTGAGCAAGCCGGTGTCCCCGCTGGTCACCGCCACCATGGCGGGGGGCAGCAATCTGCGGGAGCGGATCGAGGGCATCGTCCGCAAGCCCCGGACCTCGGTCCCCATTCTGGCGGCTCTGGCGCTGGTGGTGGCGCTGGCGGTGGGCTGCACCTTCACCGGCGGGGCGGAGGAGGGCCAGTCCGATTCGCCGCCCTCCACCACCGGCGCTCAAGATTCGACCACGGGCGCTTCCACCGCCACGGAGGCCCCCACGGAACCGCCTACGCAGGCTCCCACGGAAGGGGAAGAGGCCACCTGGTATGTCCAGGAGCCCGCGGCCCCCCTCTCCTACGCCGACCTGACCACCAAGGACCTTCCCTATTCCGGGGCTCAGTGGCTGATCTCCGGGGAGGAGGGCGCCACAATCTACGAAATTGGCGTTGAGGCCGGCGTGCTGCAAGTGCGGAACGCGCTGAACTTTGGGGATCCGGTCCACACCATCGATCTGCCGGAGGAGCTGGCGACGGCTGTTGCCCTGGGCGGAGACGGCCGGGTGGGCTATGTGGCCACCGGCGCCCAGATCGCCGCCGTAGACCTGCGGACCGGGGAAGTAAAGACCCTGGTGACGGGGGGCCAGCTGCTGGACGCGGTGATGGTAAGCTATGATGTGATCTATTACGCGGCCGAAACCGAGGACCAAACCGCCATCTTCCGGCTTTACATCCCCGAGGGGAAGATGGATCTCATTTACGGGGGCATCCCCGTGTACCCGGCCAGCGAGTTCCGGCTGATCCCCCCGGAGACCACCCTGGGCAAGGTGGGCTGGACCATGATGAATCCGGAGATGATGGCCCTTCTTAATCAGGAATACGCCAATCCGGACAGCGTTTATAAGAACACCAGCCCCAAATTCGACTTTACCGATATATGGGGCCAGCCGGGGCAGATCGACACCTATCAGCCGACCAATTACCTGGCGCGGAGCATCTGCCAGGCCATGCAGGAGCAGTCCGGCATCCTGGCGCTGGTACGGTGCTGGTACGACCCGGTCCAAAACGAATACACCCAGGAGCTGGGGGCTATTGACGACTGCTTCACCGGCACCGGCCTTTGGCATGACCACTACGACCCCGAGGCGGAGGCCCCCGCCGTGCCGGTGGTGAACTTTGGCAGCTGGGAGGACATGGGGGTAGCGCCCCTGCCCCAGACCCCGGAAGAGCTGCTGGCGGAGACGGAAGACCAGGATTTCTACACCGGCCTTCTCTACGCTGCGCCCTATGAGCGGCCCACCCTCTACGCCGGGAATCCGGGAGAGCCCTTGACGCAGGTGCTGGCGGAGCCGGTGACCCAGTGGGAAAATTCCCGGTACTACCTCTACGCCATCACCGACGATGGAGCGCTGATGCAGGTGAGCCTGGATGGCAGTATCCGCAACACCCTCTATCGGGCCCGGTATGGCGCGCTTCGGGACGCGGACTACCAGTGCGGCATGGTGTTCCTGCTGGACGGGGACTATCTGGTGCAGCTGGACCTGACCACCATGCGGCAGCGGACCCTCCTGGAGGCCGAGGCCATGGTGGACTGCCGGTACCTCGCCGAAAATCAGGTCTATATCTGCCAGTCCAAGGGCCTGCACCAGATGCAGTACATCCTGGACCTGGAGACCCAGACCCTGGAGGAGACCGTATTCAACTAAAACAGTACGGGCGCCGCAATAAAATAAGAATAATTCTCAAATAGGGATTGCATTTTTCCCTCCGATCCGATATAATATCCCAAAAGGCAGCCGAGGCCGCCGGAATTTTGATCAGGAGGTATGTCCCATGAGCAAATACGCAGGCACCCAAACCGAGAAGAACCTGGAAGCCGCCTTTGCCGGCGAATCCCAGGCCCGGAACAAGTACACCTATTTTGCCAGCGTGGCAAAGAAGGAGGGCTACGAGCAGATTTCCGCCCTGTTTCTAAAGACCGCCGACAATGAGAAGGAGCACGCCAAGCTGTGGCTCAAGGAGCTCCAGGGCATTGGCGACACCAAGGCCAACCTGGCCGCCGCCGCCGACGGGGAGAACTACGAGTGGACGGATATGTACGAGGGCTTTGCCAAGACCGCCGAGGAGGAGGGCTTCCCGGAGCTGGCCGCCCGGTTCCGCCTGGTGGCCGCCATTGAGAAGAGCCATGAGGAGCGCTACCGCGCCCTGCTAAAGAACGTGGAGACCGCCCAGGTCTTTGAAAAGAGCGAGGTCAAGGTGTGGGAGTGCCGGAACTGCGGCCACATCGTGGTGGGCACCAAGGCCCCCGAGGTCTGCCCCACCTGCAACCATCCCCAGAGCTATTTCGAGGTCCACGCGGAAAATTACTAATCTATCAACGCAAAGGAAGCCGGAGGGTTGCTCCGGCTTCTTTTTATATCGTCTCCAGGAAGCGCAGGAAGGCCGCCTGGCCCGCCGGCGTCCGCTTGTAAACCCCGGCGTCCTCCAGGACCCGGGCAAATACCAGTCCGGTCTCCTTTTTCACGACGTCCAGGGCGTTTTCCGCCGTCAGGGCGTACTTCCCCCTAAAGCCCTCTGCCCAGGCGGCGTGCTTTTCCGTCAAGTCGCTACCTCGCAGGTCTCCACCACTCGCCAGGGTCTCCGCCACCGCCGTCAGCTCCGCTTTCAGCCGGGCGGGGAGGACCGCCAGGCCCATGACCTCGATCAGGCCGATGTTCTCCTTCTTGATGTGGTGCAGCTCCGCGTGGGGATGGTACACCCCCAGGGGATGCTCCGGCGTGGTGATGTTGTTCCGCAGCACCAGGTCCAGCTCATAGTCCGTCCCCCGGCGGCGGGCGATGGGGGTGATGGTGTTGTGGGGCTCCCCGCCGGTCTCGGCGTAGATGAAGGCCGCCTCGTCGGTATACCCCCGCCAGGCGGCAAGGACCCGGTCCGCAAGGCTGATCAGCGCCTCCGGCGTCGGCCCGGTGAGCCGCAGCACGGATAGGGGCCACTTGACGATCCCCGCCCGAATTTGGGGGTAGTCCCGGAAGACCACCGGCGTTTCCATGGGGGCGCGCTCCATGGGGAAGGTGTAGTGCCCGCCCTGGAAATGGTCGTGGGCCAGAATGGAGCCGCCCACAATGGGCAGGTCCGCGTTGGAGCCCACGAAATAGTGAGGAAACTGGCCCACAAAGTCCAGGAGCTTGGCAAAGCAGGCCCGGTCGATCTTCATGGGGGTATGCTCCCGGTTGAAGCAGATGCAGTGTTCATTATAATACACATAGGGGCTGTACTGCAAGAACCAGGGGCTGCCGTTGATGGTGATGGGCACCGGCCGGTGGTTCTGCCGGGCGGGATGGTTGACCCGGCCGGCGTAGCCCTCGTTCTCCCGGCACAGCAGGCACCGGGGATAGGCGGCGGCCGGCAGATTCCGGGCGGCGGCGATGGCCTTGGGGTCCTTCTCCGGCTTGGACAGGTTGATGGTGATGTCCAGGTCGCCGTAAGGCGTGGGGGCGATCCACTTCACGTCCTTGGCGATCCGGTCCCGGCGGATGTAGTTGGCGTCCTGGCAGAATTGATAGTACCAGTCCGTGGCAGCCTGGGGGCTCTGGGCGTACAGAGCCCGGAATTTCTCCGTCACCTGGGCGGGCCGGGGGGTCAGGCGGCCCATGAGGGCCGTGTCGAACAGGTCCCGGTACACCGGCGAGTCCTCCGGCACTACGCCCCGGGCGCAGGCGTCGTCGGTCAGGACCTTCAGCACCTGGGGAAGGTCCATCCGGTCCCAGGTCTTGCCCGGATCGGCGTAGGAATCCAGCTTCAGGGTCTCTAAAAGGGCGTTGACCGCCCAGGCCGTCTCCCCCTCCTGGATCAGCCCGGTGGAACGGGCGTAGGAAATCAGCTGAGAAATCGCTTCGTTGACCATGGCGCTTGCCTCCCGATGATTTGGGCCTTTCGCCCCCGAATAGGGCCATTATAGCCCAATAGATCCCTTCCGTCAAGGAATTTTCCGGCCCCTACCCGATCAGCGCCGCCTCCCAGGGGCCCAGACAGCCGCCAAAGGGCGAGGCGCTGAGCAGCTCTTGCCGCCCGGCGTAATCAAGAAGCGGCGCCGCGCCGTCCTTGCAGTGGAGCAGGAGGGTGACCTGGTCGCCGCCCAGCTTCGTGGTCAGCGCGGCGGTCCCGGCCACGTCGTCTACCTGATAGGCCGTCACCTGGCCCCGGTACAGGCAGGGGTGGGCCCGCCGGGCGGCGGTGAGCCGGCGATACCAGTCGAAAATCGCCGGGACCTGATATTTTTCGTCCCACACCATGCCCCGGCGGCTGTCCCCGTCGCCGCCCCCGTCCATGGCGTATTCGTCGCCGTAGTAGATCATGGGCATTCCGGGCAGCAGCAGCTGGAGGGCCGCCGCCATTTTCAGCTTGGGCAGGCAGCCCCCCGCCGCCTGGAGAAACCGCTCCGTGTCGTGGGAGCCGATCAGGTTCCACAGCGCCCCAAAGACGGCGGGGTGGAGATTCCCCCGCAAAAAGCCGAGATTTTCAAAAAACCCGGACACCGGGATGGTCTCCCGGGCCACCAGATCCAGGACGCTGTTGTAAAAGTGGTAGTTCATCACGCTGTCCCACTCGTCGCCCTGGAGGAAGTCCCCGGCGTAGTGCCACTCCTCCCCGATCAGCAGGGCGTCGGGCTTCTCCGCCTTGACAGCCTCCCGGAACCGCCGCCAGAACCGGTGGCTCACCTCGTCGGCCACGTCCAGCCGCCACCCGTCGATGCCGCAGGCGCGGATCCAGTATCGGCCCACGTCCAAAAAATAGGCCTCCACCTGGGGGTTGCGCAGGTTCAGCTTGGGCATCCCGCCGAAATAGCTGAAGGTTTTGAAGTTGGGGATCTGCCCCCAGGCGCTTTTCAGGGGAAAGCCCTCGATGTAGTACCAGCCGATGTAGGGGGAGGCGGGGCCGTTTTTCTCAATGTCGGCGAAGGCGAAAAACTGCCGGGAGGTGTGGTTGAACACCGCGTCCAGAATGACCTTCATGCCCAGCTCATGGGCCCGATTCGTAAGCTCCTTCAAATCCTCCAGGGTGCCCAGGGCGGGGTCCACGGCGTAATAGTCCAGGGTGTCGTATTTGTGGACGGTCCCGGCCCGGAATACCGGGGTCATGTAAAGCACGTCCACCCCCAGGGCCTGGAGATGGTCCAGCCGCTGGATGACGCCCCGGATGGTGCCGCCCAGATCCCGCCGGTGATCCACCGGGGCCCGGTACCACTTCTTTTCTGGGATTTTCCCCCCGGGGGCGAAGCTGGCGGGGAAAATCTGGTACACCACCCGGCCCGCCGCCCAGCTGGGGACGGTGAGCTTTTCTTCCTCCCGCAGATTTTGAGGGCAGTCAAACATCCGCTCAATATCCGTGAAGGGCGCGGGGGAAAATTCGTAGTTTCCATAGTAGACGGTCTCCCCGTCCATGCCCCGCAGCTCAAAAAAGTAGCGCAGGCAGACCACATGGAAGGTCAGCTCCGCCTCAAAATAGTCGCTGACCCGGTCCCGGGCGGCCAGGGACATGGCAACAATCCGGCGGGTGTCCTTCCGCCAGAGGGGCAGGTACTTGTCCTGGCAGTGCAGGAGGACCTCCCGCACGTCCCCCTTTTTCACCCGGATACGGAACAAAAACCGGTCCTTGTCCAGGGCAAAGCAGTACCTTGCGTCGGCAAAGTGGCAGACTGCGGCGTACTCCATGGGCGATCCCTCCCGTCTTTTTCCCTATTCTATCAGAACCGGGCCCGAAATGCAAGGCCGTGAAAAGGCCAAGACCCCCGCCGGCGCGGGGGTCTTGGCATTCAATTTACGGTTCCTCCGGCAGAAATTCCACCTGCCCGTCCTCCAGGCGGTAGATGGCGCCCAGGACCGTCTCCTTGGGAAAGCTGGCCCGCAGGATCTCCACGCCCCGGCGGACGTTCAGGACGCAGGCCTTTTCCTCGTCCCGCTCCTGGCCGATGGCCAGGCGGATCTCGTCAGTGATGGACTTCACATACCCGTCCGGGTCGTGATGGATCGCCGCGTCCACCGCGCCGCAGTGGGTGTGCCCCAGCATCACCACCAGCCGGCAGCCCAGATGGGAAATCGCGTATTCCACGCTGCCCAGCTGGTGCCGGTCCAGCACGTTTCCGGCCACCCGGATGACGAACAGCTCCCCGATGCCGCAGGAGAAAAGATCCTCCGGGATGACCCGGGAATCGGAGCAGGTGATGATCACGGCGAAGGGCTTCTGGCCCTCCAGGGCGGTTTTCCGCCGGATCTCCGGCGAAATGTCCCCGGAGGGGGTGACAGATCGCAGATAAGCCTGGTTTCCGGCCTTCAGCCGGTCCAGGGCGTCAACCGCCGAACAGGGAACGGATGCGTTCATGGGGATCCCTCCTTTTTTCTTTCCTTTATTATATTGTACTTCCGCCCCGCCGTCAAGCCGCGTTTCTTCCGCCGGGGCTCCTACCGGCGGTATAAAAAACCCCCTCCAAATGATCCGGATGGTGGGTTTAAAAGGCCAAATGGCGGTGCTATAATCGAAAGAAAAAAGGAGGAATCCATGATGATCAACCTTTCGGAAAACATCCGTGCCCAGCGCCGGGCCCATTCCCTGACCCAGCAGCAGCTGGCGGACGCCCTGGGCGTCACCGTCGGGGCGGTCTACAAGTGGGAGGCGGGCTTGTCCGCGCCGGACCTGTCGATTCTTGTGGAGCTGGCGGACCTGTTCGACACCTCGGTGGACGTATTGCTCGGCTATCGTGTAAAGAGCAACAAGCAGGCCGATACGGTTGCCCGGCTCAAAGCGTATCTGCAAAACCGGGATACCCAGGGACTTGCCGAGGCGGAAAAGGCGCTGCTCCGCTATCCCAACAGCTTTGAGATCGTCCACCAAAGCGCGATGCTCTACTATCTTTTCGGCCTGATGACCGGTGAACAGCCGCGGCTGCGCCGGGCAATAGAGCTTATGGAGCGCTCCATGTTACTGCTGGGGCAGAATACGGACCCAAAGATCAGCGAAATTTCCGTCACCTACGACATGGCGGGGGCGTACATGGAGCTGGGAGAGGCGGAAAAAGCCCTGGAACTGCTGAAAGGCAGCAATCCCAGGGGGATCAACGACGATGTGATCGGTCAATATCTGGCAGGCTACTGCGACCGCCCGGAGGAGGCGGAGGAGTACCTGTCCACAGCCCTGGTCTCGGCCGCCGCCATGCTGATCCGGACCGTCATGGGCTATGTGAACGTGTACTTTAAGCGGGGGGGGATTTTGCCTCCGGCGCCGCGATCCTGGAGCTGGCGACCGGGTTCTTCGCGGGGCTGAAGCGGGCGGGGAAAAGCAACCTCTTTGACAAGAGCTGTGTGGATTTTGAGGTCTGCCTTGCCCACGCCCAGCTGAAGCTGGGCAGATTCGATGAGGCCCGGGCCTCTCTGCTGGCGGCGAAAAAGCTGGCGGAGGAATTTGACCGGGACCCCGACTATTCTGCCGGCGGCCTGCGTTTTGCCGGCGCCGCCAAGGGCCAGACAGCCTTCGACACCCTGGGCAGCACCGCCATGGAAGCCGCCGTTACGGATATCCATAGCCTGGAGAACGAATCGCTCCGCAAGCTGTGGGAGGAGATCACCCATGAACAGTAACGCAACCCGCCGGGAATCGCCTTCCCATTTTTACAGAGGGTACCGGACGGCAAAGCGCTCCGCTTTGAAACGGCCCAGGCGCCCCATTTTATGACTGGGGCGCTTCGGGACCGCAATCCAGGGTGACGCCGCTTACCTCCGCCGGATGGTTTCCCTGGTCCCAGCCGCCGATGGTATAGCGCAGCAGGACCCGCAGCTCCGTTCCAACCAGGCATCCGATCTCCGCGGAGTACTCCTTCTCGCCGCATTCGACGAACAGCGCCTCCTGCTCCGTGAGCTTCAGGTGCTCCAGAAGCGCCGGCACATCCACACCGCAGAATTTGAGCGCTTCGGAGGCGTTTTCATTGACATATCCCGGCGCGGAGCGCAGGACCCGGGCCCGGCGGCGGGGGAGGCCGATCCATCCAAAGTCCGAGGCTTCGTAGGAGACCGTCTCGTCGCTCACCCGGATGCCCCGCACGGGCACAAGCGGCATACCGCTTGGGGCGAAGGTAATCGCCGCTCCTTCGGGAAGCGCCCGGAAATTCACCACCACTGCCGACGCCCAGCCGCACCGGAAGCTCTCCACCGGCGCGCAGGAACGGTCCTTTCGGAGATTCGGATAGGCATACGCCCAGTATGCCACGCCCCGGCCATAGCGGGCCTCCGCCAGCCGGAGCCCCAGACGGGAAAGCTGGGCCTCCGTCCCGTTCATAAGCGTCTCGTACATGCCATCGGCCGTGAGCGTGTCGGCTTGCTCCACCGCCGTGAAGAATTTTTCCATCTGCCGGTCATAGGCCTCGTCCGTCAGCCGTTCCCCGGCGGGCACGCAAAAAAAGTCGTGAAGCGCCTTTTCGGCGTACTTATTTCCCGCCTGGGCGGCCTTTTCCAGCCACGCCCGGCCCGCTTGCGGGTCCTTCCCGCAGCCGATGCCGTTTGTGAGCAAGACGCCCACATTGCTCATGGCGTTGATATTCCCGGCCTGGGCGGCCTTCATGAACCACCGGAAGGACGCCGCCATGTCCGGCTGTAAAGGCGCCTCGTCCCAGGGCGTCATGATACTGGCGATGCTCGGGATGCCATGGAAGCTCTTGTGAAAATAGAGATTGCCCACGGCAAACATGGCGTCCCCGCTGCCCTGATCCGCGGCGCGCTTATAGAATTTGAACGCCTGCTCCAGCAGGCCCTCCTGCTCCAATTCCAGTCCACGCCGGATATTTTCGAGCGTCCCGGCCTTGGCCGCTTCATCGTGGGCCCTGGCGAAGCGGTCCTGGACGTCCCAGATGCGCCTGTCGATGTTGGAGTAGCTGTGCAGGCACGCTACCCCCGGCACGGGCCGCAGGTCCCGGTCCAGATACCACCAGTCGTAGTACGTCTCCCGCCCGAAGCCGTCCTCGTCGGGGCCGTCCTCGCTTTCGTAGGCGGAAACCTCCGCTACCCCGTCGGCGTCCAGTCCCGCGAAGCTGTACAGCCTTTCGGGCGCGAAGAAGAAGAACCCCAAGGCGTTCAGCGTGGAGCCCCGGGCGGAGCCCCACAGGGTTTCCGTCAGGCAGGCGGAGGGCAGCCGCTCTCCCGGCGACGCCTTGACGTAGCGCTCCAGCCATTGCCGCTGGGTCTCGCTGCCGTTTTCCCAGGCCCGGTATCTCCAGAAATTGGCGGCGGCGGAATAAAACGCCTCTTCCGGCGCGGCCTTGCTCTTCTCCTCAAAGAAAGCGACCATCCGCTCCATGGCGCCGGCGTTCCCGGAGACGCATTCCTCCGCCAGGGCGCGGAACGCCGGACCTTCCCAGTACCGGTCGCTGTCACACGGGGCGCATCTGACGGGCTTCAGGAAGCACAGCCCCCTTGCCCGCAGCTTGAACAGGGCCTCCCTGATGGGGTCTTCTCCCTTGAAATAGATATTTTTCAGCTCCGCGCAGTGGAAAAACGCGTTTTCCTCCAGCTCCTCCAGATATTTGGGGAGCGATACCGACGAAAATCCGCATTTAATGAAGGCCAGCCGGTCAATGCGCTCCAGAGACCGTGGCAAATGGACCTTCTTGAGGCCGGGAAGCTCCAAAAAGGCCTGGGTCCCAATGCGCCGCACCCCCTCCGGCACGGTATATTCCGCCCCCGCCGCCGAGGCCGGGCAGTAGATCAGCGTGTCGCCGGAGGCGGTTCGCACCGGCTCTACAATGCCGCTGCCCTTAAACGCCGAGCCGTTGACGTCCTTTACGCTGTTCGGGATGACGATGCGCTTTAGGCTTTTGCACCCGTCGAAGGCGTTTTCTCCGATCTGCCTGAGTCCCTCGTGCAGCGTCACGCTTTCCAGATTCTCACAGCCGGCGAAGGCCCGCTCTCCGATGGTCCGCACCGAAGCCGGGACAGATACCGACACCAGCTCCCGCCGCCCCTGCAGCGCCCCCCGGGGGAGCCTTTTCGTGCCCGCCGGCACGTCATAGCGCTTTACGCCCGGGTCCGGCGCCGTAAATTCCGGCTTTACCTCCGCCGCCCCGGTTCCTGGGTATAGTTCATGCAGGTTTTTATCGATTTTGTCCCGCAGATTTTTCAAAAAATCGCTGATCATACGTCTTTGCCTCCGATGGATTGTTCTCCCCGCCTCCGGCCGGTAAGTTCACGCCTGAAATTCAGATAACGCGTCTCTCAAACGCTACCGGCGCCTTATAGAAGCCGCTGAAGAAATTATAATTCCCACGAAGGACGTAACGTCCAGCTTATTTCGGCCCGCCTTTCCCATCCGGGACCGGCGGCTCTTTGGGCCGGTACACCAGCATGGCGGCCTCGATAGAATCCACGACGCTGACCATGTGATACTTGAGGGCGAAGAGAATGTCCGAATACTCCGGGTACCGGGCCTTTGCCTTTTTGAGAAGGGGGAGGACGAAATGGCGGGTCTCCTCGATGTACGCCCGCAGCTTCTCCTCGGAAAAGGTCCCGGCCATGCTGGAGACGTTGTGACAGCGGTCAATGATCTTCGTAATGGACGCCTCGCGGCACTCCGCGATGGCGTTATAATAGCGGATCTTGGCGGTCTCCCTGGTCTCGCCGTCTTGAACGTCGAAAGTCAGGAGCCGCACGGCGTTTTTGACCGTCTCATTGACCGGAAGCTCCGCAAGGCTCACGTCGCAGTCCTCGCAGACGTCGTGCAGGAGCGTGGCGGCGATGATCCCGTCGTCCCGGATGCCCAGGCTCAGGGCGTTGCAGGCCATGGTCAGCGGGTGGATGATGTACGGTTCGCCGCTTTTACGAAACTGCCCCGCGTGCTTTTCCCTGGCGAAGCCCAACGCCCGTGTGGTTTCCGGCATGTTGGCTCCGGCGGCGAAGCCCCGGATATAGGTGTACATTTTTTCCGCGTTGAAAATGGATTTTGACATATCGGACATACGCTCCCTTCGATCCGGGGCCGGAAAACACGGCCCGAAAATTCGTAAATTTCTCGCCTGAGTCAAAGGCGGTCACGGGGAAGGATTTTGGACGCCTTGCCCTGGGCGGACGGGCCCGCCGTTTTTTGAAAAAAGTCGGAGCGAACGCTTGAAAGTCCGCTCCGACGTGGTGCGGGCAACAGGACTCGAACCTGCACGCCATTGGCAGTGGAACCTAAATCCACCGAGTCTACCAATTCCACCATGCCCGCATTGGGAGTGCCGGCAGAGGCCGGCTGACCATATTTTATCGAATCCGCCAGAGAAAATCAAGAGGGAATTATCCAACCTCCCACGGATCCCAGAGATGGGCGGCCAGATCTATGCGGCCTTCCCGGGTGAAGGTCACGCCCTCGGATTCCAGAAGGGCGCGCTGAGTGCCGGGGGCGAAGGTGTCAAAGGCGGGCTTGACGCCGCCCAGACGGTCCACGACCCGGTGGCAGGGCACCGACGGGTCACGGCAGGCGGCCAGCACCGCGCCAACAGCCCGGGCGGAGCGTGGCGCGCCGGACAGCGCCGCCAACTGGCCGTAGGTCGTGACCTTGCCCGCCGGAACGCGGCGGATCAGAGCGTATACGCGCTGGGGAAAGGGATCCATGACGCCGCCTCCTGTCCACTTTGATTCTACCATGGCGGCAAACCGTTGTCAACGCCGGGACAGTAGCAAATTTGCCAAAAAAGCGGCGGAGGCATTGCAACCGGCGGGAAGATTTGATAGAATAAAGGTAAGATTTAGAAACCGGAGGTTGACCGTGAAAGAGCGATATATTGCCGTGTTTGACTCCGGGCTGGGAGGCATCAGCGTGCTGCGGAGCCTGCTATCGGCGCTGCCCCAGGAGCGGTATCTATACTATGGCGACTCCGCCAACGCCCCCTACGGGGGCCGGCCCACCCAGGAGGCCCGGGCCCTGACCCTGGCCGCGGCGGCGGAGCTGGCACAGCGGGGAATCAAGGCCCTGGTGGTGGCCTGCAACACCGCCACCGCCGCCGCCATTAACGATCTGCGGGCGATCTACCCCGATCTGATCGTGGTGGGGATGGAGCCGGCATTGAAGCCTGCCGTGGACCGGTTCCCCGGCGGCCGCGTCGGCGTGATGGCCACGGAGCTGACGCTGCGGGAGGAAAAATTCGCCGGTCTTCTGGACCGGGTGGGCGGGGGATGCCAAGTCTACCCCATCTCCGTGCCCGGGCTGGTGGAGCTGGTGGAGGCGGGCCTGGGGGAATCGGAAGAGGCGGAGGAGCTGCTTCGGCCTATTTTGGCGCCCTACGCCGGGCGTTTGGACGCTCTGGTGCTGGGCTGCACCCACTTTCCCTTTGCCGCCGGGGTGATCGGCAGGCTGCTGCCCGGAACGGTCCTGTTCGACGGGGGCGCCGGCACCGCCCACCAGACCCGGCGGCGACTGGAAGCGGCGGGACTCCTGTGGGACGGGCCCGGCCAGGTGATTTTTGAGAACAGCGACCCCACCCCGGAGCGGCTGGCCCTGTGCGCCCGGCTGCTGGGGACGGCGGGAGAATAGAGGAGGGCACTATGGAGGATATTCTGGTCATCGGCATCGCAGGGGGCAGCGGCAGCGGCAAGACCACCCTGATGAAAAACATTATCCAGCGGTTTGGCCGCTCCGTCACGGTGCTCAGCCACGATAATTACTACAAGCGCCACGACGACTTGACCTACGAGGAGCGCTGTAAGCTCAACTATGACGAGCCCGCCGCCTTCGATACGGACCTGATGGTGCGCCAGCTCCAGCAGCTCCGCCAGGGGACGCCCATCGACTGCCCGGTGTATGATTTTACCGTCCACAACCGGAGCCAGGAGACGATCCACATCGTCCCCGAGCCGGTGATCATCGTGGAGGGGATTTTGATCTTCGAGAACCAAGCCCTCCGGGACCTGATGGACGTGCGGATCTTCGTGGACACCGACGCGGATATCCGGTTGTGCCGCCGGATCAAGCGGGACGTGAACAAGCGGGGCAGGACCCTGGAATCGGTGCTGGAGCAGTACCAGCAGACCGTCAAGCCCATGCACGAAAAATATGTGGAGCCCAGCAAAAAATACGCCAATCTGGTGGTCCCCGAGGGCGGGAAAAACTATGTGGCCCTGGACATGATCCTGGGCCGGATTCAGCGGCACCTGGACGGAGCGGCGGCGCCGGTATGAAAGCCGAATCGCTGATCTTCGACATTGACGGCACCCTGTGGGACACCCGGGCCGTCCTGGCCGAGGGGTACAATCTCCAGCTCACCGCCGAGGGGCGGGGGGAGCTGCTGGTAAGCCCGGAGGAGCTGCGGTCCCTCTTCGGCATGGTGGACCGGGACATCGCCGACCGGCTCTTTCCCGGCCTTCCGGCGGCGGAGCGGTACGATCTAATGCGCCGGTGCATGGCTTCCGGTGGGCGGCTTCTCCGGCAGCGGGGGTGCCCGGGCTATCCCGGCGTGGTGGAGACGCTGCGGGTCCTGGCTAAGAGCCATCGGCTGTTCATCGTGAGCAACAGCGAGGAGGGGTATCCGGAGCAGTGCCTGGCGGCCCTGGGGGTACAGGACCTGTTCCAGGGCACGCTGTGCTACGGCCAGACCCGGACCTCCAAGGGAAGGACGATTCGGACGCTGATAGCGCGGTACGGAATCCGCGGCGCCGCCTATATCGGCGACACCCAGCTGGACCTGGAGGCGGCACGGGAGGCGGGCATTCCCTTTATCTGGGCGGCCTACGGCTTTGGCGCCCCGGCGGAATTTGACGGGAAAATCGGGAAATTTGAGGATCTGATTCCTCTGTTAAAATAAGGAAAGGATGGGTTATTTATGATCGTTTGCCCGTGGAAGGACCTGGGGCGGTACGCCCCCATCATCCCCGGCCTGGAGGAGGCCATGGCGCTGGTGGCCGGGCTGGAAAGCCTGGAGCCCGCCACCTACCCGCTGTCGAACGGCGGCCGGATCATGGTGCAGAAGGGCACCACCAAGGACGCCGCCACCCAGGATCTGGAGGTACACCACGACTATCTGGACATTCAGTACATCTTTGAGGGCATGGAGACCGTGGGCTGGGCCCCCACCGAGACCCTGACCCCCGCTGGGGCGTTCAACACGGTCAAGGACAAGGGGATGTTCTCCGGCCACTGTGACTTCATGGACATCCGCGCGGGCTACTGCTATGTGGTCTACCCCGAGGACGCCCATATGCCCAGCGTCCATCTGGACGAGCCCCATGACTACCGGAAGATCGTGGTCAAGCTGAAGGTATGAGCGTCCCTATCGATACCGCCTGCCTGGAGTGCCTCCTTGGGCGGCACCTCCGGGCGGCCCGGGAGCTGGGCACCGAGGAGCAGGCCACGGCCTTTGCCAAGGACCTGATGGCGTTGCTGGCTTCTGCCCCGGCGGAGGCCAGCTCCCCCTGGTTCGGGCCGGGGATCGCGGCGCTTTTTGACCGGCACTATCACCTGGGACCGGACCGGTTCGCCAAGGAGAAGGCGGACTCCAACGCCTACGTCCTGGCCCGGCTGCCCCGGCTGCGGTCGCTGGTGGAGGCGGCGGAGGACCCGGTCCTGGTGGGGCTGAAGCTGTCGATTTTAGGAAATTACCTGGATTTTTCCGCCCTCTATGGGGAGGTCCGGTTTGAAAAGCTGGACGAAATGCTCCGCTCCGCCCTGGAAATGGAGCTGGACGGGGCCTGCTACGCCCGGTTTTTAACGGAGCTGGCGGAGGCGAAGGAGCTGCTGTATCTGACGGACAACGCCGGGGAGATCGGCTTTGACCGGGTGCTGGCGGAGGCCGTTCAGGCCCGGTTCCCGGCGCTTTCCATCACCTTCTGCGTCCGGGGCGGCCCCGCCCAGAACGACGCCACCCGGGCCGACGCCGCCCAGGTGGGGATCCCCTTCCCGGTGATCGACAGCGGCAGCAACATCGCCGGCACCGTGCCGGAGGCCCTGGGGGAGGATGCGGCCGCCGCCTTCCGCCGGGCCGACGTGATCCTGGCCAAGGGCCAGGGCAACGCCGAGACCTTGCTTGGGTGCGGCTACCCGATCTTCTACGCCTTTCTGGTCAAGTGCCCCCGCTTTGTCAAGCGCTACGGCGTGCCCAAATTTACCCCCGTCTTTACCCGAGAAGCATAGAACCGTTAAGAGCCGCCAGACTGGCGGCTCTTAACGGCGCCGGAGAAGCATAGAAACCACGAGCCGCTATTTTTGGCGGCTCGTGACGGTACCCGGAAAGCATAAAAAGCAAGAGCCGCCTTCCCTGGCGGCTCTTGACTGCTGTTTGAGGATTATTTTACCGGGGCGGCTTCGGGCTTGGTGTTGGCGATGAGCTTTTTGGGGCACACCGTGGCGCACAGGCCGCAGGAGTCGCACTTGTCGTAGTCGATGGAGGCCAGGTTGTGGTCCACATGGATGGCGTCGTTGGGGCAGATCTTCTGGCACAGGCCGCAGCCGATGCACCCAGCGGTGCAGCCCCGGATGGTGACGGAGCCCTTAGCCTGGGAGGCGCAGGCCACCACCACGTTCCGCTTGCCGTACTCCACGGGGATGATCAGGTGCCGGGGGCACTGGGCCGCGCAGCTCATGCAGCCCACGCACTTGGTGTCGTCCACCTTGGCCACGCCGTTGACGATGTGGATGGCGTCGTACTGGCAGGCCTTGGTGCAGTTGCCGAAGCCCAGGCAGCCGAATTTGCAGATCAGGGGCCCCCGGCCCGCCACCTTGGAGGCGGCCAGGCAGTCGTGGATGCCCTCGTACTCGCCCTTCATCTTGGCGCCGATGTCCTTGCCGTTCTCGTCCACGCCCTTGTACCCGGCGCAGCGGACCAGGGCCACCCGGCGGGTCACCTTCTCGGCCTTGACGCCCATGATCTGGGCCATGGCCTGGGCGGCGTCGTCGCCGCCGGAGGCGCACTTGCCAATGGGGGCCTTGCCCTCCAGCACCGCCTGGGCGTAGGCGGCGCAGCCGGAGTAGCCGCAGCCGCCGCAGTTGGCCCCGGGCAGAGCCTGGGTCAGTTCCTCCAGCCGGGGGTCGGACTCCACATAGAACACCTTGGAGGCCACGGACAGCACCAGCCCGAAGATCAGGCCCATGCCGCCCAAAATGCCGATAGCAATGAGAATTTCCGTCATTTTTCGCCCCTCCTTAGAAAATCTTCAGGCCGGAGAAGCCCATGAAGGCCAGGGCCAGCAGTCCGGCGGAGATCAGCGCGATGGGGAAGCCCTCGAAGCTCTTGGGGCACTCGGCGTTGCTCACCCGCTCCCGGATGGAGGCGAAAAGCACGATGGCCAGGGTGAAGCCCAGCCCGCCGGTGACGCCGTAGACCACGCTCTGCAAGAAGTCGTAGCCCTTCTGCACGTTTACCAGGGCCGCGCCCAGCACGGCGCAGTTGGTGGTGATCAGGGGCAGGTAGATGCCCAGGGCCTGGTACAGCGCCGGGACGCTTTTCTTCAGGAACATCTCCACCACCTGGACGATGGAGGCGATGACCAGAATGAAGGCCACGGTCTGCATATACTCCAGATCCAGGGGGATCAGGATAAAGCTGTTGACCAGCCAGGTGGCGGCGGAGGCGATGCCCATGACGAAGGTCACGGCCATGCCCATGCCCAGGGCGGTGTCCATCTTCTTGGACACGCCCATAAACGGGCAGATGCCGTAGAATTTCACCAGGATGAAATTCTCCGTCAGCACGGCGGACAGGAGGATTCCCAGTAGACTTTGAATGTAGCTCATTTTGCCGCCTCCTTATCCTTTTTCTCCAGGCGCTTGACCAGCCACTGGGACCCGGCGATGAGGAAGCCCAGGGTCAGAAAGCCGCCCACGGGCATGACCATCTGCATGGCGGGCAGGCCCTCCGGCAGGAGCCGGATGCCTTCGCCGCCGTTCAGGATGCCGCCGCCGAAGGTGCCGGAACCCAGCAGCTCCCGAACGACGCACATGACGATCAGGGTCAAGGTGTAGCCGATGCCCTGGAACAGCCCGTCCAGCGCCGAGGCCAGGACGCCGTTTTTGGAGGCGAAGGCCTCCGCCCGGCCCAGGATGATGCAGTTGACCACGATCAGGGGGATGAACACCCCCAGATTTTCCGACAGCTCCGGCAAAAACGCCTGGAGCAGCAGATCCACGATGGTGACGAAGCCCGCGATGATGACGATGTAGGCCGCGATGCGGATGTTATTGGGAATGACCTTCCGCAGGGCGGAGATCAGCACGTTGGAGCAGATTAGAATGATGGTGACGGACAGGCCCATGCCGATGCCGTTAAAGAGGCTGGTGGTGATGGCCAGGGTGGAGCACATGCCCAATAGCTGGACCAGCACCGGGTTTTTGGTCAGCAGGCCCTCCATAAATTGCTTTTTCACATTCATGCCAGTTCCTCCTTACCCGTTCTGGGCGACCCAGGCCAGGGCGATGTTGACGCCCTCGGTGACCGCCCGGGAGGTGATGGTGGCGCTGGAAATGGCGTCCACCTGGCCCCCGTCCTTGGCGACAGCCAGGGTCCCGGACATGCCCACGAATTGGTCCCGGAAGGCCTGGCCGTTGGAGGTCTTCGCCGCGGCCACGGCCCCCAGGCCGGCGGTCTCGGTGTGGGAGATGATGGACACGCCCAGCACCTCCCCGGTCTTGGCCACGCCCACCATCATGTCCACGTCGCCGCCGAAGCCGGCGACAGTGAGCTGGATGGCGTAGCCGCTCTCCGACTCATAGATCTGGGAGATCAGGCCGGTGGGATCGGAAAAATCGGTCTTTTCCTGGGCGCTGGCCGCGTCGGGAAGGACGGCCGCCAGGGCGTCCAGGGCCTTCTGGGCGGTGATCTGGTCGATGCGGTCCTTCGTCAGGGCGTTGACGCTGCCCAGCAGCAGCGCCATGACCCCGGTGATGATCAGCAGGGTCAGGGACAGCCGCAGAATGTAGCCGAAGGTGGATTCCTTTTTCATTTCGCCGCCTCCTTCTTGGGCGCGCCGAATTTCACCGGACGGCCCACCTTATCCAGCAGCACCACGCAGGCGTTCATCACCAAAATGGCGTAGCTCACGCCCTCGTTGTAGGCGCCGAAGTAGCGAATGACCACGGTGATCAGCCCGCAGCCGACGCCGAAGAGCACCTGGCCCCATTTGGTGACGGGGCTGGTGACATAGTCCGTTGCCATGAAGATGGCGCCCAGCATCACGCCGCCGCCCAGGACCTGCATGGCCATCCAGGTGAGCCGGTCGTTTCCCTGGGGGAACAGGAAGGTCAGCACCGCCACGGTGCCGATAAAGGCCAGGGGGATCCGGAGGGAGATCACCTTCCGGATCAGCAGGTACGCCCCGCCAATGAGCAGCAGCAGCGCGGAGGTCTCCCCCAGGCACCCGCCCACGTTGCCCAGGAACAGGTCCAGCAGGGAGGCGTCGGGAAGCGAGCCGGTGTGCATGGCGGCCAGGGGAGTGGCGGCGGTCACCGCGTCGGCGGTGGACAGCAGCCCCGCCCAGTTGGCAATGCCGGGCTTGACCCAGGTGTTCATGATCACGGGCCAGGAGAACAGGAAGGCCCGGGCGGCCAGGGCCGGGTTCATGAAGTTCTTGCCGATGCCGCCGAAGAGCTGCTTGACCACCACGATGGCGAAGAAGTCGCCGATGATGATGCACCAGTAGGGGATGGTCACGGGGCACACATAGGCCAGCAGCACGCCGGTGACCACGGCGGACAGGTCATAGACCGTGGAGTCCAGCTTCATGATCTTCCGGTAGCCCCATTCAAAGAATACGCAGGCGGCGGCGGAGACCATGGTCACCAGCAGCGCCCGGAAGCCAAAGAAGAAGATGCTGCCGATCAGCGCGGGAGTCAGGGCAATCAGCACGTCCCGCATGATGGTCTGGGTGGTGTTGGGTCCGTGGTCGTGGGGAGAGCTGGAAACGGTCAGCTCATAGAAGTATTTCATGGGAGCAGCCATTTTTCCACCTCCTTAGGATTTGGCCGACGCGGAGGCCGGTCTGGGGGGTGCGGCGTCCCGCAGACGCTGCTTGCCGGTGCGGAAGGACTGGACCAGGGGGATCCCGGCGGGGCAGGTGTAGGCGCAGCAGCCGCACTCGATGCAGTCCAGCAGATTCAGCGCCTTCAGCTCCTCCAGGTCGTTCTTCCGCTCCGCCTGGTACATCATCAGGGGCATCAGGTGCATGGGGCAGGCGTCCATGCACTTGCCGCAGCGGATGCAGTGGGGATTAGCCACATAGAACCGGTTCTGGGCCCCCAGGATGGTGACGGCGTTGACGCCCTTGGTCACGGTCACGTTCAGGTCGAACTGGGCCACGCCCATCATGGGGCCGCCGGAGAGGACCTTGTAGGGATTCTGGGAGTGGCCCACGGCGTCTAAGAGGTCGTTGAAGCTGGTGCCCAGGGGGACCATCAGATTCATGGGCTGCATGACGATGTCCCCGGACACGGTGACGATCCGGCGGACCAGGGGCATCCCGTCGTATACCGCGTCGTGGATGGCCTTGCAGGTGCCGGCGTTGAACACGGCGCAGCCCACGGCGGCGGGCAGCCCGCCGGAGGGCACCTCCCGACCGGTGATGGCATAGATCAGCTGCTTCTCCGCGCCCTGGGGGTACTTGGCGGGGAGAATGTCCACGCTGATGCCGGTCTTGGGGTCGATCTCGGAGAGCAGCGCCCGTTTGGCCTCGGGCTTGTTGTCCTCCAGGGCGATGTGGGCGGTGTTCAGATTCAGAATCTTCATGACCACCTGCAATCCGGAGATCACATCCCCGGGGTACTCCTGGCACACCCGGTCGTCGGCCACGATGTAGGGTTCGCACTCGGAGACGTTGACAATGATGGTGTCCACCTTGCCAATGCCGGAGCTGAGCTTGACGTGGGTGGGGAAGGTGGCGCCGCCCATGCCGACCACGCCGCCCTCCCGGATGATGTTCATCAGCTCTTCGGGGGAGAGCTTATCCACCTCCTCCGGGGTGCGGGGGGTGAGATCGGGGCAGAGGGTGTCCTGGTGGTCGTTCTCAATGACCACGCTCATCACGGTCATGCCGCTGGTGTGGGGCCGCATCTCCACCGCCTTCACCGTGCCGGAGACCGGGGCATGGACGGGGACGCACAGGCCCTGATTGTCACCGATCTTCTGCCCCACCGTGACGGGGTCGCCCTTTTTGACCAGGGGCTTGCAGGGCGCGCCGATGTGCTGCTGCATGGGAATCACCAGCACGTCCGGCTCCGGGAAGGGCTGGACCCGCTGCCCCTCCGCGTAAAACTTATTTTCTTTGGGATGGATCCCGCCGAAAAAGGAAAACGCCATGGATTCATTCACCTCTTCCGTTGATTTTCGCGCTTTCAATAAATATATCATACCGCAATTTTTTTGGTTTGTCCATAACCAATCCGGCAAAATCAACAAATTTTTATGAAAAAGTATAGTTATATCGATATAAATTGATGGGATTCCCGGCCCATAAGCCATCAAGCGCAACCTTTTTGCCTTTTTCTCCGGCAGGATCGATACCCGGCGGGCTCAGCAGACGGAGCGATTCGCGCCAGTCTGGCGCACGGATTGACCGCGGCGATCCCGCCGCCCTAAGGGGTGAAAGCAGGTGGACGACGCCCGGCCGGAGCATGCTATAATGACGATAAACTCGGCAAAATAGCCGCTGCCTTCCCGGGAGGGCCGATAGGAGCCCCCGGGAACGGGACGGCCATAAGCTGTTTGAGGTGTTTCGGATTGAATAATATGAAGCTGATGATCTTCATGGAGGAGGCCATGGCGAAGCGCCGGAAGCCGGTTTCGGCCAAGGTCTCCCGGCTGCTGCTGGAGGACATTGACGAGAAAATTCAGGGCTATTCCCAAAACGCCAGGAAAGCAAAGGACGAAACCAGGCTCTATGACATCGTCATGGGCTATGTAAAGCGCTTAGGCGGCGGAAAATTCCTGAAAAAGAACGGGAATGTCAGCGAGGCCCGGTTTTATACCTACGCCTACATCGACAAGTCCACATGGAGCGAAATGAAGTGGGGGCTTGTGGAGACGAGTAAAAAGACCCTTTTAAAGCTGGTTATCGCGCTGGAGCTCAACGAGGAGGAGGCGGTCGCGTTCCTTCAAAGCGGGCGGAGCGGCTTTGACCTGGACGATCCCCAGGACCAGGTGGTGCTGGCAATCATCGACGTGCGGAAGGCCGGATTTTCGGTCACGGTGGACGACGCGGTGGAGATCCTGGACTTTTACAGCCGGAACGGAAAGGCGTCCTTCGTCAGCATCTACGAGATCCCGGGAGATAAAAATGGAAAAACTTCTGCCGGCGGCAGGACGAAATATAGGTAAAAGAATGTTATACTCTAGTCAACGAAAGGCCAAAGGCCTTCCCAAAACAAAATTTATTTAAACGGAGGAAAAAACAATGAAAAAGTTAACCGATGAGCAGATCCGCCAGCTGCGGGAAAACGCTTCCGACTACCTCTCCAGACTTCAGGACGGGGAGGACATCCGTTCCATCCTCGCCAAGATCTATGTGGACAGCCTGGACGGCAAGACCGAGAAGCAGGGCCTCCTCATAGCCGACACCATTCTCAAGAGCGTCCGGGAGTTTGACGCGGACTACGCCGAGGCCCGGGACGACGTGGACAAATTCCTCAAGAAGACCATGGACAAGATCAGCAAGGACAAGAGCTGCGCCGAGCGGTGCCAGTATTGGCTGAAGCTCACCGCCGGCATTGCCGCCGCCGCCAGAGTCGCCAACGGCGAGGAAGTGGACAAAGACGCGCTCATTGCCGAGCTGGAAGCCATCACTGTCACCGAGGAACAGGCGACCCAGGAGATGGAGGAGGACCTCCGGGCCCAGGCCAAAGAGGCGATCATGAACTCCGGCATTATGCTGGGCTCCCTGGCCGAAAACGCCGAGGCCTTTGCCGCCGCCGGGTCGGCGGAGGAAGCCACCGAAATGCTCCTTGGCATCGCGGGCCGGGATGTGGAATACAGGGCCATCATCGCCATGCAGGCCTACACCGGCATCATCAGCGGGATGTACGACGATATGCCCGTGAACATGGGCGCCGCGCAGGTCGCGACCCTTGTCTGTGCCCAGGTGGAGGAGGCACGCATTCTGGAGGCCGTGGGCAACGGCTCCCTGGCCGTCGATGTGGCCGCCGCCATTTTGGGGGTGCTGGGCATCGTGGTTCTGGTCGATGTTTTCATGGGGATTGCAGCCGTCGGCGTTGTCGCCGCGCTCAATATCTACTCCGGCATTCTGGCCATTCCCGCCATCATCATGGTGTGCGCGGGACTGTGCAAGCTCTTCTTCACCGCCGTGGATAAGTGGAGCGATCTGGCGCAGGACGTGGCAAAGTTCACCGCCGGCGTCATCGCCAACATTGTAAAGGGCGCCCAGGCCGTGGCGGGGTACGTCCGGAGAAACATCGTTCCCAACATCGTCGCCATGGCCAAGGCCGCCTGGGAGAAGGTCAGGGCCTTCATCGCCGGCGGCAGCCGGGTGAAGGAGGATGCCGGGGAGATCGTTGCCGAGCCCGCCCAATAACCGGACGCCCTTAACGGAGAGCGCCTATGAGAACGCTTCTGAATGTTAACGGGGAGTGGATCCTCAACCTTATGGACCTGAAGGAAAACTTCTCCCCGGCCGAGCTCTTTCAGAACCTCAACAGCTTTCGGAGCTTCGCCAAGGTACACTGCAAGCTGCTGAAAACCTGTTACCTGGACCCCGAAACAAAGAAGAAATACGCGGCAAAATATATTGTAAAGGATTTCTGGTATGATCTTCTGACACGCAGTCAGTGGCCGGAGGAGGCGGACCCCCGGAAGCTCCTGGAGCTTCTCCTTCGGGAGCTTGCCGCGGCGTCCACGCCGTCCTCCGGGAACGAAGCGGATCCGGAGGAGGCCGTCCGAAAGGAGGCCTCCGACGGGGCCCTGGCGGAGAAGCTCTCCGCCATCCTGGGCGGCGGGGTGAAGGAGGCCCGGAGCGCCATTTTGATGCTTGCCATCAGCGAGCTCGCCGAGGTGGATGCCCGGACCGTCTCTCCCGGGGAATGGAGCCAGAGCAAGGACGACGCGAGCCTGCGCAAGCCCGAGGGCTTTGGATACAGGGACACGGCGTATCTCGCGCCGTCCAAGGTCCCCTACCGCTTCCTGGCGCATGAGGGCGGGCCGCTGGGCCCCGGGGAGGTCATCCGCACGGTGAAGCTGGCGGCCAAGGCCGGCTCCGGAAAGTTTCCCGTTAAAATCGAGCTGTGGAAGCCCTCCGGGAACGCGCCGGAGGCGGAGGCGCGGCTTGCCCCCGGCGAATACAGATACTGTACCGCGGTGGGCGACCGAGTCATTAAATTCCTCCCTTCCCTTTGCGTGAGCGACGACCTGTGCGCGGTTCGGGCCGACTACGGGGGGCAAAATATCCGGGTAAAACCCCGGGACGGCGAGGAATGGGAGCTCCAGGCCGACAACGTCAGCTCCATGTCCGCCGGCAGCGGCGGCAGGGGCCTCCTGCTGGTTCAGAACGGGCGGCCCAATTCCGTTTTCTTCCGGGACGCGGAGGACTTCTTCGTCCGGCTGAAGCTGGACGCCGTGGCGAAAACCGTGGTGGAGGCCCGCGTCACCGAGGATGGGTTTGAACTCCTTTTGGAGGATGGATCCACCGTCACCGGCGGCAGCACCGCGCCGAGGACAGGACTTACATCCCTGGACGGCATGGGGCCCAGGCCCTCCGGCCTTGCCGGCGCCCGGGAGTGCGCCGTATCGCGAAGCGGCAGAAGCGCGGCCGCGATCCTGGAGGAAGGCAAATACCAGGTGTTTGCCGGCGGCTTCTCCGTTGAGGACGGCGGCAGGACGGTCCGGTTTCAATGACGGCGGGGAACCGCCTGAAAATGAAAAGGAGATGTGAAAGCAATTTGAAAAATTTTCTGCACGACAAGTATCACAAGATCAAAAGCGACCGGATGGAGGCCCGGGAGGCCGCCCGGTATTCCAGCCAGCTTCCCGGATGGGTAGAGTCCATTGAGCGCTTTCTGACCCTTGAGGATACCAAAATGGATCGGCAATACGCGGACCTCACGGAGGAGCTGAAAAAGTGCTATGGCCGGTGGCGGGAAATGCTCCGCCTTCGCCCCCAAAACGAGGCGGCCAAGGCCGTGATCGGCGGCTGGAGCAAGGCCGGAGGGATCCGGGACCTTTTGGAGGAGCAGCGCAACTTCGCCGGTGAGGCGGCGCATATTCCCCCGGAAATAGACGCCTGCGCCCTGAGTTACAGCAGCCATATGTTTCACCTGCGCAGCGGGATGACGGATCTGACGAACCTATACCAAAAGCGCTCCTCCACGCCCGCGGCGATCCCCGAGGGGGCCGATGGCGTCGCCCAGTTTATCCTGGACGAGTGCCGCGACGTGGCGGCCATTTGCGATCTGCCGGAGGCGCTGTACGACGGCAGGAGACTTCTGGAGGAGCTGGAGAGCGAAAAGCCCATGAGCGCCGCCATGAAGCGCAGATGCCTGGCGGTGCTGGGGGCTTGGGACCTTCTGCGCAGCTATTCGGAGAGTACCATCAGTGAACTGGAGGCCATCCGGGCGAATATCGACGCCCGGATCCAGGCTATGGAGAACAATATCGCCAAGGGCGTCCCGCTGTACAAAAGGCTCACGGGGACCCTGACCGACGAATGGTTCCAGACCTTCGATCCCGCCTCGCCGTTGTGTGAGCTCCGCGGAGCCTCCGCCGCCGAGGTCGGCGCGTTTTACAAAGAGCGGATAGAGGCCCTGCCGGACTTTTTGCCGGAACAGGACGGATAGCGCATCAGCAGCCCCGCGCTGGTGAAATATTTGATAAAATTAGAAAAAGGAGCTGAAACCCAATGGCAACCCACACATTATGCCTTGATCTGGGACACGCCCAGACCTCCGCTTCCATGCCGCGCCTGACCACGGTGAGCGGCACCGGCGACAAGAAATACACCGCCGAGCGGCTCAACATGGAGGAGAACGGCAACATCATCCCCACCCAACTGGTCCTGACGAACAAGCAGATGGAATTCCTCCGCGGGGAGCTGAGCAAGTCCGGCAGCCGGCTGGACGAGCAGACGCTTTCAAGGATGGAGCGGGAGACCGGGACGCTTATCACGATCGGCAGCGCTCTTCCGGGAATCGTTCCCAACGGGGAGAGATTCGCGTATTTCAAGACGTGTCCCCAGAATTTTGACCAGCCTTTTGGGGAAAGCGACGCGGCGAAGCGCAACAAGATCACCTGCGCTGCCCTGATGGCCTGCTTTGCCTACGCCACCGTCAGGAACATTCTCCAGTACAACACCGATAAGCTGGGCGTGATCAACGACCGCAGCCAGATTTGTATGCTGGTCGGCTGCCCCACTACTGGGGACTGGACCTCCGAAGAGGCGAGGGAGGAGTATGAGAAGCTGATCAGCGCCGCCACTGGGATCACCGATGTGCGGATCGTTCCCGAGTCCCGCGCCGCCATGTTCAGCGCGGTGGAGCGTGTCGGGAAGCCGATCTCCACCAGCAACGGGGCCATCGTATTTGACTTCGGTTCCTCCACCGCAGACTGCACCTATATGCTCATGGGGCGGAAGATCATTGAATTCAGCTGGGCCCTGGGCGCCCACGAGATAGAGCGCCAAATGGCCCTGGCGGCGTACCAGCAGCCCATGACCACGCCCCAGAACCAGGGGGCCGGGATCCCCTGCGACAAAGTATCGTTCGCAAGCGCGGAGGAGGAGATGCGCCGGTGCAAGGAGGAGTATTTCAGCGGGAAATACGCGGGCCTGGACCATTGGCAGGTCGTCTCCTTTAACGGCGCCGGCGGCAGCGTCAACGGGTTTGTCAACATCAAAGACCAGTTCATGGAGGAGATGACCGGCAATAAGCCCTTCCCCGTGAAGTGCAACAGCACCGCGACCAAGACGGGCTCCTGGCGCGCTATGTGCAAGGCCTTCCTCCAGGCGGCGAAAAACGAGGTCGCCCAGGCCACATACACCGTTCTGGATGAAAACAAAGAGCCGCAGACGGTGCATTGCGGCGTTGACACCATCGTTCTCACCGGCGGGGCCAGCAAAATGTCCTTCATCAAGGAGCTCTGCCAGGAGGTGTTCCCCGACATCGAACCCATCCTGGATTCGGATCCTTCCTACACCGTGTCCAACGGGCTTGCCTGGGTGGCGCTCTCCGACGAAAAGAGAGCGGACTGCATTCAGGCGGCGAAGGAGGAGGTGCTTGCGGATCAGGCAAGCACGCTCGATGCTTTGAAGGGGTCCCTGGCCGACGCCATGCTGCCCTACCTGCAGGGTAGATTCCAACAAGCGGCCCAGGATTGGGCGAATGACCCAGAAGACCTTACGGGACAGGACCTGGCCGATCTCGCCAGCGAAGCGTTGGAAAAGCCGGACGCGAAGGAGCATGTGCGGCAGATCTGCGCGGAAGGGATCGAAAACTGGAAGGAGGGTCTTTCCACACGGATCGAGGCCTCCGTCAACGGCCAGGCGTCCAAACTCTATACCGAAGCGGCCGCGAGGAATCTGATCATCCCCCAGGACGTTTGGAGCAGCCTCCAGTCCGGCGCGCTCAGCGTGGACGGCTTTGATGTGGATTCGGTCATAAAAAAGCTGGACCTTTCAAGCATGGCCACTTCGACGATCAAGACGATAACAGACTGGTCTGTTTGGATCGTGGCCGCTGCCTTAGCCATTGAGACGTGGGGCATCTCGCTCTTGGTGGCGGCAATTTACAACGTGATTTCCGATGAGGTCTGGCGCGACAGGAATATGAAGAGGCCCAGAGACAAGAGAACGAGGGGAAAGGTGTCCGACCAGATCCCCGAGGTGTTTGCAGACCCGCAGCTCAAGAAAGATCTGATGAAGGCTTTCAGCGCGAGCATCGACGATGTCGCGAAGGATTTCAATTTCAACAGCTTCATCGATCAGACCATCACGAAGGCCTTTGACATCGTGACGCTCAGGGAGTTCTCGCTGTAACATTTTCATTCAAGGAGGGCAGGCAATGGCCGACGGTGTATTGAAAAAGGTCGCCGCCTCATGCCGCAGGGCAATGAAAGCGGGGACGCCGATCCTGTACATCAAAACGGATTCCAGTATTTTCATCAGAAAGCTGATACTCATGGAGGAGAAGCCGCTGGTGGTTCTGGTAAGCGCCGGGGGTAAGATCATTGACGACACGAAGATCGGAAGGCCCATATATGAGCTGGAAGATCCCTTGGACAGAACGCTCCAGTTCGTGGCCAATTACGCCAACGACCTTCCCTCCGACGGCGCTTACGAAAAGCAGTGCAAATTCGGGCCGGCGATCTGGGTGCGCAAGATGCCCGACAAGCCTGAAAGCGCCACCGGCGCGATGGCGCAGCTGGAAAAATTCGCGCTGGCCCGGGAGGACCCTTCCCACCGGCAGTACGATCAGCTCCAGAGCAGCGCTGTCGTGCTCTACTCCCTGAATCCCTGGGTGCCGCCGATGCTCCAGGCGTACACGGAGTTTATCGACGTTCCGTATCCCGACGAGGAGGAAATACGCCAAATCGTCAAGTCCGCCTCCGCCGGATGGCTGAGCAAGGCCGGAGAGGAAACGCTGTCCAGCCTGTGTACCTATTTTCTGGGCTTTTCCGAGGAGGAGATCGTCACCACGGTCCAGCAGATCATGTCCGCCGGCAGTCTCGCGAATCGGGACGAGGAGAACGAGCGGGCGCTTCAGAAGACCATGGAGGACACCATCCGCCTGCGTAAACGGCAAAAGATGGAGGGCGGGATCCTGGAGTACGTCCAGGTAAAGGAAAAGATCGGCGGCATGGAGCGCTATAAGAGCTGGCTCAAGGACCAGGTGGCGCCCCTGAAATACTCCAACGCTTACAGGCGGAGCATTGGCACGAATCCACCAAAGGGCGTGCTGCTGTGCGGCATCCCCGGATGCGGGAAATCCGCGGCGGCTAAATTCACCGCCGAGGAGCTGGGCCTGGAGCTTCTGCGCATGGACGTGGGGAGCCTGATGGACAGATACCAGGGCGTCTCCGAACAGAGGATGCGGGACGCCCTGAAGATGGCGGAGACCGTATCGCCCTGCGTCCTGTGGATCGACGAGTTGGAGAAGGGCTTCAGCGGCGCCGCCGGCGATGGGGACAACGGCTCGTTCAAGAGGATGTTCGGCTATATGCTCGGGTGGATGCAGGAAAACACCACCCCCTGCTTCATCTTCGCCACCGCCAATGACATCGGTTCCCTGCCCAAGGAGTTCTTCCGCTCAGGCCGGTTTGACGCCCTGTTCGCGGTATACCTGCCCACCGCCAGAGAGTGCGCCAACATCATCAAGGTCCACATGGACAAGCGGCGCAGGGAGGCGGCCAAGGCCCGTGGAGTGGATCCGGCGGAGGTGGTCCTTTTCGACCGGGGCTGTGACGACGAGAGCTTCCTTCTGCGGTTTATCAACGAGAGCTTGGCAAGCGACCCCCACCGGCCCCGGATCGTTGTGGGCTCGGATCTGGAGGCCATCGTCTCCCAGGCGCTGAGATCTTTGCAGAGCGGGACCCAGGCTCCCATCAGTCCGGGGAAATGGAGAGCGGCAATGGACGGCGTCCTCCGGAAAAACACCTTCGCCACTTACGGCCAGGGGGAGGAGAACATCGACGCCATAGCGGTCTCCTACTGCCGGATGCTGAGGAAGGGCTTCGTCCCCACGACGGAGGACGAGCTTTTCAGAAGCGCCGACTACCATATGGAAAACCTTGAGCGGTACAAGGCTTTCATGAGGAAGGACGCCTCGTCCATGAGCAAGGAGGAGCTGGAAAAGGAGCTTCGGGAGGCCGAGATCATGGCCGACAGCGGCAGGAGCTTCGGGAACAGCTACGACCGCGCCGTTTACAGGTTCCTGCGCGGCAGGATCAACCGTGTGGCCGTTCGGGTGGAAGAGTACGAACGTGAAAAAATATATAGGGGGTAGACAAGGATGATAATCGAATCTATTCTGGCGGATCTGGCCATTACCGCCATTATAAGCTTGGTGATCGGCGCCATCGGGAAACTGATCAACCTTTGGCGGTACAGGAGCCGGACCATGCCGGAGAACGACAAGGCCGAGATGAGCGATACGGACAAGGAGAAGATCCAGCAGACCCAGGCGCTTATACACGAGGTATTTGGCCCGGATCCGGTGGAGAGGCTGCGTTCGTCGAGCAATAAGGAGCGAATCGACCTGATGGACAATTTTGCCAACCGGCTCTCCGAGCTGTACGGCCTGGACATCCAGGTGGACGTGACGGTGGATCAGGTAGATCACTGGGGAGGCTACAACTGGTCGGACAACAAGGCGGTCTTCAATATCGCGCTGCTGATGGTGGACGGCCAGAATGAGCACTTCGATTACTGCGCGTGGGAAACCATCGATACCGTGGTCCACGAACTCCGCCACGCGGTCCAGTACAGGACCATCACCGAGCCCGGCTTCTGGAATGTTTCTGAGGAACGCCGGACAGCTTGGGCCAACAATATGCGCCAGGGCGGTTACATCAGCAGCGCCACGGACATGCGGGCGTACGCAAGCCAGCCGGTGGAGCGGGACGCGTTCACCTTCGCGGCGGAAGTCATTGAGGGGGTAAAGAAGCAATGAAGATCACATACAAGGAGTTTAAGGACCAGCTGCGCAGCGGCGGCTATTCCGACAGGGAAATCGTTCACCTGTTCCAGGCGTTCAAGGAGATGGACAATCAGAGCCGCCTATGGGTGATCTATTGGGTCCTGGCCAACAGGCTGCCGGAGGACGAGATCCAGGGCGTCACGGCGCGGTATCTGATCGAGGAGATGAAGTACACCCCTATAAACGCCTTCATCGTCTTGGACTGGCTGAAAACCGACCCGCAGGCGGCGAAGTATTTCGTACTGAAAAGGGCCGCCGACGCCAATATCGGCGAGACCGCTGCCCGCCAGATCGACGAGATCATGCGGGCCGAGGGCGTGGAGCTCCCGCCCCGGGCTTCGGAGCCGGAGAAGGACGCGAAGCTCGACGCCGACTGATAGAGGGATCCGCCCAAAGGCATCTCCCGGATCCGGCCATCCTGCCGCCGGGAGGGCGGCAGGATGAAGAAGCTGTTTCACCGGCCTCGCGCGGACATCGGACGGCGAACCGGTGAAACGCCCGATCCTTATTTGGAGGCATGAAAATGAAAATAAAAGACATGGGAAACGGCGCGTCCGACGGCCCGCGCCGGGCGCCGGGGCAGAAGCGGCCGGACGCGGCAAAGAACGCGGCCTGGGAAACGGTCCTGACCGCCGTGGAGCAGGAGCTTAACGCCCGGAAGGCGGTTCTTGGGAAAAAGGTCCTGACGGTGGAGGAATTCGCCAGAAGGGAACACCGCCTGCCTGCCGCGGGGCGGACGCTTGATCCGCTCTAAATCTGGAGGAAGCGGGGTAGCGCCCCGCTGGGTCCGGAGATCCCAAAAGATGAATAGGTAAAACGAGGACTCCCGGAAAAGCGCTTCCGCTTTTCCGGGAGTCCTCGTCGCTTCCCACGCGGGGGTCCGGTTTTGAATGCCTTCCCGCCGCCCTCGGATTTACAGCAGCAGCTCCGCGATCTGCACCGCGTTGGTGGCGGCGCCCTTGCGGATCTGGTCGCCGCAGCACCACAGGGCCAGACCGTTGGGGTCGGTCAGATCCGGCCGGATCCGGCCCACAAAGACCAGGTCCTGATCGGAGGTGTCCAGAGGCATGGGGTACTTCTTGGCCCCCAGGTCGTCCACCAGACGGCAGCCCGGGGCGGCGGCAATGGCGGCCCGGGCCTCCTCAACGGAGACGGGCCCGTCGAAATGGCAGCTGACGGAAATGGAGTGGCTCCGCACCACCGGCACCCGGACGCAGGTGCAGCTGACTTTTAACTCCGGCAGGTGCATGATCTTCCGGCCCTCGTTCTGCATCTTCATTTCCTCGCTGGTGTAGCCTAAATACTGCTCCGAGCCGATCTGGGGGATCAGGTTAAAGGCGATCTGATAGGGAAAGACCTTGGGCTGGACCTGCTCCCCCCGGCCCAGGGCCCCCACCTGGGCAGCCAGCTCCAGGGGACCCTCCGCTCCCGCGCCGGATACCCAGGTTTTCTACCGCCTGATCTTCGCGATTTGGTAAAAAGGGCTTTTAAGAAACAT
>CANQXH010000007.1 GCA_947627745.1 uncultured Oscillospiraceae bacterium
CAGTGGCAGGCTCTGCCGTGATCCCCGGAGTCCCCGGCACCGGCGCGCCCATCGAGCTGTATTTTGTCTCCCCCGGGGGCGCGGCCACGGGACAGATCTTCCCCACGGGCAAGCCCCGGGAGACGCTGGAGATCGAGGGCTTTCCCTCCATCGAGGCCAGTATCCTGGATGTATCCAACGTGGGCGTCTTTGTCCGGGCCCGGGACCTGGGCCTGGAGGGCGGAGAGATCTCTCAGCTCCAAAATGACCCGGAACGCCTGGAGTATCTGGAGCGGATCCGGGGCGCGGCGGCGGTGAAGCTGGGCTTTGCCCAAACCTGGCAGGAAGCCCGGACGGTCTGCCCCGCCGCCCCCAAGATCGGAATTCTCTCCCCGCCGCAGGACTATACCGCTCTTACCGGGGAGCGGATTAGCCGGGAGAACATGGACCTGTGCTGCCGGATGCTCTCTCTGGGAACCCTCCACAGGGCCTACCCCATGACCTACGCCATCTGTACCGCCGCCGCCGCGCTGCTGCCGGGAACGGTGGCGGCGGAACTGGCGGCCCTGCCGCCCGGCCGGGACGTTGTCCGCCTGGGCCATACCAGTGGCTGCACCCAGGTCCGTGTTTCCTGCCGGGACGGTGTCGTGGAGAAGGCGGGGATCCTCCGCACTGCCCGGCGGATTTTGGACGGCGCGGTTTACATACCAGATAAATAGGAGGGATCCGAATGAATATTACCAAAAGCGCCATTGCCGGCACCCTGGAATCCAGCGACGCCCAGGTGACGGTATGCCCCGGAACGGATGGGATCCAGTTGACCCTGTCCAGCCCTGTTCTCCGGCCCTACGGAGAGCGGATCCGGCAGGTGGTGCTGGAAACGCTCCGGGCACTGGAGGTGGATCAGGCGGAGGTCACGGTGGTGGACCGGGGCGCTCTGGACTGCACCCTCCGGGCCCGGGTGACGGCGGCGGTCTACCGGTCGATGGACCGGTTTGAAAATATTCCCTGGGGAGGTCTGGATCCATGAACGAGGAAAAGAAGCACCGCCTTCGCAGAAGCATGCTGTTCCTCAGCTGCCAGCGGCCGGGACTGATCCAGGATCCATATGTCTACGGCCCTGATTCGCTGCTGCTGGACTTGGAGGACGCGGTGGCGGAAAATCAAAAGGACGCCGCTCGTCATACTCTGTTCCGGGCCCTGCGGCAGATCGACTACCGGGGCGTGGAACGGGTGGTCCGGATCAACGGCCTGGACACCCCCCACTGGCGGGAGGATATCCGTGCCAGCGTGGCCGGCGGCTGCGACGCTATTCGCATCGCCAAGACGGAGAGCGCCGATGACGTTCTGCGTGTAGAGGCGGCGGTGAAAGCGGCGGAGCGGGAATTTGGCCGGCAGGACACCTTGCTGATGGCCGCCGTCGAGTCCGCCCGGGGCGTTTTGAACCTGCCGGACATCTGCCGGGCGTCATCCCGGCTGTTTGGGGTGGCGCTCAGCGGCGGGGACTACACCAAGGACTTGCAGACCACTCTGTCCAAATCCGGGGTGGAGTTGGCGGGCGCCAGGCAGCTGATGGTCATTGCTGCCCGCGCCGCTGGGATTCAGTGCTTCGACACGGTTTACCCGGACCTGGAGGATGCGGAAGGCTTTCGCCGGGAGGTGGAGAACGCCCGGCAAATGGGTTTTGACGGCAAGTCCCTCATCAATCCCCGGCAGATCCCGGTGGTCCACCAGGTTTTCACGCCCAGCCGAAAGGAGATCGCCTATGCCCAGAAGGTGGTCCGGGAGATCGAGGAAAAACGGGCGGCGGGGATTGGCGTCTTTACGGTGGACGGCAAGATGATCGACATTGCCTTCTACCCGGGCGCCAAAAGGACCCTGGCCCTGGCCCGGGCCGCCGGCGTCTATCCGGCGGACGGCGGGCTGGACTGAGGGAGCGCCCCGGCAGGCCCAACGGAATAGCAAACCCCGCCTTGCCGCTTTTCCGGCAAGGCGGGGAATTTGGCGGAGGGGCCTCTGGGCAAAAGGGCCATTCGATATAGAGGGGCCGGTATTTCTCGCCTATGGACAGTTTTTTCGGGAAAAGGGGTTGCCCCGAGCTGAAGGATGTGGTATCTTATGGATAGAACATACTGGAGGAGATCGCTATGGATAACCGGCCCTATGTCCCCTGGAAGCTGATGAACGACTTCATGGTAGATGTGTTCCAAGCCTACGGCGTGCCCGCGGCGGATGCCGCCATCTGCGCGGACGTGTTGCTGGAGTCCGACCGCCGGGGCATTGAAAGCCACGGCTGCAACCGGTTCAAGCCTATCTATCTGGATCGGATGAAGAACGGCACCCTGCTGCCGGTGACCAAAATCGACATTTTGAAGGAGACCCCCACCACGGTGGTCATGGACGCCAACAACGGCATGGGCATGGTGGCCAGTCACAAAATGATGGAGCTGCTCATTGAAAAGGCCCGGGTTTACGGCATGGCGGGGGGCGCCATTTTCAACTCCACCCACTATGGCATCGCGGGCTATTGGACCGGCATGGCGGAGAAGGCGGGGATGATCGGGATCTCGGGCACCAACGCCCGGCCCTCCGTGGCCCCCACCTTTGGGGTGGAGCCCATGATGGGCACCAATCCGCTGACCTTCACCATGCCTACGGACGAGGCGTTTCCGTTCAATTTTGATTGCGCTACCTCCACCATCCAGAACGGGAAGATCGAATACTACGAGCGGGAGAGCAAGCCCACCCCCGCCGGCCTGGTGGTGACCCGGGAGGGCGGCACCATGACGGACTCTGGGGAGATTTTACGAAAAATGCGGGCAGGGGAATGCGCCCTCCTGCCGCTGGGCGGCATGGGGGAGGAGACCGGCGGCTACAAGGGCTACGGCTTCGCCGCCATTGTGGAGATCCTCTCCGCCGCCCTGACCGGGGGACCCTACATGAAGGCCCTAAGCGGCAAGGATGGGGCGGGAAACCGCGCCATGTACCGGCTGGGCCACTTCTTCTTTGTCATCAACCCGGCGTTTTTCATGGGCCTGGACACCTTCCGGCACACCGCCGGCGGCATCTGCCGGGACCTGCGGGCCTCCCAAAAGGCGCCCGGCGCGGAGCGGATCTATACCGCCGGGGAAAAGGAATATCTGGCTTGGCAGGAGCGGAAGGATCTGGGCGTCCCTGTGGGCGAGACCATCCAAAAGGAGCTGGTGCAGCTGCGGGACGAGTGCGGCCTGCCCTACCGGTTCCCGTTCGAGGAATAAATCAGAAGTCTCCGCCGGGACCCCCTCCCGGGCTGCCCCGTTCCGCAGTGGACGCTTGGCAGAAGCGCTTGAAGAAAAAACCGTTGACTGTTCAGATCCTTTTGACGGAAAAACGACAAAAAGCCCTTCGCTGTGGACAACACAGCGAAGGGCTTTTGTGTCTACTTTTACTGGATAACTTGACGAAGCCGGTGGCTATGACGCCGGAACGACCTCTTTACCAATGGGACAGTCATATCCGCCGGGGGTGGCCTTTTCAAAGGCCTCCCGGGCCTGCTGCCGCAGGGCCGGACCGGTCATCAGATCCGCCGCCGCCCCGGCAAGCGCCTTGGCGGCGTAGAGCATCCCCTTGTGGGCAATGGAGGTTTTTCCGATGGCCACATTTTGCCAGGAGTGGCCGGGGGACCCGGAGGGCCAGGTCACGGCGGTGAATTGGGCCGTGGGGGTCAGCCAGCTCACGTCCCCCACGTCCGTAGAGCCGGGGGTTTTCCGGGCGGAGGGGTAGTAGGGCACCAGAAAATCGTTGAGGGCCTTGGCGCCACCTTCGCTGTGTTCCGCCACAAAGGCCGCCAGCGCGGCGTTTTCCTCCACCCCGCCGCCGGGCAGGCCCTGGGGCGGGTAGGTGGATTTCAGCTTCTCGGCATAGGCAAGCTCCTCCGCCGTGTAGCCGGGCATGGGCGCCTGGGCGAGATTGTCAAACAGCACCTTTTCCAGCACCGGATTGGATACCGTGCTGGCTGTGCCGTCGATCTGCCGGGAGTCCACGGCGGTTTCCGTCATCATGGCGGCCCCCTGGGCCACCTTTTCCAGCCGGGCCCGGAGGGTCTTGGTCTGGGTCACATTTTCTCCCCGGAGCATATATAATACCCGGGCGGTGGGCTGGACCACGTTGGGGCTGACGCCCCCGGCATCCAGGAAGGAATAGTGCAACGCACAGCCTCGGGGCATATGCTCCCGAAGGAAGTTGGCTCCCACGTTCATCAGCTCCGCCGCGTCCAGGGCGGAGCGGCCCAGCTCCGGGGCTCCGGCGGCATGGGCGGCCAGGCCGGTGAAGGTGTACTCCACCTGCAAGGAGGCGGAGCAGGAGCCGGTGGTCACCTGGTTCACGTCCCCAGGGTGCCAGCACAGGGCGGCGTCCAGCTCCCGGAAGGCCCCGTCTCGGGCCATGAACGCCTTTCCGGCGCAGCCCTCCTCGCCGGGGCAGCCGTAGAAGACCACGGTGCCGGGGAGCTTCCCCGCCTGAATGGCCTCCTTCACGGCGATGGCGGCCCCCAGGGCGGCGGCGCCCAGTAAATTGTGGCCGCAGCCGTGGCCGCTGCCGCCGGGGACCAGGGGCTTGCAGGAGCAGGCCCCCGCCTCCTGGGAAAGGCCGGACAGGGCGTCAAATTCCCCCAAGATCCCGATCACCGGCCGCCCATTTCCAAAAGACCCGGAAAAGGCGGTGGCGATCCCGGCCAAATTGGTCTCCACCCGGAACCCCTGCTCCTCCAAAATTTCCAGATAGGCGTCCCGGGATCGGTATTCCCGGCAGGACAGCTCCGCCAGGCCCCAGATTTTGTCGCTGAGGCCGGTCAGCAGGGAGGCGTGGGCCTCCACAGCGGCGTAGAGAGCTTCTTTTTCCATTTACAGCACCTTGGAAAGGAAGTCCTTCAGCCGGGGATGGACGGGGTTGCCAAAAATTTGCTCCGGCGGTCCCTGCTCTAAGAGCTTCCCGTCGGCCATGAACAGCACCCGGTTGCCCACCTCTCGGGCAAAGCCCATCTCGTGGGTCACCACCACCATGGTCATGCCGGCTTGGGCCAGCTCCTTCATGACATTGAGCACCTCGCCCACCATTTCCGGATCCAGGGCGGAGGTGGGCTCGTCGAAGAGCATGACCTCCGGCTCCATCATCAACGCCCGAACGATGGCGATCCGCTGCTTCTGGCCGCCGGAGAGCTGGATGGGGTAGGCAGCCGCCCGGTCCTCTAAGCCTACCCGGGCCAGCAGGCCCTTGGCCTTTTCCTCGGCCTGGTCCTTGGGCATATGCTTGACCTGAATGGGGGCCAGGGTCATGTTGTCCAGAATGGTCATGTGGGGGAACAGATTGAAGTGCTGGAAGACCATGCCCATCTTCTGACGATGAATGTCGATGTTAAGCTTGACGGTCTTGCCCTCTTCGTTTTTGTATTTTTTCTTGGTGATGTCCACCCCATCAAAGAGAATGGAGCCGGAGGTGGGCGTTTCCAGCAGGTTCAGACTCCGCAGGAAGGTACTCTTGCCGGAGCCGGAGGGGCCGATGACCACCATCACGTCGCCCTTGTTCACATCCACGGTGACGCCGTCCAGGGCGTGGAGGGCGCCGCGATTGTAGTATTTGCACAGGTTCTGGACCTGGATCAGCTTATCGCTTGTCGCCACGGCGCATTCTCCTTTCAAAATAGGCAATGATCTTGCTGGTGGGGAAGGTGAGGCAGAAGTAGACGCAGGCCGCGATGATGGCCGGCTCGCCCATGGAGTAGATGGCGGTTTTCACAGAGTTGGCGGCGAACATGAGCTCCTGGACGCCGATGGTGTAGCAGATGGAGGACTCCTTGATGATGGTCACGAACTCATTGGCGATGGCGGGGAGGATGTTCTTAATGGCCTGGGGCAGGATGATGAACCGCATGGTCTGCACCGTAGTCATGCCCAAGCTTCGGGCCGCCTCGGTCTGGCCCAGGTCGATGCTCTGAACGCCGGATCGGATGATCTCGCTTAAGTAGGCCGCCGAGTTGAGGGACAGGGCGATGACGCCGGGGAAGAACCGCTCAAAGGGAATGATCCCAAAGAGCCGGAAGGTGGGCAGCTGCACCCCCGCCAGCAGGACATAGTAGACGATGAACAGCTGCACCAGCATGGGGGTGGCCCGGAGGACCTCCACATACACCGTGGCCAGGGCCTTTAGGGGCCAGAATTTGCTCATTCGGGCCAGAGCGACGAAAAGCGCCAGGATAAATCCGAACAGCACGGTAAGGGCGGACAGGCAGAGGGTGCAAATCAGGCCGTCCCGGAACAGCATCCAGAATTTGAACGCGGCCTGGAAGCCTTCAATGGTGATCATATCGCGTTGCTCCTTTCAGCCCTTTCCCCCGGAGGGAGCCCCGGGGGAAAGAATGGATTTTTAGATGTAGGTTGAATTTGGGAAGGCTTATTCGGTGGGCGCTTCGGTGGCCTCGGTGGGCTGGCCGTTCTCGCCCAGCAGGCCCTCGTAGGTGTTGCCGCTGGCCAGGATGTTGGCCTCCTCCACAAAGCCGGCGAAGGTGCCGTCGGCCAGAGCGGTGGCCAGGACCTTGTTCACGGCGGCCAGCAGGGGACCGTTGCCCTTGCTCACGCCAATGACGGAACCTTCGGCGTCATAGGGCACCGGATGGAGCACCTTCAGCTCGGGATAGTTCTTGGCGTAGGTCTCCGCCACCACGCTCTCAATGAAGGCCCCATCCAGCTTCCCGGAAATCAGCTCCGCGATGATGTCGGTGACCTTGGGCAGCTGCACGATGTCCGCGTCGGGGGTGTTCTCCTGGGCCAGGCCGTACTGGATGGAGCCCATCTGGGCGCCGATGTGGTATTCCGCCTTGTTGGCGTCGGCCAGGGTGGGGAACAGATCGGCCTTGTCCTGAACGGTGACGAAGGACTGGCCGCCGGTGTAGTACACGTCGGAGAAGTCCATGGACTTCTCCCGGGCCGGGTCGGGGGAGTAGCCCGCCATGCTCAGGTCGCACCGCTTGGCGCCCAGCTCATTGATGGTGCCGTCGAAGTCCATGGGCACGATCTCCAGGGTCAGGCCCAGCTGGTCCGCGATGTACTGGGCCAGAGCCATGTCAAAGCCCGCCAGCTTGGGAACGCCGTCTTCCAGGGCGTAGAACTCATAGGGGGCAAAGTCGGGGGAGGTGGCCACGGTCAGGGTGCCTTCCTTTACGGTGTTCAGCAGGGGTTTCAGCTCCTCCAGGCTCATGGAGGCGTAGTCGGTGTTGTCCTGGACCTGTTCGGCGTTGCAGCCCGCCAGCAGGCTCAGCAGCAGGCAGGCGCAGAGGGTCAGCGCAAAGAATTTTTTCATATCCAAATATCTCCTTTTTCAATTCTCTGAATATTGCGGCTTCTTTTTGGAACGTGTGCATTATACAACGCATATTATCCATAGTCAAGTGGATAATCATCCAATCTTGCCTCTAAAAACGCCACAGAAAACTGGGAAAACACACAAAAATATTCAAAATCAAAGAGAATAAACGGATATTCGCTTGAAATATCCATTTCAAGGGCGGAATATAATTACGATTCAAATGAATAATATTCATTTTTCTATCCCGCTGGGATTTTTTTGGGCAATTTGCTGGTTGTAAAAGCGGGGGATTCATTGTATAATACTTTAGTTAACGGACTAGAATCATTGGGGGGCATTTTCTTGATTTCTCGCAATCGTAGCCAGCTTTTGGCGAAGTACCTGGTTCCCGGCACCCATGTCCATCTGGTGGGCATCGGCGGGGTTTCCATGCGGCCTCTGGGGCTGGTGCTGAAGGGCATGGGCCTGAACGTCACAGGATCGGATATGACGGCCTCTGCCTCCACCCAGGAGTTGATGGACCAGGGAATCCCCGTGACCATCGGACATCAGGCGGAAAATATCCGGGGGGCGGACTGCATCATCCGCACCGCCGCCGCCCACAACGACAATCCCGAGATCGCCGCGGCCCGTATGATGGGCATTCCGGTGTTTGAGCGGGCCCAGGCCTGGGGCGTAATCATGCGGGCCTATAAAAACGCGGTGTGCATTGCCGGCACCCACGGCAAGACCACTACCACCTCCATGGTGACCCACATCCTCATGGCCGCCCACGCCGACCCCACGGTGATGATCGGCGGCTACCTGCCTCTGCTCCACGCCGGGCACCGGGTGGGCAAGGGGGACACCATTATTTTGGAGAGCTGCGAATACTGCGACTCCTTTTTGAATTTTTCCCCCACCATCAGCGTGATCCTCAATATTGAGGAGGACCACCTGGACTATTTTAAGGATTTAAAGGACATTCAGAAGTCCTTCCGGCAGTTCGCCGAGCTTTCCACCGCCGGCGTGCTTGCCAACGGGGACGATCCCCACGTTGACCAGGCGCTGAAGGGCCTGTCCTATGTGACCTTCGGCCTGGGGGAGCGGAATCGGATCCACACGGCGAACATGAGCCCCGACTGGCGGCACTTTGACGTGATCTGCGACGGGGAAAAATACTGCCACCTTTCCCTGGGGGTCCTGGGACAGCACAACGCCAAGAACGCTCTGGCGGCGGCGGGCGCCGCTTGGATGCTGGGGATCCCCGGAGAAGCGGTGGCCGCCGGACTGGCGGAATTTCGGGGCGCCGGACGGCGTCTGGAATTTAAGGGCCACTTCAACGGCGCGGACGTGTACGATGACTACGCTCACCATCCCGACGAATTGGCGGCGACCATGGAGGCGGTGAGATCCCTGGGCTACAAGCGGATCATCCTGGCCTTCCAGCCCCATACATACTCCCGTACCCGGGCCATGTTCGATGATTTTGTCCGGGAGCTGAAAAAGGCGGATCAGCTGATTTTGGCGGAAATCTATGCCGCCCGGGAGCAGAATACCTTCGGGGTGTCCTCCATGGATCTGCAGCAGCAGATCCCCGGCTCGGTGTACTGCGAGACCCTGCCGGAGGTCACCGCCTGCCTGCGGGAGCTGGCCCAGCCGGGGGATGTGATCCTCACGGTCGGCGCCGGGGACATCTACCGGGCGGGCGAGGCGCTGCTGCGATAAAAAACGCCCCGCCAAATTGGCGGGGCTGGGATTAACCGGGCTCTATTCGTCCTCCAGAACCAGATGGTCTACGCCGCTGAGCTGGAATTCATCCATGTACCGGTCCATGCGGGAGACGATCTCCTCATAGTTTTCATCGGTGATCTCCGCGTAATCCATGTCCCGGCGGGAAAGCTCCTCCGCCAGGATCTCATAGAACACGTTGTCCTCGTAGTAGGCAATGGCCTCGTGGATGCCGCCCTCGGTGTAGGCCTGGGAGGGGACGTTTTCCCCCTGCCACCGCTCCACCAGAGCGCCCATGCCCACACTGCGGCACAGGCCGAAGAGCTTGCTCTCCAGATCGTCATAGTCTTTGAAACGGTCGTCGCCCCGGGTGGAGTTCAGGACCCAGTTTCCGATATACACCAGATCCAGCAGGCGGCGAAATTCCTTCGGCGTCAGTTCAAGCTGCATATTGGGCCTCCTTTCTGGGCGCGCGCCCCTGTCCTTTCCTATATTATAGCACGTTGTTTCCGTATTTCCAGATGATTTTTGAAAAATCCGCGGTTTTTTCTTCCGCGGGCACCGGGAGGGTTCTTCCATGAAAAAATTAAGCGTCTGCGTCCTGTTTGGCGGCATGAGTCCGGAGCATGAGGTGTCTCTGCGCTCGGCGGAGTCGGTGCTGAACAACATGGACCCGGAAAAATACAATATTTTCCCTGTGGGCATCACCAAGGAGGGGGACTGGTTGCTGTTTACCGGCCGGGACTATTCCATGCTGCCCTCGGGCCAGTGGCGCACCTATCCCGGCAACCGCCGGGCGGCCATTTCTCCGGTGCGGGGCCAGGGCCTGCTGAGCTTCGAGGGGGAAAACGTGGTGCGGGAGCATATCGACGTGGTGTTCCCGGTGCTCCACGGGGAGAACGGGGAGGACGGGGCCATGCAGGGCCTGCTTCAGCTCTCCGGGATCCCCTATGTGGGCTCCCATGTGGCGGCCTCCGCCGTGGCCATGGACAAGACCCTGACCAAGCTGGTGGTAGACAATGCCGGCATCCCCCAGGCCAAGTGGAGCCTGGTGCGCCTGGGCGACCTGGACAACCGGATGGACGCCGTTCTGGACGGTCTGGAGGCCCGTTTTTCCTATCCCATGTTCGTCAAGCCGGCGGGGACCGGCTCTTCCGTGGGCGTCTCCAAAGCCGCCTCCCGGGAGGATCTGCGCCGCGCCCTGCTGGAAGCGGGGATCTATGATGAGAAGATCCTAGTGGAGGAATTTATCGACGGCCGGGAGATCGAGGTGGCGGTAATGGGCAACGAAAGCCCGGTGGCCTCTATCTGCGGGCAGATCGACTCCGGCGCGGAGTTTTACGACTACAATGCCAAGTATATCACCGATACTTCCACCGCATACATTCCCGCTCAGATCGACGAGGAGGTGGCGGAGCGGGTCCGGGACATGGCGGTGCGGATCTATCAGGTGATCGGCTGCCGGGGTCTGAGCCGGGTGGACTTCTTCGTGACCTATCAGGGCAACCGCCCGGTATTCAATGAGATCAACACCCTGCCGGGGTTCACCTCCATCTCCATGTACCCCAAGCTCTTTGCCGCCAGCGGCATCCCCTACGGCCAGCTCATCGACGAGCTGCTGCGGCTGGCCCGGGAGGTCAGACGATGAATATTCCGGTGCTGCTGTCCATCCGGGGCCGCCAGTCCTATTCCGGCCAGGACCCAGAGACGGTGGAGCTGGTCACCGAGGGCACCCTGACCCCCTGGGAGCAGGGATGGCTCCTCAGCTATGAGGAGAGCGACCTGACCGGACTGGAGGGCGTGACCACCACCTTCACCGCCGAGCCGGAGCAGATCACCCTGACCCGGAAGGGGCCGCTGTGCTCCCAGATGGTGTTTCGCAAGGGCATGAGCCACGATTCCCTGTATCAGATGGAGTTTGGCGCCTTAATGGTCACGGTCACCGCCACGGAGGTGACCTACGAACTCAGCGAAAACGGAGGCACCATCGACCTGGCCTACCACATTGAGATCGAGCAGTCCGCGGCGGGGGACATTGACTACCATCTGGAGGTAAGCCCCATCTCATCCAACTGAAAAAAACACCGGCTCCGGGCAAATGCCCGAAGCCGGTCATTTTGTTATCCGTTGCCTCCGGCGCCTACGCCGCCGCCGGTGAGCAGATCGTCGGGGATGCTCATGATGATCTTACAGATGACCTCGTCCCGGGGATCGTAGCGGGAGTATGCCTCCTCCTCCCGGGAGATCAGGGCGTCGGTATCCCGGTCATATTTGCACCGGTAGGTCTGCACCTCGTAGCCGGTATAGGGGGTGATGATCACGTCGCCGTCCACATAGTGGCCCTCGTTGCCGAACTCCATCTCCTTATACACGGTGGCAAAGTCGATGGTCTCCAGAATTTCATATTCCAGCTTCACATAGTAGTCCTTGTCGTCAATGCCCAGGAGCCGGACGGTGACCTGGTCCGGTTCCAGAACGGCCTCGATGCGGAGGGGATATTTTGTGGAGTTGCGGAATTTGAAATCGATGGTTCCCCAGTTGATGGTGGCGTCCATGCCCAGGGGGACATAGGTGGGCGCGAACATGTGGTAGTCCCGCTCCACGATTTCCAGATCCGCTACCATGGTGCAGTAGTACAGCGTGGAGGACACCTGGCAGATGCCGCCGCCGATGGTCTTTACCGTCTCGCCGGACACATAGGCGTCCCCGGGACGGTAGCCCTTCTCCTCGGTGCGCTGACCCAGGGTGTCATTGTAGGAAAACACGTCCCCGGGCTGCATCACCAGACCGTTGATGGCCTGGCAGGCCAGGCGGAGGTTCTGAGTCCGGTCTGTGTCGCTGGGATCGTAGGGGGAGGAGTAGGAGGCCAAAACATCCCGGAACTGATTTGTGACGGTGGCCGCGGAGACCGCGGGCTCGATCCGCTCCAGGGGAATCCGCAGCACGTCGCCGGGCTGGGCGGCGCTGAGCTGGGCCCGGGCGGCCTCCAGGTCAAAGCCGTAGCCGTAGCTTCCCGGGGACAAAACGGTGTAGGTTTTCTCGTCGATTTCGGCGTCCACCGGGGCCACATAGCAGCTCTCATAGATGGCTTCCAGATCCACCGACGCGATGCCCATCTGCTCCTGGGGAATCTCCACCAGGAACCGATTTTCATTGTAAGCCTCCAGGATCTGCCGGGTCAGGGCGTCGGCGTCCAGGCCTAATTCGGTGCCCAGGGTAATCACCAGGGTCTGGCTTTCGGCATTGGGCTGATCCATCGCCAGACTGGGCTGCTCCCCCTCCAAATGCCACTCCGCGCCGGCCTGAAATTCCGCGCCCAGCATACTCACCGCCCGGTTGATGGCGTCCATATCCAGGTTGAGGCGGTCCGTCAGGTCCACCGTATAGCCGTCGGTCCGGGCCTGGAGCTGCTCCTGCTCCTGCTGGGCCTTGCTGCCCCGGCGGCCGTATTCGTAGGCCTCCCGGGCAACGGCGGCCGCGTCCAGCTGCGCCTGGGTGCTTTCGGGGTTCAGCTCGATGCTCTTTTCGCCCACCCGAACCACCATGGCCTGCCGGCTGTATGTGTCGGCGGCGGCCCTGCGCAGGGCGTCCTCCGCCTCCTTCTGGGTCATGCCGCCCAGGTCCACCCCGGCGGCGAAGACCCCCTGGTAGATGGTTCCGCCGCTTTCCCAGGGCTTGGTGATCAGCAGGAACAGCGCGATCAGCACCGCCACCAGTAAAACGGTGGCCAGCACGGCGATCAGCGCCGTGTTGACGGGGGGCTCCTGCCGGGCGGCCTGATGCTTGCCCCGGTAATTTTTCTTACGAGCCATTTCCTTTCCTCCTCTGTGAAGTGAGAACTCCTCTTTTCTGTGGTATTATTGTATCACAGTTTTCCGTAAATTCAATGGCACGGGACAAATTGTAACAAATTGTTAATTTCCGGGGACCACGCCCGCGTATTTTCCGAGGAAGGCCTTGGCCTGTTTCAGACTGTCCACCCCGCTGGCCAGCCGGAGCCGCAGCACCGGCACCTTGCTGTTTGCCAGCAGCTGCACCCGGTTTTTGTACTCCGGCGTGGCGCACAGGGCGCTGACCGCCTGGAAATCCAGCTGTCCCAGGGTGAACAGCAGATCCCCGGCCTTCTGCCGGATGTCCCGGATGCCCAGGCCCTTGGCCTTTGCCCGGAGCAGGGCGATGTCGATCAAATTGAGGACCCCCTTGGGCGGCTCGCCGTACCGGTCCACCACCTCGTCCAGCAGGTCGTCGGCGTCGGCCTGGGTGCGGATCGCCGCCATCCGGCGGTACAGATCCATCCGCTCCTCTCCCCGGGCCACATAGGAGGCGTCCACGTTGGCGGTGACGTTGAGGTCGGCGGTGCAGTCCGGTTCCCGGGGCTTTTCCCCCCGCTCCTCCAGCACCGCCTCGTCCAGGAGCTTGAGGTACATATCGTAGCCCACGGAGAGCATATGCCCCGACTGCTCCGCTCCCAGCAGATTGCCCGCGCCCCGAATTTCCAGATCCCGCATGGCGATTTTAAAGCCGGAGCCGAACTCGGCAAAGTCCCGGATGGCGGAGAGCCGCTTTTCCGCTACCTCCGTCAGCATTTTGTCCGGCCGGTAGGTGAAGTAGGCGTAGGCGTGGCGGGTGGACCGGCCCACCCGGCCCCGGAGCTGGTGGAGCTGGCTCAGGCCGAACCGGTCGGCATTCTCAATGATCAGGGTGTTGACGTTTGGAATGTCCAGGCCCGTCTCGATGATGGTGGTACACACCAGGATCTGGATCTGCCCATCCGCCATGGCCTGCATCACCTCGCCCAGGGCATCCTCGCCCATTTTTCCGTGGGCCACGGCGATGGTGGCCCCGGGGATCCGCTTTTTCAGAGCGGCTGCGCACTGATCGATGGACTCCACCCGGTTGTGGAGGTAGTAGACCTGGCCGCCCCGCAGAAGCTCCCGGCGGATGGCGTCGTCCAGAATGGCGGGGTTGTGCTCCATGACGAAGGTCTGCACCGGGTACCGGTCCGCCGGCGGCTCCTCAATGGTGGACATGTCCCGCAGGCCCGACAGGGCCATGTTCAGCGTCCGGGGGATGGGGGTGGCGGAGAGGGTCAGCACATCCACCCCCTTGGACATCTCCTTGAGCCGCTCCTTGTGGCTGACCCCGAACCGCTGCTCCTCGTCCACGATCAGCAGGCCCAGATCTTTGAATTCCACGTTTTTTTGCAGCAGCTTGTGGGTGCCGATGACCACGTCGGTCAGACCGGCGCGGAGATTTTGCAGGGTTTTCTTCTGCTCGTTGGGAGAGCGGAACCGGCTCAGCACCTCGATATTCACCGGAAAGCCCCGGAACCGGCTGACGGCGGTCTGGTAGTGCTGCTGGGCCAGTACCGTGGTGGGCACCAGAATGGCGCACTGCTTGGAATCCATCACGGCCTTCATCACCGCCCGAAGGGCCACCTCGGTCTTGCCGAAGCCCACGTCTCCGCAGAGCAGCCGGTCCATGGGGGCGGGGGATTCCATATCGGTCTTGATCTCCCCGATGCACCGGAGCTGGTCGTCGGTCTCCGGATAGGGGAAGTTGTCCTCAAATTCCTTCTGCCAGGGGGAATCGGCGGCGAAGGCGAAGCCGGGCTGCCGCTTCCGGGCGGCGTAGAGCTGGATCAGCTCCCCAGCCATATCCTTGGCGGCCTTCCGGGCCTTGGCCTTGGTCTTCTGCCAGGCGTCGGAGCCAATTTTATTCAGCCGGACAGTTGCTTCCTCCCCGCCGCCAATATATTTGCTCACCAGATCCAGCTGGGTGGCGGGGACAAACAGGGTGTCCGAGCCCTGGTAGGCGATTTTGATATAGTCCTTCACCGCTCCGTCCACCTTGATCTGCTCCATGGCCACAAACCGGCCGATGCCGTAGCTCTCGTGGACCACCAGATCCCCAGGGGTCAGGTCTGTAAAGGACCGGAGCTTCTGCCGGTTGGTGGCGGCCTTTTTCACCTTCCGCCTGGGGGCCTCCCGGGTGATCAGCTGGCCCTCGGTGAGGACCGCCAGCTTGGCCTGGGGGTACTCCATGCCGAAGGGCAGGGTCCCCTCCGCCAGAAAGATCTGCCCCGGCCCCGGGAGCTCCTCCAGGGGGATCCGGATGGAGGCGTTGATGCCCCGGCTTTGAAGCAGCTCCAGCAGCAGCTCTGACCGCCGGCGGGTGCCGCACAGGACCAGACTGGCAAAGCCCAGATCCTGATAGTGCTTCAGGTCCCCGGCGGCGGTGTCCAGACTGCCGGCGTAGCTGGGAAGCTGCTTGGCGGCAAGGGGCAGCAGCTGCCGGGGCGGATTTTCCTCAGGGTAGGAGGCCCCGCCAAAGGCGTCCAGGTAGACCAGGGTTTTGCCCTTCAGCAGTCCGCAGAAATCCTCCCACTGGCAGACGTAGTCGCACAGCTCTCCCATGACGGCCCCGGACTGGAGCAGACTGTCCAGCTGAAGGCCCATCTCCTCGGTGCGGGTGCGGGCGGCCCGGTGGAGTCCCGCTTGGTCGCAGAGGACCACCACCGCTTCCTCCGGCAGATAGTCCAGCGCGGTGGCCATTTGGGGATAGATCAGCGCCATGTACCGGTCGGAGGCGGCGTTTTGAGCCCCGTTTTCATATTTTTCCAGGTCCTTTTCCAGGGTGGCGATCAGGGCCTCGTTTTTGTTCTTCCGCCGCCTCTGGCGGGCGATCAGCCCCCGCAGATCCTGGCACAGCCCCTGGATCCCCTCCGGATGGAGGGCCGGCTGAGTCTCTCCCACGGGCAGGACCGTAACGGATTCCACGTTTTCCGTCCGCCGCTGGGTGTCCGGGTCGAACCGGCCCAGGGCGTCCAGGGTGTCTCCGAAAAACTCCGCCCGGAAGGGCTGGGCGTCGCCGGGGGAGAATACGTCCAAAATCCCACCCCGGAGGGCGAACTGCCCCGGCCCCTCCACCATGGCGCACCGGTTGTAGCCACCTTGGGTCAGCCGGGCCAGCAGATCGTCCAGGGGATAGTCCTTTCCCAGCTCCAGGGTGAACACCGCCGAAAATAGGACCGCTTTCGGCATGGTGCGCTGGCTCAGAGCCTCCCAGGGCCAGATTTGTAGGTCCTCCTTTCCGGAGGCCAACGCATAGAGGGCGGCCAGGCGCTTCTGCTCCCACTCCCGGCTTACCGCCGAGGCGTCATACAGGGTCAGCTCCCGGGAAGGAAGCAGGGACGCGGCACGGCCCAGAAAATCCTTCAGCTCCTCCTGAAGCCGCTTGGCGGCCATGTCGTCCTGGCACAGCACCACCATGGGAACGGACAGATCCTGCCGCAGCCCCGCGATCAGATGGGTGCGGTTGATCTGTCCGATGCCGGTGACGGCGGCGGAGCGGCCTTTTTTCAGAGTTTTCAGCAGGATCGGGTATTCCGGCAGGGCGTTGAGGGCAGAAAGAAGCACAGACATATTTTTTCCTCCACGTCACAACGCGGAAAGGGGAGTTTTTCCCCTTTCCGTGGCGTTATGACCGTTTTTTCAATCGATTTTTCCGTTGAACCGGTTGGCGGCCTCGCCGACGCCCCGGGTGACCACCCAAAGGGCCGCCTCCGCCGCCCGGTCCAGGGCGGGAAGGAGCTTCTCCTCCTCCCCGGCGGAGAACCGGGACAGGACCCAGTCCGCCAGGTCGTAGTCCGGATGGGGCTTGGCCCCCACCCCGATCTTTACCCGGGGAAAATTCTGGCTCCCCAGCTCCCCAATGATGGACTTGATGCCATTGTGGCCCCCGGCGGAGCCGTCTCCCCGGACCCGGATACGGCCCGGCTCCAGAGAGATATCGTCAAACAGCACCACGATCCGTTCCGGCGGGATCTGGTAATAGGAGGACATGGCAAGCACCGCCCGGCCGGACAGATTCATATAGGTCTGAGGCTTGAGCAGCAGCAGCCGCCGGCCCTGGTAGTCCGTCTGGCCGTAGAGTCCCTGGAATTTCAGTTTCTCCACCTTGCAGCCCAGTTTCCCTGCCAGAGCGTCCAGGGCCCGGAAGCCGCAGTTGTGGCGACTTTTCTCGTACTCTGCCCCGGGGTTTCCCAGACCGGCGATAAGCCAGGTCTCCTTTTTCGGACCGAACAACACGTTAGAACAGGTCCGCGATAGAGGTGCCGCCGTGGATGTGGGAGATGGCCCGGGCGAAAATGGGGGCCACGTCCAGCTGGCGGATCTTGTCGCAGGGCACGTTTTCCGGCAGGGGGATGGTGTTCAGGAAGACCATTTCCTGAATATAGCTGTCCTGAATCCGCTGGTAGGCGGGGCCGGACAGCACGCCGTGGGTGGCGCAGGCGTAGACTTCTCGGGCGCCGCCCACCTCTACCAACGCCTTGGCGGCGTTGCACAGGGATCCGGCGGTGTCCACCAGGTCGTCGTAGAGCAGGCAGGTCTTGCCCTTCACGTCGCCCACGACATTCATGACCTCGCACTCGTTGGCCTTCTGGCGGCGCTTGTCCACAATGGCCAGGCCCATGTGGACCTTGGCGGCGAAGGCCCGGGCCCGGGCCACGGAGCCCACGTCGGGGGAGACGACCACAAACTCGTCGTGGTTAAACTGATCCTCGGGGAATTTGCTGAGATAGTATTTTACAAAGGAGGGATTGCCTAAAAGATGATCCACGGGAATGTCGAAGAAGCCCTGGATCTGGGCGGCGTGGAGGTCCATGGTCAGCACCCGGTCCGCGCCGGCGGCGGTGATCATGTTGGCCACCAGCTTGGCGGAGATGGGGTCCCGGCTCTTGGCCTTCCGGTCTTGACGGGCATAGCCAAAGTAGGGGATAACAGCGGTGATCCGGCCGGCGGAGGCCCGGCGGCAGGCGTCGATCATGACCAGCAGCTCCATGAGCCGGTCGTTGACGGGCTTACAGGTGGACTGGACCAGAAACACGTCCGCGTTGCGAACGGTCTCCTCCAGGGAAACGGATGCTTCGCCGTCCGCGAAGGTGGTGACGGTGCTTTTCCCCATTTCCACTTGCAGCTCCTGGCAAATGGTCTTGGCGAATGACGGACTGGAGTTGCCGCAGAATACTTTGATGATATCCTCGTACGCAACCATTTTGGAATACCTCGCTTTATTTATTTCTGCTCCCTCCCGGGAAGCGGTACTGCCCTATTATAACACCCTCTCCCGGGAAAAAGCAACACCGGAAACGCGGAAATTCCACCGAAAATTGCCGGGAATCGGAAAGAAACTTCTGTAAAAGCGACGAAAGGCAAAAACGAAATTTTGTTTGAGATTCCTCTTGCGCCCCGTCCCGGAACGTGGTACAATAAAACGAAAATATTTTATCCAAGGAGCAAGCAATGAACGACACGATTCGCGTCCGGGGCGCCCGGGAAAACAATCTGAAAAACGTGGATCTTACCATCCCCAGGGACTCCCTGGTGGTTTTTACGGGGCTGTCCGGCTCCGGCAAGTCCAGCCTGGCCTTTGACACCATTTTCGCCGAGGGCCAGCGGCGGTATGTGGAGAGCCTCAGTTCCTACGCCCGGCAGTTTTTGGGCCAGATGGACAAGCCCGACGTGGATTCCATCGAGGGGCTGTCCCCGGCCATTTCCATCGACCAAAAGACCACCTCCAAAAACCCCCGCTCCACCGTGGGCACCGTGACGGAGATCTACGATTATCTCCGCCTCCTCTGGGCCCGGGTGGGGATCCCCCACTGCCCCAAGTGCGGCAAGGAGATCGCCCGGCAGACCATTGACCAGATCGTGGACCGGGTGGAGGCCCTGGGGGAGGGGACTCGCTTTGTGGTGCTGAGTCCTGTGATCCGGGGGAAGAAGGGCGAGCACGCCAAGGTCTTTGAGGACGCCCGGAAGGCGGGCTTCACCCGGGCCCGGCTGGACGGGATCCTCTACGATCTCAACGAGCCGGTTCCTTGTGAAAAGAACAAAAAGCACAATATCGAGCTGGTGGTGGACCGGCTGGTGCTGCGCCCCGGCCAGCGCCGCCGTCTCACCGACTCCATTGAAACCGCCTGCGCCCGTTCCGGGGGCTTGGTGATCATCCAGCTGCCGGACCGGGGGGAGGAGATCTCCTTCTCCCAAAACTACGCCTGCGAGGACTGCGGCATCAGCCTGTCGGAGCTGGAGCCGCGGATGTTTTCCTTCAACAACCCCTCCGGGGCCTGCCCCAGCTGCTCCGGCCTGGGCTTCCAGCTGGTGGCGGACGAGGACCTGGTGATCCCGGACCGGGACAAATCCATCTTTGACGGGGCCATCCAGGCCCCCGGGTGGAGCAGCGCCCGGACCGACTCCATTTTCCGGATGTATTTTGAGGCCCTGGCCCAGAAATACCGCTTTTCCCTCACCGCTCCGGTGAAGGAGCTGTCCCGGGAGGCCATGGATGTGATCCTCTGGGGCACCAAGGGCGAAAAGCTGCGGATGACCTACAACCGGGGCAGCGGCATGGGGGTGCTGGAGCAGCCCTTTGAAGGGATCCTTCCCAACATCAGCCGCCGCTACCGGCAGACCCAGTCCGACGCCGCCCGGAAGGAGCTGGAGAGTTGCATGGCCACCGCGCCCTGCCCCCAGTGCCATGGAGACCGGCTTTCGGACATTGCCCGGGCCGTCACCGTGGGGGGCATCGGCATCATGGACTTCTGCCGCATGAGTGTGGGCAAGGCCCTGGAATTTGTGGACAGTCTCCATTTGGAGGGGAACATGGCGGTGATCGCCCAGCAGATCCTGCGGGAGATCCGCTCCCGGCTCCAGTTTTTGAAGGACGTGGGACTCCAATATTTGACACTGTCCCGCGCCTCCGCCACCCTTTCCGGCGGGGAGAGCCAGCGGATCCGCCTGGCCACCCAGATCGGCTCCTCCCTGATGGGGGTGCTGTATATTCTGGACGAGCCCTCCATCGGCCTGCACCAGCGGGACAACGATAAGCTGCTGGCCACCTTGAAGCGCCTTCGGGACTTGGGCAACACCCTGATCGTGGTGGAGCATGACGAGGACACCATGCGCGCCGCCGATTTTATTGTGGACGTGGGTCCCGGCGCGGGAAGCCACGGCGGCGAGATCGTGGCCGCCGGCACTCTGGCGGATATTATGGCGGAGCCCCGGTCCATCACCGGACAGTACCTGTCCGGCGCCAAGCGGATCCCGGTGCCGGCCCGCCGCCGTCCGGGAAACGGGCAGTACCTGCAAATTCTGGGGGCGGCGGAAAACAACCTGAAGGACATCGACGTGCGGATCCCCTTGGGGGCCTTCACCTGCGTCACCGGTGTTTCCGGCTCCGGCAAGTCCAGCCTGGTGGGGGAGGTGCTGAACAAGACCCTCTTAAACAAGCTGAACCACGCCCGGACCCGGCCGGGAGCCTGCCGGGGCATCACGGGGCTGGAAAATCTGGACAAGGTCATCGATATCGACCAGAGCCCCATCGGCCGCACCCCCCGCTCCAATCCGGCCACCTATACGGGGCTGTTTAACGACATCCGGGACCTGTTCGCCTCCACCGCCGACGCGAAAATGCGGGGCTACGGCCCGGGCCGGTTCTCCTTCAACGTCAAGGGCGGCCGCTGCGAGGCCTGCTGCGGCGACGGCCTGGTGAAAATTGAGATGCACTTCCTGGCGGACGTGTACGTTCCCTGCCAGGTCTGCCACGGGCAGCGGTACAACCGGGAGACCCTGGAGGTGCTCTATAAGGGCAAAAACATCGCCCAGGTGCTGGACATGACGGCGGAGGAGGCGGTGGACTTCTTTGAAAATCTGCCCAAGATCCGCCGCAAGGCCCAGACCATGGTAGAAGTTGGACTGGGTTATGTAAAGTTAGGTCAATCCAGCACCACGCTTTCCGGCGGCGAGGCCCAGCGGGTCAAGTTGGCCACGGAGCTTGCCCGTGCCTCCACGGGAAAGACCGTCTATATTCTCGACGAGCCCACCACCGGCCTTCACGCGGCTGACGTTTCAAAGCTGATCCAAGTGCTTCAGGCGCTGGTGGATATGGGCAACACCGTGGTGGTGATCGAGCACAATCTGGACGTGATCAAGACGGCGGATTATATTCTCGACCTGGGCCCCGAAGGGGGCGACGAGGGCGGCTATCTGGTGGCGGAGGGCACCCCCGAGGAGGTGGCCCAGTGCCCGGCCAGCTATACCGGCAAGTACCTCCGCCGGTGTCTGGAGGGCTGAAAAAACTCCCCGGCGAGCCGGGGAGCGCGTCAGTTGACATTGTTGTATAGGAGGCTTGGCAGGGAGTCGGAAAGCTCCGTCAGGGCGTGATCCCGCTCCCCGGCGTAGTCCACCTGCAACATGGGACTGCGCAGGGCGGGCCGGGCGTTCTGGCGGATGGCGACGGTCATGGTAAACCGTACCCCGCCGCCGGGCACCTGCTCCATCAGCACGGTGCCGCCGTGGCAGGCGGCGGCGGAGCGCACCAGTAGCATGCCCAGGCCGATGCCGTACCGCCCGTCCTCCACCCCCGGCTGCCGCAGATAGCGGGAGTAGATGGTGGACTGGATCGCTTCCGGCACGCCGCAGCCGTTGTCCTGAACGGAGAGATAGAGTTTCTCTCCCTTCCGCTGGACCTTGGCTTCCACGGCGCCGCCCTTGGGGGTGAATTTCATGGCGTTGGACAGGAGGTTGTACACCGCCCGCTCCAGCCGTTCCCCGTCCACCAGGCAGAAAACCCGCTGCCGCAGACCGGTATAGTGGAGGGTCAGGCCGGTGTGGGCCATCAGTCCCCCGGCCCGTTCAAACAGCTCGTCGAAGATCTGGGAGATGTCCCGGGTCTCCATGTGGCCGGCGGTCTCCCCGGAGAACCGGGCTGCGTCGGACATATTGCTCACCACCCGGAGCATCTGGAATAGTCCCCGGTTGATCCGGGCGGTTTGGGCGTCCATGCCCTTTTCCTGGGAAGTCAGGATCGGGAACAGCGCGTCGGTGACGGTCATGATCACGGACAACGGCTCCCGCAGCTCCTGAGCCGCCAGGGCCATGGCCCGCAGATTTTCCTGTTCTTCGTCCTGCTCTAATAAAAACACGTCCGTGTCCCCGTGGCGGGTGACGGAGGCGCCGCAGGGTGCGCCGCTGATTTCCAGGACCAGATAGAGACATCCGCCGGTGAAGGCGGCGTATTCCTCCTGACCGGTGCGCAGCAGCGGGCCCAGCGTATCCCCCACGGAAAGCATCCGGCTGGCGGCTGCGGCGTTGACCTTCTGAATCCGGCCATCTTTTACGCAGAACGCGGGCTGGAGCATCAGATCCAGCAGTTCCATTGCGTCATTGGGTCGTTCCATGACATTTCCTCCTCACGACGGCGGGGGACGGGGCCCCATGCCTGGTCAGCCTGGGGCAGACCCCAAGGCATATCTTGCGCAGAATTTCAAAAAACTTGCGGCGGCGGGTTTCGACGAAATTCGATAATCCTATTTTAGCGAAAAAGTAAAAAAATAGCAAGGGGAAACAAGGGCAGAGGTGAAAAATATGGTCAATCATGAGGGGCACCGTCAGCGGCTGAAAAACCGCTTCCGCGCGGAAGGGCTGGATAATTTCGAGCAGGTGTACGTTTTGGAGCTTTTGCTGTTCTACTGTGTGCCCAGGAAGGACACCCGGCCCATCGCCGAGGCGCTGCTGGAGCACTTCGGCTCCCTTGCCCAGGTGCTGGAGGCTCCGGCGGAGGAGCTGGAGCGGGTAGAGGGCGTGGGAGAGAACGCTTCCACGCTTTTGCGCCTGGTGCCGGCTCTGGCCCGGTATTATTTGGTGAACCGCACCACCGGCGCCAGGATCCTGAACACCACGGAAAAATGCGGGGAATATCTGCTTGGCTATTTTCACTGCCTGCCCGAGGAGACCGTGTTTCTCCTGTGCCTGGACGCCAAGTGCAAGGTGCTGTGCTGTAAAAAGGTGGGGGAGGGAAGTATCAACTCCGCCGCCGTGTCCATCCGCCGGATTGTGGAAGTGGCACTCTGGGCCAACGCCACCTCCGTCGTACTGGCCCACAACCATCCCAGCGGCCTGGCGCTGCCCTCCGGGGAGGACGTGCGCACCACCCAGCTGGTGGCGGACGCCTTGGCGGCGGTGGAGGTGTGCCTGGCGGACCACATCGTGGTGGCGGACGGGGACTATGTCTCCCTGGCCCAGTCCGGGTACTACCGGCCCGGTGAAAGGAAGTAAAATGGATCGATTTACTCTTGTATCGGATTACACCCCCGCCGGGGATCAGCCGGAGGCCATAAAGGCCCTGACCGACGGCGTGAATTGGGGCCTGCGGGAGCAGACGCTGCTGGGGGTCACCGGCTCCGGCAAGACCTTCACCATGGCCTCGGTGATCGCCAATTTAAACCGCCCCACCCTGGTCTTGGCCCACAACAAGACCCTGGCGGCCCAGCTCTGCTCCGAGTTTCGGGAGTTTTTCCCCAACAACGCGGTGGAGTATTTCATTTCCTACTACGACTATTATCAGCCCGAGGCCTATATCGCCCACACGGACACCTATATTGAAAAGGACGCCGCCGTGAACGAGGAGATCGACCGGCTGCGCCACAGCGCCACCTCCGCCCTTTTTGAGCGGCGGGACGTGATCGTGGTGGCCTCGGTGAGCTGCCTGTATGGCCTTGGCGACCCCATCGACTATAAAAACATGGTCATTTCCCTCCGGGTGGGCCAGGAACGGCCCATGGACGAAATTTTGCGGAAGCTGGCGGAGATCCGCTATGAGCGGAACGACCTGGACTTCTCCCGGAACAAATTCCGGGTCCGGGGGGACACCCTGGAGGTCTATCCCGCCTACTGGTCCGGCCGGGCCATCCGGGTGGAGTTTTTCGGGGACGAGATCGACCGGATCGCGGAGATCAACGCCGTCACCGGCATGGCGGAGCGATATGTGGAGCATGTGGCGATCTACCCCGCCAGCCACTACGTCACCTCCAAGGAAAAGATGCAGCGGGCCATGCTGGAGATCCAGAAGGAGTGCGACGAGCAGGTGGCCTGGTTCCGTGCCCACGACAAGCTCATCGAGGCCCAGCGTATCGCCCAGCGGACGGCCTACGACCTGGAAATGATGACGGAGATCGGCTTCTGCAACGGCATCGAAAACTACTCCCGGGTGATTTCCGGCAGGGCCCCGGGGACGCCGCCCACCACCCTTTTGGACTATTTTCCCAAGGACTTTCTCCTATTCATCGACGAGAGCCATGTGACCATTCCCCAGTGCCGGGCCATGTACGCCGGGGACCGGAGCCGAAAAGAGGCCCTGGTGAACTACGGCTTCCGCCTGCCATCGGCCTATGACAACCGGCCCCTGAATTTCGAGGAATTTGACAGTAAGCTCAATCAGATCATCTATGTATCCGCCACCCCGTCGGAGTACGAGAAGTCCCGCTCCGGCCAGATCGTGGAGCAGGTGATCCGCCCCACGGGGCTGCTGGACCCGGAGGTGGAGATCCGGCCCATCCAGGGCCAGATCGATGATCTGATCGGGGAGATCAACGCCCGGACCGCCCGGCAGGAGCGGGTTCTGGTGACCACCCTGACCAAGAAGATGGCGGAGGACCTGACGGTTTACCTTCAAAAAGCGGGGATCAAGGTCCGCTATATGCACTCGGATATCGGCGCCATGGAGCGGATGGAGATCATCCGGGACCTGCGGATGGCGAAATTCGACGTACTGGTGGGCATCAACCTGCTGCGGGAGGGCCTGGACCTGCCGGAGGTGAGTCTGGTGGCCATCCTGGACGCGGACAAGGAGGGATTCCTCCGTTCCGAGACCAGTCTGATCCAGACCATTGGCCGGGCTGCCCGGAACGCCGGAGGCAAGGTGATCATGTACGCCGACACGGAGACGGACTCCATGCGTGTGGCGATTCGGGAGACCCAGCGCCGTCGGAAGATCCAGGACGAGTTCAACCGGGCCCACGGCATCGTCCCCAAGACGGTCATCAAGTCCGTCCGGGACCTGATCGAAATTTCCAGCCCTACCGCCGAGCGGAAGGGCCGCAATGGCATCAAGATGACCAAGGCGGAGAAGGAGCGGGAGATTGCCCGGCTGGAAAAGCAGATGAAGGAGGCCGCCCGGATGATGGAATACGAGTACGCGGCGGTCCTGCGAGATCAAATCATCGAGCTTCGGAAGGGCTCCTAAAATACGCCTTCCCCCAAATACGCCAATCCCTAAAATACGCCGCTCCCCAGCCGGGGAGCGGCGCAATTTATAAATGAATGTTCCGAGCGGCTTATTCGGTCCGCAGGGCCACCACCGGATCCTTGTTGGCGGCGCTGTGGGCGGGAATCAGACCGGCGATAAAGGTCAAAAACACGGAGATCCCCACCAGGATCACCGCCGCCACCGGGTCCAGATAAGCCTTGGCGGCGATGCCGGCAATGGTCTCGATCAGATGGTTGATGGGCATGATCAGCAGCTCCGTGATGCCGATGCCCACCAGGCCCGCCGCCAGACCCTCAATGACGGTCTCGGCGTTGAACACCCGGCCCACATCCTTTTTGGAGGCGCCCACGGCCCGGAGAATGCCGATCTCCTTGGTCCGCTCCAAAACGGAGATGTTGGTGATGATGCCGATCATGATGGAGGACACCACCAGGGAGATGGCCACAAAGGCAATGAGAATATAGCTGATGGCGTTGATGATCGTGGTGACGGAGTTCATCATCAGCCCTACATAGTCTGTGTAGGTGATCTGATTCTCGCTGTCTTTCTCTTTATTGTAGTCCGCGATAATATCCGCGATGGCGTCCTTGGCCTCAAAATCGATGGGGTAGAGGTTGATGGAGCTGGGCTCATCCAAATTGGAGACGCCGAGGACGGTAAGATTGTCCTCATAGGTGGAGCTGGAAAAATCCCCGGCAAGCTGGCCTGAGAGCATTTCCGCGATTTGATCGTCGGACATTCCCGCCTGCCGCATCTGGGCGATGCTGCCGGTGATCTGGGCGGCCTGCTCCTCCGGCATCCCGGGGAGCATGGCCTGGATCTCCTCCATGGTGTATACAACCGGTTCCGCGTCGGGATCGGGGAAGGGCAGCCCGGTCAGAATGTCCGTGTCCGGGTCCTCCCGTTGGGCGGCCACCACCTCGGAGTCGTCCACTTCGGCAATCAGGTGATCCATCAGGGCCCCGGTGTAGCCGATGACGCCATAGGCGCTGGCGCCCGCGTCTCCCTCGGGCCGGAGAATGCCTACAATTGTCAGATCCTCCGCGTCTTTCAGAACGCCGGTCATGTAGACCTCATCCTCCGACTTGTCCACCCAGATCCCATCCTCCTCAGCATAGTAGGAGGAGGTGGGCACCAGCTTGAAGGTCATGCCCAGGAAGTCGTCGAAGGAATATTCCTTGGTAGTGGTGTCGATCTCCGGGTCTCCGCCCTCCATTTTCTCCTGAATGGCGTCCCGAAGGGTGGAAACGTCTAGGATCCCCAGGGCGTAGAGGGTGTAGTCCGTCACCCGGTTCTGCTCATCCACGACCAGGGCCACCTCGTTCCAGGCCTGGGGCAGCCGCCCGGCCAGGGGGGTGTATTGGGTTTTCAGCAGGTCGTCGTTGCCGGTGAGTCGCACCCACACGTCGGAGGCCATGGCCATCCGGCTGCCCATCCCCAGGGAGGAGAAAACCTGGCTGGGATTGACTTGGTAGACCCCGTCGGAGGTGTCGGACTTGTAGACGTTAAGCTGGGTGGAATAGACATAGCGGATCTCACTGGTCAGCGCCTCCAAGCCGCTGTTTCCGGACTCGATGAACTCCTTGAAAGAAGTCAGGTTGTTGGTGGTGGCGCTGGAGAACATCATGTCCATCATGCCGGACATGACGTTGGCGGAGTAGATGGTGTCCTCCCGGTATTCGACCTCCTCCAGATTGCTGTCCATGGCGGTGATCATGCTGGACATATCCATGGCGGCGGATTGGAGGGTCACGGGATAGCTGAACAGGGTATCCTGCTCCACGCCGGCGATATAGTTGTTGATGCCGGTGGAGATGCTCAGGATCAGGGCAATGCCAATGATCCCGATGGACCCGGCGAAGGCGGTGAGGATAGTCCGGGCCTTCTTGGTCATCAGGTTGCTCAGGGAGAGGGTAAAGGCGGTGAGGGCGGACATGGAGGCCCGGCGGCCCTTGCCGCCCTTCTCCACCTGCTCTTCGCTGTCGTCATAGGGATCGGAGTCGGCGGTGATTTTCCCGTCCAGCAGCCGGACGGTCCGGGTAGCGTACCGCTCCGCCAGCTCCGGGTTGTGGGTGACCATGATCACCAGCCGGTCCCGGGCGATTTCCTTTAGAAGCTCCATGACCTGGACGGAGGTTTCCGAGTCCAGGGCGCCGGTGGGCTCGTCGGCCAGGAGGATCTCCGGGTCGTTGACCAGGGCCCGGGCGATGGCAACCCGCTGCATCTGGCCGCCGGAGAGCTGGTTGGGCTTTTTGTGAAGCTGATCGCCCAAGCCCACCTTTTCCAGGGCGGCGGCGGCCAGGCGGCGGCGTTCCGCCCGCTTGACGCCGGACAGAGTCAGCGCCAGCTCCACGTTGGCCAGTACGGACTGGTGAGGGATCAGATTGTAGCTCTGAAATACAAAGCCCACGGAATGGTTCCGGTAGGTATCCCAGTCCCGGCTTTTGAATTTTTTGGTGGAGCGGCCCCGAATGACCAGATCTCCGGAGGTGTACTGGTCCAGGCCGCCGATGATATTTAGCAGAGTCGTCTTGCCGCAGCCCGAGTGGCCCAGGATCGCCACAAATTCCGAGGGCCGGAAGGCAATGCTCACCCCCCGGAGGGCGTGGGTAATGTTGGCGCCTACCCGGTAGTCCTTGACCACGTTGGTTAATTTCAGCATACTCGTTTTCACCTCAAATTCATTTTCATTCCATGCTACCAAACGGATATGAACGGAGCATGAACATCCTGGGATTTTTTACAAAAAATGGGGACAATATTTTGACGAACCGTCCAAAAAAAGCGCTCTCCCGGAGGAGAGCGCCTCGATCAGAATACCTTTGATTTAGTCGTCCAGCGCCGGCCGGGTGGTGTCCAGCACGGTGAGGGGATCGAACATCCCCTGGAAGTAATCGGAATGTTCCCGCATGGTCTGACCGGTCACCAGCAGCCTGCCCTGGCGGACGTACTCGCTGGTGATATTGGCCCAGGGGGCGGAGGTCTGGCAGAAGCTCAGATAGTAGTGGAAGCCCGCCTGCTTCAGCACCTCGTAGGCCGCGCCGGAGTAGGTGTCTCCGATGTCGGAGTTCCGGGCGTAGACCAGCACGTCGGTCTCGCCCAGCACGGGGACGATCTCGCTGTTCCACTTGTCCAGATCGGCCTGAATCTCCGAGGCGTTGAATTCCCCGTAGGACTCGTTGCCGTAGGTGTAGCAGGCCAGGATGTACCCCCGGTCCCGCAGGGCGTTGACCACTCTCTGAGCCCCCTCCACCTGCTGATTGTAGTAATCGGAGCCCTTATCCCGGCCGTCGGAGTCGATGCGGTAGCCGAAGATTCCGTCATAGCCGGAGACCGCCAGCACCGCCCGGGCGCCGCCGAAGGAGAAGTCGCTGTGCTCCTGGATAAAGGATTCCAGAATGGGCACCAGGTCGTAGTTGCCGGTGACGGTGGTGCCGCTGCTGTCCACCAGCTCGCAGGTGAACTGGCCGTTTTCGTCCACCAGCAGACGGCTGGCGAAGCCGGCGGCGTCCTTGTCCGGACTGCCGTCCCCGTCGCTGTCGGTCATGTACTGATAATAGTTAACCTGAGTTTCTGTGATCATCAGGGGCTTTTTCCCCGCGGGGAGGTACAGCTTTTTCGCGGTGTACACATTGTTGCCGTCGGCGTCCTTGGTGACCTCCACAAAATCGTTGTAGTCCACCAGCATGTACCCGTTGTCGTAGAGCTGCTGCAAGATTTTGGAGAACTCCTCGCAGGTGACGAAGTTGCGGTTATAGGAATCGCCGTACTCGGCGTTGTTCCAGGCCCGCTGGGGATCGGCGATCAGCAGATGGAAGGACAGATGGGTGACCTGATCCAGGCTCCCCCATTCGGTCATCTCCGAGTAGGCCTTGGCGTACTTGTCCCGCTTGACCGCCAGCTCCGGATACGCGGCGGGGTCACCGGAGAAGCTGTCGATCACCTTGATGGCCCCCACATAGTCATATTGCAGCGCCAGTGCCTCGGAGCGGTTGAGAATATCCACTACCTCCGCCTCCAGGATGCTGGCCTGCCGGGCACTCTCCTCCTTGGCGATGGATTCCTGCCGGGCCTTCTCCGCCTTCTGGGCGTTGGACCGGCCCACAGCGCCGACGATAAAAATGACGATCATGATCAGAGCCGCCGCGATAAAGATGATCGGCAGATAGTTTTCTTTAAAAACCTGCGCCTGAGAGCGCCGCCGCCGTCTGACGGGGCGGGTAAATTCGCTGCCGGACTCATTGGTGGATTCACTGCTGGATTCATTGGTGAATTCATCCATGGCATATCCCTGCCTTTCCAAAATATGAGAATACTAACAGTATATCACGCGACCGTTTAAAAAGCAAGTCGAAACCGGGGGGTTTTCCCTGGTTTTTCCGGTCCAGCACCGAAAAAATGCCGAAAAACAGGCGCCGGAAGGGAAAAAGCCGGGCCTTACCGCCGAATGGCAAACTCCACCGGCTGAGACGCGGGCTGCTCCAGAAGCTCCGGATGGGTCAGCAGTTCCCGAACCAGGGCCACGGTGCCGGAATAGTAGTAGCCGTCGGCGATCCGCTCGTCCAGCGTCACTCCCAGGGGCAGCACCTGGTGAACGTCCGCCTGCCCGTCGGGGCCGTAGTCCGCGGTGTAGTGGATCCGGCCCACCACCACGAAGCAGGAGTTGGTGCCCCAGTTGACCAGATGGTGATAGCCGCAGTTCAGGCCGATGGAACCCAGGTTGCTCAAAAAAACCGCCGCGTGATTGGGATCGGTGGCGATCATATCCTGGGGCGCCATGCCGAATTTGTCCAGCCAGCGGACAAATTTCACGATCCCGACGGTGACGAAGTGGGGCAGCTTCACCAGCAGGTCCATGGCGCCGGTGGAGGCGTCCTTCACGTCCTCCCGGCGGGTGGCGTGGATCACGTCCAGGATCTTCTGGTGGTAGGTATCGATGGTGTCCCCGGGTTCCATTTCCAGGAAGGCCAGCCCTTCCTCGGACTTGTCCTCAAATTTCTTCTTCACCACAAAGGCCACGGTCACGTTGTTCCGCTGGTAGAGCTTGTTGTTGCAGATGAACCGGTTCATTCTGGGCCGAAGGATGAAGGCCCGGGCGATGGCGGCGCTGACCAGATGGAAGTAGGTGTAGCGGTCGTCGTGGGGCAGGTCCTTGTTCTTCTTTTCCAGATAGGCGTCCAGGGGCCGCAGGTCCACGTCGATGCTGACGTAAGCCTCGTTGTCCGCCCGGTTGGGCATCAGCGGCGGCATGATCTGATGCAGCGCCGGCAGGTCTCGGAGCCAGACGGCGTCCCGCCGGTCGCCCCGCTTGTGTTTTTGGGTCATGGTGCTTCGTCTCCTTCCAGGGCCCATCATACCAGAAAAAGGAACAAATTGCAATCCCTTTTCCCAAGTTGAGCTATTGACAAATCCTTAAATCGGCGTATAATGTGTGAAAAAAAGCCGGGGAGGCTGTCAAAATGGAAAAGCTGCGGGCATTTCTGCGGCGGAAGGACATTGTTTTTTCCGCCAAGCGGTACGGGATCGACGCCCTGGGGGCCATGGCCCAGGGCCTGTTCTGCTCCCTGCTGGTGGGCACCATCGTCAAGACCCTGGGCCAGCAGCTGGGGCTGGAATTTCTGGTCCAGGTGGGGGACTTTGCCTCGTCCATGAGCGGGGCGGCCATGGCGGTGGCCATCGGCTACGCCTTGAAGGCCCCGGCCATGGTCCTGTTCTCCCTGGCCACCGTGGGCTATGCCGCCAACGCCCTGGGCTCCACGACCTTGTCCGGCGGCAGCGGCGCCGGGGGCCCTCTGGCGGTGCTGTTTATCGCCATTGTGGCGGCGGAGTGCGGCAAGGCCGTGAGCAAGGAGACCAAGGTGGATATTTTGGTGACCCCCCTGGTGACCATCCTGGTGGGGGTGGGCCTCTCCGTCTGGTGGGCCCCGGCCATTGGCACGGCGGCCTCCGCCGTGGGGAATTTCATCCAGTGGGCCACGGTCCTGCAGCCCTTCTGGATGGGCATCCTGGTGTCCGTGGCGGTGGGTATGGCCCTGACCCTGCCCATTTCCTCCGCCGCCATCTGCGCCGCCCTGAAGCTGACAGGCCTGGCCGGCGGCGCGGCGGTGGCGGGGTGCTGCGCCAATATGGTAGGCTTTGCCGTGCTGTCCTTCCGGGAGAACCGGTGGGGCGGCCTGGTGAGCCAGGGCCTGGGCACCTCCATGCTGCAAATGCCCAACATTCTGAAAAATCCCCGGGTCTGGCTCCCGGCGATCCTCACCTCCGCCATCACCGGCCCCCTGGCCACCTGCGTGTTCCACCTGGAGATGAACGGCCCGCCGGTGTCCGCCGGCATGGGCACCTGCGGCCTGGTGGGGCAGATCGGGGTCCTCACCGGCTGGGTGGCCCCCAGCGCCGAGGCCGTGTCCGCCGGCGCGGCGGCCATTTCCCCCACCTTTTTCGATTATCTGGGCCTGGTCCTGATTTCCTTCGTCCTTCCGGCCCTTCTGTGCTGGGCCTTCGGCTTTCTCTTCCGGAAGCTGGGCTGGATCAAGCTGGGGGACCTGAAGCTGGATTGACCGCCGGGAGGGGACGAGGATGGTAACGCTGCGGCACTTTGCCCCGTCCGACGCGCCCGCTTTACGGGAGGCCCAGGGCGGCGGATACAGCCTGGAAGAGACGGAGGAGTTGATTCGCGCCTGGAATACCCAGGAATTTCAGGGCCGGTATTTTGAAATGTTCGCTGTTCTTAGCGGCGGGCGGATCGTGGGCGAAATCTCCCTGTTTTGCCATTCACCCAGCGTTCTGGAGCTGGGGCCGGAGATTTTCCCAGCCTTTCGGCATCAGGGCTTTGGCCGGGCCGCTCTGTCGCTGGCCCTGGACGAGGCCAAAAAGAGGGGCTTCAAAATCGCTGCCCAGCAGGTGCGGCGGGACAATCTTGCCAGCATCGCCCTGCATAACAGCCTGGGCTTTGAAACCGACGGCTATGTGTACCGCAATCAAAAGGGCCGCGAAGTGCTCCTGTTCCTAAAGCCCCTCTTTTGACGGTTCCTTACAAATCAGCGGCTTTCCAACAGATCGCCCCGCGCCGGATTCCCGGCGCGGGGTGGTCATTTTTATTTCCTCCTAACCCGTCTTGCCGAACAGCTTCCCATTCGACCTTTTCCAGTTCAGCCGCCCTGATGTCTCCTATTTCGTCAGCCCAAAGCTGATGTCCAGCAGGGTCTCGATCTCCTGCCGGGAAGCGGTGCCGTCCAGCAGGACGCTGATCCAGTGTTCCTTGTTCATGTGGTAGGCGGGGGCGAATCCCGGCCGGCCCAGGTAGGAGCCCAGCAGCAGCGGCCCGCATTTGACGTCCACCACATCCACGGACCCCTCCCCGGGCAGCCCCAGGCGGCTCCTGGGTACGTCCATCACCAGGGCGAACCACTTGCCGCTGGGCCGGCGGAGGACGCAGTATTGGGGATATTTTTTCCACAGATAGGCGGCCTCCGCCCCGTATTGGGTCTGGGCCAGGGCCAAAAGCGCCTCCCGGGTCAAGCCTCCGCCTCAGCCTCGGCCATCCGCTGGGCCACACCCATGGCCACGGCGGCGCACCGCCGGGCGGCGGCGGCCTCAAAAGTGGGGTAGTCCACTTCCGCGCCGCTGTCGGCCTTGTCGGAGATGGCCCGGAGAATGACGAAGGGCACCTGGTTTACATAAGCCGCCTGGGCAATGCCGGCCCCCTCCATTTCGGTGCACAGGCCGCTGGTAAGGGTGACGATGGCGCTTTTCCGCTCCTCCCGGCTGACGAACAGATCCCCGCTGGCCACCCGGCCCACCTTCACATGGCCGGGATGGACCGCCTCGGCGGCGGCGAAGGCGTAGGCCAGCATCGTCTCGTCGGCGGGGAAGGCCGGAGGCATCCCCGGCACCTGGCCCTGGGGGTAGCCGAAGTGGGTGCAGTCAAAGTCGTGGTACACGGCGTCCTGGCTCACCACCAGATCCCCGATGTCCAGGTCCGGGCAGAGGGACCCGGCGATGCCGGTGTTCACCAGGTGGGTGACGCCAAAGCAGTCGATGAGGATCTGAGCGCAGAGGGCAGCGTTGACCTTGCCCACGCCGCACCGGGCCACCACGGCCTGCTGGCCCTGGAGAGAGCCCAGGAAGAAGGGCATGCCCGCCTTGGTTGTCTCCGTCAGTCCCACCATTTGTTCCTTCAGAAGGGCCACCTCGATGTCCATGGCCCCGATGATTCCAAGAATTGACATGTTCATACTCCTTTCGGGTAGACGCTGTGAGCCTCGTCCAAATTTTCCAAAATGTCCACATACCGCCCGGCCCAGTATTTGGCCATGGGCAGGTTCATGTCCAGATAGTTTCCGCAGTCGGCGGGGCTGGCACCGGGGATGGGCCCGTCGTAGTCCCGGATGAAGCGGAAGCAGGCGGTGACCAGTGGCGCGGCGTCCAGAGCCTCCAGATCCCCGGCCAGGAGCAGGTAGAACCCGGTCCGGCAGCCCATGGGGCCGAAGTAGAGCACCCGGTCCTTCCACGCCGGGTCGTTCCGCAGGTAGGTTGCCGCCAGATGCTCGATGGCGTGGACTTCGGCGGTATTCATCACCGGCTCCTTGTTGGGCCGGGTGAGCCGGAGATCGAAGGTGGTGACGGTTTCCGCGCCCACTTTGTCCTTCCGGGAGACGTAGAGTCCCGGCAGCAGCCGGAGATGGTCGATGGTAAAGCTGGTGATTTTTTCCATAGGGTGCCTCCTTGGTTTTTTCTTCATTCTAGCGCAAAACCCGCCAAAAGGCAAGCAAAATCAAGCCCAACCGGCGGTTGTTTTGAGTCAACCGCCGGTTGGGAGTGGAAAAGAAGAAATTTAACAAATAATTGATAGCTTTTTCCCCCATTTTATGGCATGATATACCCATCGAATCGCAAGGAGGGAATTACCATGGATATGGGTAAACGCATCGCCCAGCGGCGCAAGGAGCTGGGCTGGACCCAGGATCAGCTGGCGGAGAAGCTGGGCGTCACCGCCCAGGCGGTGAGCAAATGGGAAAACGATCAGTCCTGCCCGGACATTGCCACGCTGCCGGCGTTGGCGGATCTGCTGGGCCTTTCCGTGGACGAGCTGCTGGGCCGGGCGCCCAAGGAGCCGGTCCATGAGGGCCAGGTGGAGCAGCCGGAGAGCTTTGAGTTCAAAAGCGGCGGCGGCACCGGCAAGGTGACGGTGGGAAACGGCAAGGTCTCCTTCACCTGGGACTCCGGGAAGGTGGCGGCCCTGGCGGCGGCGGTGTGGATTCTGCTGACGGGGGTGCTGCTGGCGGCGGCGGAGATGTTCAGCCAAAAGGCAAGTTTTTGGGCCATCCTCTGGCCCACGGCGCTGCTGGTCTTCGGCGGGGCGTACATGCTGCGCAGGTTCACCGTTCTCCGGCTGGGGGTGACCCTGGCGGGGCTGTATTTTCTGGTGAGCAATTTGGGCATCCTGCCGGAATGGCTGGAAAACAAGAACTTTTTGATGCCCCTGCTGCTGGTGCTGCTGGGTCTGGGCCTGCTGGTGGATGTGCTTCGCCGGGCCCGCAAGCCCATGGTGGTCTTCTCCTATGACGGAAGTAGACGGGACCGGAGTGCCCAGGGCTACCAGGTGAGCGCCGACGGGACCCATTTCACCTGCTCCGGGTCCTTTTCGGAGAATACCTGGCGGGTGGACCTGCCGGTGCTGGCCGGCGGGACCATGGACACCTCCTTTGGGGACTATACCCTGGACCTGAGCGGGGTCCGGACCCTGGCGGAGGACTGCCACATCCGGGTGGCGGGATCCTTTGGGGAGACCACGATCCTGGTACCCCGGCGGTTCGCCGTCTGTTTTGGGCAGCGGAACGCCTCCTTCGGGGCCTGCCAGGAGGTGGGGGCGCCGGACCCGGAGCCGGAGGGGATCCTGATCCTGGACGCCAATGTGAGCTTCGGGGATCTGACGGTGCGGTATCTGCCCTGATGAGGGCTGGATGCCGACCAGCCACCCTTTCCATGCAAAATCTTCATAAAATCTTAATTTGACATAACACCCGTCCTGTGGGATAATCACCCCGAAAGGATGGGTGTTTTTCTATGCCGGAATTTGTCAAATTGCTGTTTTCGTACCTATTCGACACCGCGATTCCTGCGCTAATTGCAGCGGCAGTTGCATGGGGCGGGGTGGCGTGCTACAATATTATGTCAACCAAGAGAGGCACGGCCAAAATCTCCATCCCCCGGGGGCTGGGGATGGCCGCCCTGGCGGCCTACCTGGCGGTGGTGCTGTCGGTGACGGTGTTGCAGCGAAGCCCCGAGCCCACCGGCAGCATGAGTTATGTAAACTATTATCTGTTCCTGGCCTGGCGGGAGGCCTGGAATCAGTTCACCCTCCGGACTTGGCTGAACATCTTTTTAAATATTGCCCTGTTCGTGCCCCTGGGGGCGCTGCTTCCCCTGCTGTGGCGGCGGCTGCGGAAATGGTATCTGGTCTTTGGGATCGGCCTGGGGTTCTGCCTGGCGCTGGAGGTCGTCCAGTTTTTCACCGGCCGGGGGCTGGCGGATGTGGACGACGTGTTCACCAACTGCCTGGGGACCATGCTGGGCTACTGGTGCGTGATGATCTTCCTGGCCCCGGGGAAGGGGCGGCTGGGGTATCTGCTGGGGCCGGGGGCCTTTATCCTGGCCATGGCGGTCCTGTTCGGCGGCTATGCTTTGCAGGATTACGGAAATTTGCCAGGGGCGCCGGTGTACCGCTTCTCCACCAAGGGCTTTAACTGGGACCTGCAGTGCGATTTGACGGGGCCGGAGACTGCCCAGGTTTACGTCTTCACTCCGCCGGACCACGCCGCCTGCGACGCCATGGCCCAGGGCTTTGAGGGAAAGCTGGGGATCGACCGGGAGAAAACCGAGCATTTTGACTGGGAATACTATGACGACGGGGCCTGGTATTCCGACCACCAGGGCTATGATCTTTATATCTACTACATCGACGGCAGCTACGATCTGCGCTGCCGGCCAATGGATTTGGATCTTTCGGAGGAGGGCGCCCAGGAGACCAGGGAGGACCTGCTGGCCCAGCTGGCGGAACTGGGCATTGACCTGCCGGAGACGGCGGCGATGACCTACGAGGGGGACGGGCGGCACAGCTTCACCGTTCCGCCCACCGTGACCGGGACGGAGGCCGTCACCGGCACTTTGGAATGTACCGTCCAGGCCGGGACCGTGACCCGGGTGGAGAGCAGTCTGGTCCGCCTGACCCCCTACCGGGAGGCCGCCATTCTATCCCCCCAGGAGGCCTACGAGAAGCTGACCCGGGGGGACTTTGGGGGCAATTACTGGCTCAGTGGCAGCCGGACTTTCGCCGCCGTCACCGCCTGGGAGCTGGACTACCGGCCGGACACCAAGGGCTATTACCAGCCGGTGTATCTGTTCCACCTGGTCCTGGAAGGCGGGGCGGAGACGGAGGCCATGGTCCCGGCGCTGAAATAATCGTAATAATCGTATATTTTTTCCCTCCACGGTCAAGAATGTACTTACATTTTTTACCATGGAGGGGATTTTATGGAATCCATCTGGTCCAAAACCTGCGATTTGGCGCCCCGGGAGCCCCTTTCCGGGGACCTGGAAACGGAGATCGCGGTGATCGGCGGGGGTATGGCGGGGGTACTGATCGCCTACTATCTCCAAAAGGCGGGCCATCAGGTGGCGATTCTGGAGGCCAACCGCCTGGGAAGCGGGCAGACAAAGAACACCACCGCCAAAATCACCGCTCAGCATGCTCTGAAATATGAAAAGCTGGTCAAGGTCGTGGGCATGGCCCAGGCCCGGCAGTACGCCCAGGCCAATTTGGCCGCGGTAGGGGAGTACGCCCAGCTCATTGCTCGGGAGGGCATCGACTGCGACTTTGAAACTGTGGATTCCTACGTCTACGGGGAGGAGGAGAAGACCCTCCGGGCCGAGGCGGAGACCGCCGCCCGGCTGGGCCTGCCCGCTAGCTTTGAAAAGGGGGATTTTTTGCCCTTTCCCGTGGCCGGGACGGTGAAATTTACCGGCCAGGCCCAGTTTCATCCCCTGAAATTTCTAAAGGCGCTGGCATCCGGTTTGCAGGTCTACGAGCAGACGCCGGTACAAAAGGCGGAGGACGACCGCCTGATCACCCCCCACGGAACCGTGCGGGCGGGGAAGGTGGTTTTCGCGTGCCACTTTCCCTTCCTGAATTTTCCCGGAATGTATTTTGCCCGGATGCACCAGGAGCGCTCCTATGTTCTGGCTCTGGAAAACGCCCCCAAATTTCCGGGAATGGCGGTGGGGCAGGGGAAGGACGCCTTTTCCTTCCGGAATTACGGGGATCTGCTGCTCCTGGGCGGCGGCGGCCACCGGACGGGCCAAAACGAGGGAGGCCGCTATCAAATGCTGCGGGACCGGGCGGCCCAGTGGTTCCCGGAGAGCCGAGAGGTGGCCTGCTGGTCGGCCCAGGACTGCGTGACGCTGGACGAGGTGCCCTATATCGGGTGCTTTTCCCGGAAAACGCCCAATTATTTGGTGGCCACCGGCTTCGGCAAATGGGGAATGACCCACTCCATGGTGGCGGCCCAGCTGCTGCTGGACCAGGTGGAGGGCCGGAGCAATCCCAACGCCCAGGTTTTTGCCCCCCAACGGTTGGAGCCGGAGACCATCCCTGTGGCCGCCGCCGAGGGCGGACGGACCGCCAGGAGCCTGCTGCGGCAGCTGTTCCACATCCCGGAGGAGCAGGCGGAGGCCCTGGCCCCCGGCCAGGGCGGCGTGGTGATCCTGGACGGGGAAAAGGTAGGCGTGTACAAGGATCCAAACGGACAGCTCCATCCCGTGAACATCCGCTGTCCCCACCTGGGCTGTGAGCTCAGCTGGAACCCGGATGAAAACGCCTGGGAGTGCCCCTGCCACGGCTCCCGGTTCGACGCCTATGGCAATCTGGTCTCGGGCCCGGCTCAGGAGTCCCTGAATTAAAAAACGCCGGCGTCATTCCGCCGGCGTCTCCTCCCAGGGAAAGGGCTTTCCCTTGAGAACGCTGTTTTTTAGATATCGGAAGGTTTCCTTTTCCCCCCGGTCCCGGAGCATGGTCAGGATGTACTCCAGCTCCCGCTGGGTCTGGGGGTGCATCTCGATCCGGTCCTTGCTGCGCAGGAAGTATTCCAGAGCCGAGGCGTCGGTGTAATTTTTCCCCTGGTAGATCAGGCAGGCGGCCCGACGGTCCATCACCATTTCCACCAGGTAGCGCCGGGGCATGGGCACCGGGGCATAGCGCTTGGTATTCAGGTCCAGATCGGTCCAGTATTCAAAGTGGTGGCGGTTGCGGCCCTTGTGGTGCATCCACGCCAGAGAGTAGCCCCGATCCTCCCGCTCGGCGGTGTTGGGGCTGCGGGTGCCCTGGAAATACTTGGCCCCGTTCCAAAATTCCACGGGGCTGTACTTGGACAGGTCGTGGGTCAGCCCCTGATAGTACAATCCCACCCGGAAACACCCGGCCAGCACCGCGTGGCGGTGCCGGGTGATGGTCCAAAAATGCTGCCAGGCCTTCATGGGCGGCGCCTCCTTTGCGGTACTGCCGCTATTATACCCCCGGGGAAGGAAAATTGCAAGCGGGCAAATGGGTTTTATGTAAATTAGACTAAACTGTAAAATTTTTATGAAATTTTTGTAAATTTACCATTGACGAAGAGGACCTTCGGTGCTATAATGATACTGTCCAAAAGTATTACAGAGAGAAAAAACAAGAAGGAGGGATTACCGTGAAGCTGGCGAGGAACTTAGGGGTATTGATCCTGTGCGCCCTGTTGGTGGCGGCTATGTGGCTGGGAACGATCCCGGCAAAGGCGGAACACTATGACGGACAAGAGACAACCCAGCTCCGGACCGCCCTCCCCCAGGAGGACGGCTTGGAGAGCCGGTAAACATCCATAGCGAAGGAGGGCCCGACCAGGCCCTCCCTTTTTTCGGCCCGGGAACGTCCCGGGCCGTGTTTTATAATTTTGGCAGCAGATTGGTCTTCCGCAGGGCCGGACGGATGGCGAGGTACAGCAGGAATGAACAGACCATGGCCAGCAGGGCGTTGACCCCGGTGGTGATGGCGCCCATTTTGGCCCAAATGTCCGCCGCCTCCTGGGGGACCCCCAGAACATACATCTTATAAAAATAGCCCACCAGGGGATCCGCCACGATGTTGAAGCCCATCCCGGCGACGCAGGCCAGGCCCGCTCCCAGGCGCACCCGGGTCTCCTCCTCCCGGCTGATGTGGAACAGCCGGTGGGCCACAAACCCGGTCACGGCGCCGATGCAGAGCTTGAGCAGGAAGGTCTTGGGGGCGGAGGTGAGGTAGCCGGAGGTGAAATCCGCCAGGGTCAGGCCGATGGCCCCGGACATCCCGCCCCAGAAGCTCCCCAAAAACAGGGCTGCCAGGACGCAAAACACGTTGCCCAGGTGAAAGGCGGTCTTCTCCGTGCCCACGGGAATGTCGATCCGCAGATAGGCAAAGCCGATATAGCACAGGGCCGCGAACAGCGCCGCCATGGTGACGGTGCCGACGTCCGCCTTTTTCTGTCGGGGCTGGAAGGCGGCCAGCGCGGCGGCCAGGCCCGCCAGGACCAGGATCAGCCCCAGGGCGAACAGAACGGTCCAGAGGTCGACTTCCCCGGCCAGCGCCGCGTCCCGGGTGAAGGCCGCCAGCAGCCCGCCGGCAACGGCGGTACCCAGGCCGCAGATGACCAAAATCTTCTTGTTCATGGTAACGCCTCCAATGATTGCTACACCCATTGTAGCACAAGCTGGTAATAAAAACAGTACCAATTTAGTCCTATTTTTTATGGCCAGAATGGATGTGCCGAATATTACCGAGTTTTTACATAAAATGCTGAACTTTTTCAATGGTACTGTACAAATTAGGCGAAATAATGTATACTTGCATCGCAAAAACGACTTTTTTGGAGGGACTGCTATGCGCATCATCCGCGGAAAAGATTACCAGGAGGTCAGCCGAATCACGGCCCGGCTTATTGCCGCCCAGGTGCTGCTGAAGCCCGAGAGCGTTCTGGGCCTGGCCACGGGCGGCAGCCCGGTGGGGACCTATGCCGAATTGGTGGAGACCTACCGGCGGGGGGAGCTGGATTTTTCCCGGGTCCGCACCGTGAACTTGGACGAGTACGTTGGACTGGGACCGGAGCACCCCCAGAGCTATGCGTACTATATGCGCCGGAATCTGTTTGACCATGTAAATCTGGATCCCGGCAGCGCCTTCCTGCCCGACGGGCTGGCCCAGGACGCCGGGGCGGAGTGCGCCCGGTACGACCGGCTGCTGGAAAGCCTGGGCGGTCAGGACCTTCAGCTGTTGGGCCTGGGGGGCAACGGCCACATTGGATTCAACGAGCCGGGGGACGTGTTCCTTTTGCCCACCCACCGGGTGGCCCTGACGGAGTCCACCATCAGCGCCAACGCCCGGTTTTTTGAAAGCCGGGAGGAGGTGCCCCGCTGGGCCTATACCATGGGCATTGGGGGCATTCTGGCCGCCAGAAAAATCGTCATGGTGGCCACGGGGGCTGCCAAGGCCCAGGCGGTGTACGACGTGTTTTTCGGGCCGGTGACGCCCCAGGTGCCGGGCTCGATCTTGCAGCTCCATCCGGATGTGACCCTGGTGGGGGACCCGGAGGCCCTTTCCCTGACGCCCTCAGAAAATTGCTAAACGGCGCGACCACGGCGGCGTCCGCTCATGGCGGACGCCGTCTTTTATCTTGCAATTTATAGGAAGACATGGTACAATACCTGACAAGTTGACCGAAAAAAGGATGTGTCTGACTTGAAGGTGCTGATGCTCTCCTGCAACACCGGGGAGGGCCACAATTCCACTGCCCGGGCAGTGATGGAGGCCCTGGAGGCCAAGGGGGTCTCCTGCCGGCTGGAGGATGCTTTGGCCTGCCTGTCCCCCCGGTTTTCCAAATTTGTCTGCAACTGGCATGTGCGGCTCTATAAGTACGGCCCCATGCTCATCGACGCCAGCTACCGGGCTATGGAGCACAACCCCGCGGAGCCGGAGGAGGCCACCCCGGTCTATGAGCTGCTGGCCATGGGGGCGGAGCGGCTGCATGACCTGCTGCGGGAGGGCGGCTACGGAGCGGTGCTGTGTACCCATGTGTTCGCCGGGCTGATGATGACCGAGGTGCGGCGGGTTTGGGGAGCGGAAATGCCCTGCTACTTTGCCGCCACGGACTATACCTGCTCGCCCACCGTGGAAAGCTGCCAGTTGGACGGCTATTTTCTCCCGGCGGAGGATCTGATCCCGGAATTTGCCGCCGTCGGGCTCCCGAAGGAGAAGCTGCTGCCCACCGGGATCCCCACCTGCCGGGCCTTTCGGAGCAGGGGGGACCGGGCCCAGGCCCGCCGGGCCCTTCGCCTGCCGGCGGAGGGGGCGCTGGCGCTGCTGCTGGGCGGCAGCATGGGGGCGGGGCCTATTCGGAAAATTGCCCTGGGCCTGCTGGAGAAGTCCGGCGCCACGGTGGCGGCGGTCTGCGGGAACAATGAAGACCTCTGCCGGAGTTTGGAGGAGCTGTCCGATCCCCGGCTGCGGGTGGTGGGCTTTACCAGCCGGATCGCCGAGTACATGGACGCGGCGGATCTGATCGTCACCAAGCCCGGGGGCCTCACCGTCACCGAGGCGGCCTGCAAGCACGTTCCCATGGTGCTGATCAACGCCGTAGGCGGCTGTGAGCGGCGGAATTTTGAATACTTTCTGTCCCGGGGCTGCGCCATGGGCAGCGAGGACCCAAAGAAGGCGGCGGAGATGGCGGCCTTCCTGGTCCAAAATCCCGCCCGGCGGCAGACCATGGCGGACAATCTGGCGGCCCGGTTCCCGGGCGCGGCGGCGGAGCGGATCGCCCAGATCCTGCTTGCCGGAACGGGTGCGGAGGGCGTATAGTTTTCCCGGCCCATGGGCATACTGCCTTTTATAAAGGAGGCATTGCCATGGATACAAGCAATCGCGAAACCCTTGAGAATTTGGCCCGGTCCTTTGCCGGGGAGGCCCAGGCCCGCACCCGGTACACCGTCTACGCCCAGGTGGCCCGGAAGGAGGGCCAGGAGTGGATCGCCCGGGTCTTTGAGGAGACCGCCGCCAACGAGGCGGTCCACGCCGAGGAATTTTTGGAGCAGCTGCAAAAAATGGGCGGCTGCGCCGACAATATCGATATCTCCGGCGGCTATCCCTTCCAGCTGGGCAGCACGGCGGAGAATCTGGCCTATGCCGCCACCGGAGAAATGCACGAGCATGATCAGGTCTATCCGGCCTTCGCGGAGGCGGCTCGCCGGGAGGGCTGCGATGAGGCCGCCCGGCTCTGGCTGCAAATCGCCCGGATCGAGGGCGTCCACCACAATGCGTTCCAGAGCCTGTACGACCAGTACACCTCCGGGACCCTGCACGAGAAGGAGCGGCCCATCACCTGGCGCTGCCTGAACTGCGGCTACACCTACGAAAGCGTCCGCGCCTGCGATCCCTGCCCCGTGTGCGATAAGCCCAAGGGCTACCAGGCGGGGGAACTGAATGAGCGGCAGCTCATGGGGAAATAGGGTGAACGCCGGAAACGGTGATATTTTTTGCAACTTCTTGTTTACAGAAGGCGCTTTGGTGTGATATAATACCCAACAGCACAATAAAAACAGAGGTTGCGAAATGGACTATATCGTTTTGGATATGGAATGGAATCAGCCCTGGCCCGGCTCTCCGTCCTCCAAGAAGGTGCTTCCCGTGCAGATCCGAGGGGAGATCATCCAGATGGGAGCGGTGCGCCTGACAGACCGGGCGCTGAACGGCGAGTTTCAGATCATGGTCCGCCCGAAGTATTACCGCCGTCTCAACCGCCGGGTGAGCAAGCTCACGGGGATCAAGGAATCCCGCTTGCTGGCGGAGGGAGTCGGCTTTGCCGAGGCGGTGGAACGGTTCCGGCAGTGGTGCGGGGAAAATGTGATCTTCCTGACCTGGGGCTTTGACGACATTACCATTCTTCGGGAGAATCTCCAGCTCTACGGTCTGGACACCGATTGGACCGAGCGCTGGTACAACGCTCAGATGATTTTCAACGCCCAGACCGATGGCTCAACCTCCCAGAAGGCGCTGAAAACCGCCATGGCCTATTTCGAAATCGAGGCCACCCGCCCGGCCCATGACGCCCTGGGGGACGCCTACCATACCGCACTGATCTGTGCCCGGCTGGAGCTGGAGCGGGGCATGGAGGAATACGACAAGGCCCTGGAGAATCACGACAACGGCTTCCACGGGGCGGAGGTACCGGGATGCATCAGCCGCCATGTTTACTACGGCTATCCGGATCGAAAGTCCGCCATGGAGGCCATGGCTGGGGAGGAGAACCGGTGCCCGGTGTGCGGCAAGCCCATGGAGAGCCAGCGCTGGTTTTCCCAGCGAGGCCACCGGTATATGGACCTGGCGGAGTGCCCCGACCATGGGAAGTTCTTTATCCGGGTGCGGCTGTCGGATCAGAGCGACGGCACGGTGCGGGCCAGCCGCCTGGTCTATGAGAGCAGCGCCCAGACCGCCCAGACCTATTCCCGCCGGGCGGACACGGCGGAGCCGGAGGGAACCCGCAAGCCCCGCCGCCGCCGCAGGAAGAGCGTCAAGCGGAGCCCCGAGGAGAAGAAAACCACCGCGGAGACATAAGCCGCGTCAGCCTGCCAAGGAACCCTGGCCCTTCAAACTGGGCCGCGGCCTATCGGTGGACGCTCAAAATAGGGGAAACCTATTGTTCCCGATAAACCGGAGAGTGAAGAATGATGAGCATAGACAACATGATGGAAAAAGCCGCCGATAAGGCGGCACGGATCAAAGTGTCATGTTTTGACGGCACGGAGTATATTGGCAGAGCAAGTCATTATTGTAAAGCAGATGATGAAGATGACGGTTATTCCTCCGTGGGTATTGACACAGACGATGGTGAAGGCTGGTGCCTTAAAGAAAATGAGATTCAGAGCATAGAATTTTTGTGATGAGATAAATTTATTTTTACAAATCTGGCGGCTGTCCTTCGGGATAGCCGCTGTTCTTTTACGCCAGAAGGGATTCGTCTCGCGAAGGAGCGCCCAGTTGGGAACTGGGCGGCGACCTGCCACCGGCAGGTCGCATTGAATTGTTCGAATCCCTCCCGACGTATCAAAAGCCGCACCCTCGCGGGTGCGGCCTTTGGTACGCCAGAAGGGATTCGAACCCCCAACCCTCGGAACCGGAATCCGATGCTCTATCCGTTGAGCCACTGGCGCATAATTTTTTGTTGCTCCGCTATTATAGCAGGGTTTGCCCGGTTTGTAAAGGGGGAAAATTGAAAAAATTGCCCTCAATCCTTGTAATAAAGCATGCAGTGGCAGTAGCCCTTGAACTTGGGATCGGCAATCTGATCCCGAAATTCCTTGCACATGCACTTGTTTTCCTCCGTCCGTTCCAGGCGGCAGGGGCAGTAGCCGCCGGTGCGCTTCAGGCCCTCCCGGATGGTGCGAACCATTTCCTTATCCTCATTCAGCCGAACCGCCATTCAAGATCCACTCCTTTCTATATTCCATTATACCCCCTTTTTTCCCCCTGTCAAGTCATTGACAGCGGCGTTTTTACTGTGATATCATGGAAAAAACGGAAATGCGGGGCGCAAGGCGGGGCTTGACAAATAGGGCGGGATCTGCTATCCTTTTGTTTATCTATAAACAATCGGAAGAAGGAATAGACCTGTGAATCCCCTGCAAAAATTGTACTGCCGCGCTTTTCAGTTGGCTCTCCGGGCGGCGCTGCCAATGCTGCCCTACCGAAAACCCCAACCGCTGACCCATGTGGAGCAGGTGCCTCCGGTCCTGGCCCGGGCCGGCGTCTCCCAGGTGCTGCTGGTAACGGACCCGGGGGTGGCGGCCCATGGGCTGACCCGGGAGCTGGAGGCGGCCCTGGCAAAAGCGGAGATCGGCTGCGCCGTCTATGACCGGACGGTGGCCAATCCCACCACCGCCACCGTGGAGGAAGCGGCGGCGCTGTACCGGTCCGCGAACTGCGGGGCCATTATCGCCCTGGGCGGCGGGTCCAGCATGGATTGCGGCAAGGCCGTGGGTATCCGCATTGCCAAGCCACGAAAACCCCTGGGCAAGTGCCGGGGCATTTTGAGGGTGCGGACCCGGCTGCCTCTGCTCATCGCTATCCCCACCACCGCCGGTACCGGCAGCGAGACCACCCTGGCGGCGGTGATCACCGACGCCGAGACCCGGCATAAATACGCCATCAACGACTTTCCCCTGATCCCCAGGTACGCGGTGCTGGACGCCAAGCTCACCGTCAGCCTGCCCCCGGCCCTGACCGCTTCCACGGGCATGGACGCGCTGACCCACGCAGTGGAGGCCTACATCGGCCGCTCCACAACGGCGGACACCCGCCGGGACGCCATGGAGGCGGTGATGCGGGTTTTTGCCTACCTTCCCCGTGCCTATGAAAACGGCGGCGACCTGGAGGCCCGGGAGCAGATGCTCCAGGCGGCCTACCTGGCCGGATGCGCCTTTACCAAGTCCTATGTGGGCTATGTCCACGCTGTGGCCCACTCCCTGGGCGGGGAGTACAACGTGCCCCACGGCTATGCCAACGCGGTCCTGCTGGACCGGGTGCTGACGGCCTACGGTCCGGCGGTATACAAAAAATTGGCGGAGCTGGCCCGGGGCGCGGGGATCGCTCCGGAAAATGCCGGGGAGGAGGAGGCCGCGAAGGCGCTGATCCAGGCGATCCGGGCCATGAAGCGGCGCTTTTCCATTGGAGACACCATCCCCCAGCTCCGCCGGGCGGATATCCCCAAGCTGGCGCAGTATGCCGCGCGGGAGGCCAACCCCCTCTATCCCGTGCCGGTGCTGATGGACCGGCAGGAGCTGGAGGGGCTTTATCTGCGAATTTTGGAGGAATAACATGGAACAGCAAGATATTTCCCGATTGGTGGAGGCCCAGCGGGCCTGGTTCCGCACTGGCGCGACTCTGGATCTGCGCCGCCGGGAGCAGGCGCTGGATGCTTTGCGCCGAGCAATTCAGAGCCGGGAGGCGGAGATCAACCAGGCTCTGGAGCGGGATCTGGGGAAGTGCGCCTTTGAAAGCTATTTCAGCGAGACCGGGATGGTTCTCAGCGAGCTGCGCTTTCAGCGGAAGCATCTGCGCCGCTTCGCCAAGCCCCGGACCGTCCCCACGCCCCTGGCCCAGTTCGCGGCGAAAAGCTACCGCCAGCCCTCGCCCTACGGCGTGTGCCTGATCATGAGTCCCTGGAACTACCCGTTGCTTCTGACCCTGGATCCCCTGATCGACGCCATTGCCGCTGGGAACACCGCCATCCTCAAGCCCAGCGCCTACGCCCCCCACACCGCCGAGGTGCTGAAAAGCCTGATCGAGGATACCTTCGACCCGGAGTATGTGACGGTAGTTACCGGGGGCCGGGAAGAGAACAAGAGTCTGCTGTCGACACATTTTGACTATATTTTCTTCACCGGCAGCCAGGCGGTGGGCAGGGAAGTGATGGCCAAGGCCGCGGCAAATCTGACCCCCGTGACCCTGGAACTGGGGGGCAAGAGCCCCTGTATCGTGGAGAAATCCGCCAACTTGTCCCTGGCCGCCCGGCGGATCGTCTTCGGAAAGTACCTCAACTGCGGGCAGACCTGTGTGGCCCCGGACTATATCCTCTGCGACGTGGCCGTGAAGGACGCCCTGGTGGCAGAGCTGAAAAAGGAGATTCTCCGCCAGTACGGCTCCCGGCCCCTGAAGGACCCGACCTATGGCCGGATCATCAATGAAAAGCACTTTACCCGGCTCCTGGGCCTGCTGGACCCAGAAAAAACTGTCCACGGTGGAGAGACAGATCGGGAAACCTGCCGGATCGCCCCCACGGTGATGACCGGGGTGGACTGG
>CANQXH010000008.1 GCA_947627745.1 uncultured Oscillospiraceae bacterium
AACAGCCGCCTGTCCGTCACAGCGAAATAGTATCTGGACTTGGTGTCGTTGCTGCAAAATGCCAGAAGGCTTTCGCCAGCTTGCAGCATCCCCTCGAATCGCTGCTGCGCTTCCATGTCCCTGTTCTGATACTCAGTAGAGGCGTCTCGTTTTTGGGCCCTGAGCTGCCAAACGATGGTGACCAAGGCCGCAATCACACCAATCACCAGTAAGACGGTAAGCATATTCATTATACAGCACTCCTTTCGCCCGCACCTGTGTGTTTTTGCTATCATAGCATATTTAAGGAGGACTCTGTCCAACTCTTTTCTGATGGGCTTGGCACAGAGCCGCCAGTGGCAGCTTTACCTTAAAAGTAGTGAATAGTGAAGAAGTAAAAATCGGCAAGCCTCTGGCGAGGATTGCCGATTTTTGGTGGACATGACCCATCAGTAAACGAACACCTCACGGGAAAAAATCGGGGGATTCCTCCTTATCGCTTTTGGCCGATTCACCGAGCAGGCTTTCACGCATTTTTGCGGTGGCTTCTGTTGGGGCCTCCCGATACTCTCCGAGCATGGATTCTATCGTCCGGCTGTTCGCAAGCAGCTGTTCCATTTCCTCAAAGGGCAGTTCCCGCCGGTCATCGGAGGAATGGAATGTCATTACCAGCCTGTCGGGATAGACATAGATTTTGTCAATCAGGCTGTCCAACAGGCGCCGCCGCGTTTCGGGATTATCAAGGTCGCCGGCAAAGCTGTCCAGAAATCGAAGAATATCGCTCCGCTTCAAAGCGAATTTCTTACGGTTCCGCTCCGCCAAAAGGGCATCGTTCAATATGCTTTTCTGGCCTTCCAAGTCCTGCATCTGCTGTGCCATCGTATCGCCAAAAATGCCCTTCTCAATCGCTTTGATGATGTTGGCGAGCTTGCCCTCGACTTCTTTTAACCGGGCTTTCAGCGATTCCTCATAGGCCCCGTTATCGTCGTTCTGCCGCATGTGGTACTCGTAGCAGGCATTGGAAACGATGATACGGTATGCCGAGTCATGGAGCAGGTCATACAGAACATACAGGACAATCGCTTCTATCAGTTCCTTGCGCTGGTTTTTCAGGGAGCAGGTGTGCTTTGTGTGGTTGATACAGGCGTAATAGTAGTACAATTTGCCCTTTTTGTTGGTGCCGCTGATCCCGTGCAGGGTCCCGCCGCACAGACCGCAGTAAATTTTCCCGGTCAGCCAGTAGTCCTCTATCGGGGCTTCCGGGTGGATTTTCTTGACTGCGCCCTTGCCGCCGCGCTTGTTGGCCTCCAGCTTCGCCTGCGCCGCCAGAAACACCTCGTCGTCAACCAGACGGGGCATCCCGCCCGGTATCACGATTTCCCCGTACCTGTATTCCCCGATGTACGCCCGGTTCATCAGAATGTTACGCAGTGAATTGACGGTAAAAGAGTTTCCCCGGACTGTCTGCTGGCCTGTGCCGTTCAGACCGTCGCAAATCTTTTGCATCGGCACACCCTCGGTGTACTCTTGGAAAATGCGGCGCACGATGGGGGCCGTATCGTCGTCGATTTCGTACTTCTGGTCAGGCTGGCCGGTGTAGCCCAGCATTTTGTTGCCATTATACAGGGCGTTCTCGGCATTGTAGGTCAGGCCGCGCATGACATTCTTTCGATGCGACACGATAAACGACGCCGCCATAGCCTCATAGATGCTCTCCATCAAAATCTGCGTGGCTTCATCGTCCTCCGGGATGGCTTCGGCAACGTAGGAGATTTTGACGCCGCACTCCCGGAGCCGCTTCTTGGCAAGGACAGCATCTATCCTGTCGCGGGAAAGGCGGTCTGTTTTCCACAGTATCAGATAGGCCGGGCGCAGTTTCTCCACTTCATACAACATCTGCTGGAACTGCGGGCGTTCGTCGCTGGTGCCGGAAATAGCGTGGTCTTCATACTCCTTGATGATGTGGTATCCGTGGGCCTTGGCGTACTCCTGCGCCGCCTCGCGCTGCTGGTCGATGCTGACATCACGCTGCGCGCCGGAACTGTACCGATAGTAGCAGATGGCGTTGCTGCCGGGATTCTGCGTGAACCTTTTGGCCGCCCCCATAGCGTTTCCCTCCTTTCCCCGCCGGTGAAATTTTCATCTCTATTTTACAGGATTCACCGCGATTTTTCAAGCGCGGCCCAACCCTGTGTATTCCACAAAAGGTATCGGGGGCGGGCATAAGGGCTTTTTCTTTTCCATCCCCGTCGCCCAACGGCCCCCTTTCCCGGTGCGGGGGCGGGCCGCGTCAGCGGTCTGCCCCCGTGCTGTGGGCAGCGGTTATGGGCGTTCAGGACTCGGCAACAGATACCCATTCCGCGCCCTTTTGCAGTAGGAAAGATACCTGTTTGGGGCTGACATGCCGCCCGTGATTCGGGCCGTTATGGCGCAAAGCCGCCGCCCCTTTTGGGCGTGGGTCGAACGTGGGCGCAGCCCGGAAAGGGCCCAGGGGAAACCACGCAGCGTAGCGGAGTGGTGTCCCCGGCAAGTAAGAGTTTCAACCGCGGAGCGGTTTGAAACTCTTTACTTGCGTTTTTCTGACAGGCCATAATTTCCAAAAGAAAAAGCGCCCTTTTTGCACCCGACGCCGTGAGGCGGTGGGGCAAAAAAGGGCAAGGGCAAAGAATCCAAAACGCCCCTTTTGCTCCCCGTGCCGTAAAGCGATTGGGACCAAAAAGGGTAAGGACAGAGAATCCAAAAGTGCGGAGATTTTTTCGCGCCCTGCGCGGAAAGATACGACTCGGCCCTTGACGGTCTGGATAGGCGGAACGGGGCAAAATGCGGATTGCTTTTCGATTATGAATATGGTATAATTTTTTTATTGGTACAGATTTACAAGTCGGGATTTAACGAGGTGAAAGTTAATGGTTTTCAAAGAAACAAAGTTTGAACTAAAAAATGGCCGGGAAGCATTGCTTCGGAGCCCTTGCGAAAAGGATGCGGAGCAAATGTTGCGTTATATCATCAGAGCATCTGGTGAGACGGATTATCTGAATATGTACCCGGAAGAATTTGCAGATTTTACTCTGGAGCAGGAAATATCTTTCATCAATAAGAATTGCTGCAACCAGAATGAGATGATGATTGCTTGCTTTGTGAACGGAGAGGTAGCCGGGAATTGTCAGATTTCTTTTCATACCAGATTGAAAGTCCGCCATAGAGTTTCCGTCGCGATTGCAATCCTGCAAGAGTATTGGAACCTTGGAATTGGTACAAAGATGTTTGAGGAAATGATTCAAATCGCAGAAAAACGCGATGGCGCCCGCCAAATCGAACTGGATTTCATAGAGGGAAACACCAGGGCAAGAAGGCTATATGAGAAGATGGGATTTCGTATCACGGGAATTAAACCGGATGCGATACAGTTGAAAGACGGCACTCTTGTAAATGAGTACATGATGCTGAAACGGCTGTAATCTGCAAATTCCCGTTTGTAGGGCTGATGAAATGCTCTAAAATATAAACACCGGCGGGCGAATCCTCTGCCCGCCGGTTTGCCATTTTACAACTCTACGTCTTGCGTCCGGCGCGGGGCCTGTTCCCGCTGTTCCTGCCGCAAGATGCTGTGCAAAGGGCGGCCACGCGGCCGCCCTTCTTCTCGTTTTATTCGCTTTCGATGATTCCAAACCAGCGGAACGCCTCGCGGATAGCGTTTGCTTTCTCCGGGGTAAGTTCTGCGGCATAGGGCCCGTGGGCTCCTTTTGGGCCCTTATGCTGGACTTTCGCAAGCCCACAGAGGTCTTTTGTCCACGAAATAGCAAGGTTGCTGACGTGCAGGCCGTAGTGCTTCTTGACCCACGCCCGGATTTGCTTGTAGGTGGCGTGTTTGGTCTGTAAATGCGTTTCGCCCTCATAGTCGTCTATGGCGACTATGAGGGCGAACACGTTGCGGTATACGGCAAAACGGCCATTGGTCATGGTGTTCGTATACCTCTTGAATGGTGGAGACTACAGGACTCGAACCTGTGACCTCATGCGTGTGAAGCATGCGCTCTAACCTGCTGAGCTAAGCCTCCGGCTGACGCTGAGTATTATATCATGAATTGGCAAAATGTCAAGACTTTCTTGGGAAAAAGTTTCACTCTGCCCTCCGCCGGAAAGGCGGAGGGCAGGGGAGCGCTTATTTTCCGGGCCGGTAGCTGTCCTTCAGGCTGACGGAGCGGTTGAAAACCAGATGGCCGGGGACGGAGTCCTTGCTGTCCGGGCAGAAGTAGCCCAGGCGCATGAACTGGTAGGAGGCGGGGGCCTGGGCGTCCCGCAGGCTGGCTTCCACCTTGCAGCCGGTGAGGATCTCCAGAGAATCGGGATTCAGGCAAGCCAGAAAATCCTTCCCGGCGGCGTCGGGGTCCGGGTCGTTGAACAGATTGGAATACTGCCGCACCTCCGCGTCGCAGCAGTTGGAGGCATCCACCCAGTGGATGGTGCTCTTGACCTTCCGCCCGTCGGCGGGGTCGCCGCCCCGGGAGTCCGGGTCGTACTCGCAGAGGACCTCGGTCACGTTTCCGGCCTCGTCCTTGACGCAGCCGGTGCACTTGACCACATAGGCGCCCTTCAGCCGCACCTCGTTGCCGGGGAAGAGGCGGAAGAATTTGCCCACCTTCTCCTCCATAAAATCGTCGGCCTCGATCCACAAATCCCTAGAGAAGGTGACGGGCCTGGTGCCGGCGTGCTCGTCCATGGGGTTATTCTCAATGTCGAAGACCTCCTGCCGGCCCTCGGGGTAGTTGGTGACGGTGAGCCTCACCGGCTTCAGCACAGCCATGACCCGGGTGGCGGTCTCGTTCAGGTCCTCTCGGAGACAGTGCTCCAGGAAATCGTAGGCGATGGTGTTGGGGGCCTTGGCAACGCCCACCCGGTCGCAGAAGGTGCGGATGCTCTTGGGGGTGTAGCCCCGGCGGCGCAAGCCGCAGAGGGTGGGCATTCTGGGATCGTCCCAGCCGGAGACCCGGCCCTCCTCCACCAGCTGGCGGAGCTTCCGCTTGGACATGACGGTGTGGTCGATGCCCAAACGGGCGAATTCGATCTGCCGGGGATGGCAGGGGACGGAGACATGCTCCACCACCCAGTTGTAAAGGGGCCGGTGGTTCTCATATTCCAGAGAGCAGAGACTGTGGGTGATGCCCTCCAGGGCGTCCTGAATGGGGTGGGCGAAGTCGTACATGGGGTAGATGCACCACTTGTCTCCCTGGCGGTGATGATTCATGTGGCGGATCCGGTAGATCACCGGGTCCCGCATATTGAAGTTGCCGGAGGCCAGGTCGATCTTGGCCCGTAGGGTGCAGGCGCCGTCGGGAAATTCCCCGGCCCGCATCCGGCGGAACAGGTCCAGATTTTCCTCCATGGGCCGGTCCCGGTAGGGGGAGACGGCGGGATGGGTCAGATCCCCCCGGTACTCCTTAAATTCCTCCGCGGACAGCTGACAGACGTAGGCCAGCCCCTTCTGGATCAGCTCCTCGGCAAACTGGTAGGTCTGCTCAAAGTAGTCCGAGCCGTAGAAGAACCGGTCGCCCCAGTCGAAGCCCAGCCAGTGGATATCCTCCTGGATGGCCTCCACATATTCCGTGTCCTCCTTGGTTGGATTGGTGTCGTCCATCCGCAGATTGCACATCCCGCCGTACTTCTCCGCGGTGCCGAAGTCGATGATCAGGGCCTTGCAGTGGCCGATGTGGAGATACCCGTTGGGCTCGGGCGGGAACCGGGTGTGGACCGTCTTTCCCTCGAACTGTCCGCCGGGGGCGATGTCTTCGTCAATAAAGGCGTGGATAAAATTTTTGCTTTCAGTTGCTTCCGCCATGGTGCGTTCCATCCTCTCTTGTGCCTTTTAATGATGTGTCATTATACCCGATTTTGACCGCGTTTGCAACCGAAAATCCCGCCGAAATCCCCGTTTTACCCGAATGGGAATGTGTGGATTTTGCACAGGCCGCCGCTTCCCGGCCAGGGGAATTGTGAAATTTGCGAAAACTCTCTGAAAATTTGAAAAATTTGGGTTGTCATTTCGGCTGTCATATATTAAAATAGGGGAGAATAAAGAAGGGGGAATTGCTTTGCCTGAACGGAAATACGACCGCGTTCTGCTCAAGCTCAGCGGAGAGGCCCTGGCGGGGGACGCCCACCGGGGGCTGGATTTTGAGATCATCGGCCAGGTGTGCCAGGCCATCAAAGACTGCGCCGCCCTGGGGGTGCAGATCGGGCTGGTCATTGGCGGCGGCAACTTCTGGCGGGGCGCCAAGGACGGCGCGGATAAAATGCAGCGCTCCCACGGCGACGCCATGGGGATGCTGGCAACCTTGATGAACGCCATCGCCGTGGCGGACGCCCTGGAAAAGCACGGGGTAGAGGCCCGGGTTCTCTCAGCGCTGGAGATGCCCAAATTCTGCGAATACTTCACCCGGGACCTGGCGGACCGGTACTTAAAAGAGGGGAAGGTTGTGGTTTTCGCCTGCGGCACCGGCAACCCCTACTTCTCCACGGACACCGGCGCGGTGCTGCGGGGGGTGGAGATCGAGGCCGACGCCATCCTCATGGCGAAAAACGTGGACGGCATCTACTCCGCCGACCCCAATACGGACCCCACCGCCGTCAAATTCGATACCCTGACCTATGACGAGGTTCTGGCCCGGCACCTGCGGGCAACAGACACCACCGCCATGACCCTGGCCATGGACAATCACATGACCTTGGTCTGCTTCGCACTGAAGGACCCGCAGAACATCCTACGGGTGGTATGCGGCGAAAAAATAGGAACCATCGTTAAGGAGGACTGAAAAATGAGCGTAGACTTCAAGGAATTCAACCGGAAAATGGACAAGACCCTCAGCGTGCTGGATGATAATTTCGGCGCGGTGCGGGCGGGCCGGGCCAACGCCCGTGTTCTGGACCGGATCACGGTGGAATACTATGGTCAGGGGACGCCCCTGAACGGAGTTGCCACCATTTCCTCTCCGGATGCCCGGACGCTGGTGATCCAGCCCTGGGACACCAAGCTGCTCAAGGATATCCAGAAGGCCATCCAGACCTCCGATCTGGGGATCAATCCTCAGAACGACGGACGGGTGATCCGTCTGGTATTTCCCCAGCTCACCGAGGAGCGCCGCCGGGACCTGACCAAGCAGGTCAAAAAGTACGCGGAGGAGGCCAAGGTGGCCCTGCGGAACATCCGCCGGGATGGCATGGACTATGTCAAGGCTTTGAAGAAAAAGTCCGAGATTACCGAGGACGAGCAGAAAAAGGCCGAAAAGGACCTTCAGGAGCTGCTGGACAAGTACATCAAAAAGGTGGACGACGCCCTGGCGGTGAAGGAAAAGGAACTGATGGCGATTTGACCGGCAAATCCACCGGGGCCCTTTGGGGCCCCCGGTTGGGATTTGCCATTTCTGAAATCTTTCTGAAATCAGGGAGAATTGATGGGAGATTCTGTTTTACCGCCGCCCCGGCATATTGCCATCATCATGGACGGCAACGGGCGGTGGGCAAAGTCGCGGGGCCTGCCCCGCACCGCCGGTCACGCCGCCGGAGCGGAGGCTTTTCGGCGGATCGCCAACTACTGCCGGAGTCTGGGCGTGGAATATCTGACCGTCTACGCCTTTTCTACGGAAAACTGGCGGCGCTCCGGGGAGGAGATCGCCGGGATCATGGGCCTGCTGGAAAAATACCTTCGGGAGGCCCTGGCGGATATGGACAAGAACCGGGTACGGTTCCGCTTTTTCGGGGACTTAAGCCGCCTGAGCGAAAAGCTCCGGGCGCTGTGCCGGGACGCGGAGAACCGCTCGGGAAGCTATGACGTGCAGGTGAATTTCTGCCTGAACTACGGCGGGCGAGATGAGATCGTCCGGGCAGCCCGGGCCTTCGCCCAAGCCGCGGCCCGGGGAGCGGCGGACCCGGAGGCGCTGACGGAGGAGACCTTTTCGGAATACCTGTACTCCGCCGGGGTGCCGGATCCGGAGCTGATTATCCGCCCATCGGGGGAGAAACGGATCAGCAATTTCCTGCTGTGGCAGGCCGCCTACGCGGAATTTGTTTTTCAGGATATTTTATGGCCCGACTACCAGCCGGCAGATCTGGACGCGGCCATTGCGGAATACCACCGGCGGTCTCGCCGGTTTGGAGGCGCTTAACGAATGATGTCGACGAGAATTATTACGGCGGCGGTGCTGCTGCCGCTGCTGCTTTTGACGGTTTTGGTCCTGCCCAAGATCTTTACCGCCATTTTATTTGGGGTCATGTCCGCCTTTGCCGCCTACGAGCTGCTCTATTCCACGGAGCTGGTCCGGCAGCCCCGGCTGGTGGCTTACAGCATGGTGGCGGCGTTTTTGGTCAACTTATGGAGCTATTTCGGCTCCCCCGAGGCCTGGGGGATGCTGGGAGCCCTGGTCTTCACCACCCTGCTCTTTGGGGAGATGATGGCCTCCCATGTGAAGGTGCGCTTTGAGAAGGTGGCGCTGTGCCTGGCGGCGGGGCTGCTGCTGCCGTTTCTGCTGTCCGGCCTGGTGCGGATCCACGCTGGGAAGTACGGACGGTATCTGATCCTGATTCCCTTCGTCCTGGCCTTCCTGTCGGATACCGGGGCGTATTTTGCCGGTCGGGCCTTCGGGAGCCACAAGCTCTCTCCGGTGATCAGCCCCAATAAAACCATCGAGGGGGCCGTTGGCGGCGTGCTGACGGCCATGCTGGGCATGGTGATCTATACCCTGATTATGCAGGTGGGCTTCCAGTTTAAGGTCAACTACCTATATGCATTGGTTTACGGCCTGTTGGGCTCGCTTGGCGCCATCCTGGGGGACCTCTGGTTCTCCGTGATCAAGCGCCAGACCGGCATCAAGGACTATGGCCAGCTGATCCCGGGGCACGGCGGCATTCTGGACCGCTTCGACTCCATGATGGTAGTTGGTCCCCTGACCGAGGCCCTTCTGCTGCTGCTTCCCGTGGTCGTGGGGGAATAAAATGGTCCGCAATCTTTGTATTCTGGGCTCCACCGGCTCCATCGGGCGGCAGAGCCTGGAGGTCGCCGCCCATCTGGGCATTCCCGTTTCCGTCCTGGCCGCCGGAACGAAGATCGATCTTCTGGCGGAGCAGTGCCGGACCTTTCGCCCCAAGCTGGCGGTGACCGCCACCCGGGAGGGGGCGGACGCTTTAAGGCAGGCCCTGTCCGGCCAACCAATCCAAATTGCCTGGGGGGAGGCGGGGCTGCTGGAAGCCGCCGTCTTTCCGGAGACCGACTGCGTCATCACCGCCGTGGTGGGGATGCTGGGCTTAAAGCCCACCCTGGCGGCTATCGCCGCCAAAAAGCGCGTCGGCCTGGCCAACAAGGAGACCCTGGTCTGCGCCGGGGAGCTGGTAATGGCGGCGGCGGCCCGCTATGGGGCGGAGATTGTCCCTGTGGACTCGGAGCATTCCGCCATTTTTCAGTGCCTCATGGGCTGCTCCGACCGCCGGGAGGTGGAGAAGCTGCTGCTGACCTGCTCCGGCGGGCCCTTTTTCGGCAGGAGCCGCAAGGACCTGGAGACCGTCACCAGCCGGGACGCTCTGCGCCATCCCAACTGGCGGATGGGCCCCAAGATCACCGTGGACTGCGCCACGCTGATGAACAAGGGCCTGGAGGTCATCGAGGCCATGCGGCTCTACGGCTTGCCCCAGGAGCGGGTGGAGGTGCTGATCCACCGGCAAAGCATCGTCCACTCCCTGGTTTCGTTCCGGGACGGGGCGGTGCTGGCCCAGCTGGGGACCCCGGATATGCGGCTGCCCATCCAGCTGGCCATGACCTATCCGGAGCGGGTGGAGAGCCTGGCCCCGCCGCTGGATCTGACGGCCTGCGGGCCCCTGACCTTTGAAAAGCCGGACCTGGAGACGTTTCCCTGTCTGGCCCTGGCCCTGGCCTGCGCCCGGGCAGGGGGGACCGCCTGCGCCGCCATGAACGGCGCCAACGAGGCGGCGGTGGCGCTGTTTTTGAAGGACCAAATCGGGTTTTACGATATTTATCGCCGGGTCTCCCAGGCCGTAGAGGCGGTACCCTATGTCCGGTCGCCAAATCTGGATCAGATCTTGGAGGCGGACCGGCTTGCCCGGGCCCTTGCCGGGAAGCTTTGACGGAAAGGAAGGAACATTTTGAGCATTCTCTTTGCCATCGTGCTGTTCAGCGTGCTGATCTTCGTCCACGAGCTGGGGCATTTCATCACCGCCAAGCTCTCCGGGGTGCAGGTCAACGAATTTTCACTTTTTATGGGCCCCGCCATCTACAAAAAGCAGGTGGGGGAGACCCTGTACGCCATCCGGTGCATCCCCATCGGCGGCTACTGCGCCATGGAGGGAGAGGATGAGGAATCGGAAAACCCCCGGTCCTTCCAGCGGGCCGCCTGGTGGAAGCGGCTGATCATCCTGGCCGCCGGGTCCTGCATGAACCTGCTGGCGGGGCTGGTGATCTTCGCCATTGTCTTCGCCCCGGCCCAGCAGTTTGTCACGCCCGTGGTCGCGCAGATGGAGGAAAACTGCTCCATGGCGGAGGGAGGACTCCAGGTGGGGGACCGGATCCTGGCGCTGGATAATGAGCGGATCTATGTTCAGAACGATTTTTCCATGCTCCTGAAGCTCAAGAATGCGGCGGCCCACGACATGACCGTCCTCCGGGATGGGCAGACGCTGGTTTTGAAGCAGGTGCCCACTGTGACAAAGGAGTTTGCCAACGAGGACGGCACGGTTTCCCTGCGCTACGGGCTGAGCTTTTCCGTGGAGAAGGCCACCTTTGGCAGCCGAATGGCGTATGTCTGGAATACGGCGGTGGACACGGTGCGCATCGTCCAGCTGAGCCTTCAAATGCTCCTGACCGGTCAGGCGGGCCTGCAGGATATGACCGGGCCGGTGGGCATCGTCCAGGAGATCAGCAACACGGCGGCGGCGTCCCCGGATGCCCTGTCCGCCTTCCTCAATATGCTCTATTTCGGCGGCTTTTTGGCGGTAAACCTGGCGGTGATGAATCTGCTGCCCATTCCCGCCCTGGACGGCGGGCGGATCGTGTGTCTGCTGCTGACCACGGCGGCGGAGGCCATCTTCCGCCGGAAGATCGACCCCAAGTACGAGGCCTATCTTCACGCCGGGGGCATGGTGCTGCTGCTCCTGCTGATGGCGGTGGTGACCTTTAAAGACCTTTTCACCATTTTCCGGGGGTAGAACCATGACAAGATCCATCCAAGTGGGGGACGTGCGGATCGGCGGCGGCGCGCCGGTATCCATCCAGTCCATGCTGAACAAGCCCACCACCGATATTCCGGGCTGCCTGGAGCAGCTTTCGGCGCTGAAGGCCGCCGGTTGCCAGATCGCCCGGCTGGCGGTGCCCAACCGGACGGCCGCCCGTGCCTTCGGGGATATTTGCAAGGAAAGCCCCCTGCCGCTGGTGGCGGATATTCACTTTGACTATGAGCTGGCCATTCTGGCCGCCCAGGGCGGCGCGGCCAAGATCCGCATCAACCCGGGCAACATTGGCGGCGCGGACCGGGTGCGGGCGGTGGTGGCCGCCTGCCGGGACCGGGGCATTCCCATCCGTATCGGCGTCAACGGTGGCAGTTTGGACAAGGCCCTGCTGGAAAAATACGGCCACCCCACGGCGGAGGCCCTGGTGGAGAGCGCCTTTTCCCACATCGCCCTGCTGGAGCAGGAAGGCTTTTTTGATATCTGCGTGTCCATGAAATCCTCGGACGTTTCCACCATGGTCCGGGCCGCCCGGCTGTTCCGGCAGCGCAGCGACTATCCCCTCCACATCGGCGTGACGGAGACGGGGCCCATAGAAATGGGCCGGATCAAGTCCGCCATGGGCATTGGGGCCCTGCTGTTGGACGGCATTGGGGACACCGTCCGGGTCAGCCTTACCGGCGACCCGGTGGAGGAGGTTTTCGCCGCCAAGGCGATCCTCAAGGCCGCCGGGGTGCGGAAGGAAGGGGTCAACATCATCTCCTGCCCCACCTGCGGCCGGACACGAATCGACCTGATCGGCCTTACTAACCGGGTGGCGGAGGCCCTCCGGGACTGCGAAAAGCCCATCACCGTGGCGGTCATGGGCTGCGTGGTCAACGGGCCCGGGGAGGCCCGGGAGGCGGATATCGGCATCGCCGGGGGCGACGGCTGGGGAACACTGTTCCAGAAGGGCCGGGAGCCGGTGAAGCTAAGCTATGAGGAGCTGCTGCCCGCCCTTTTGGCGAGGATTCAGGCCCTTTGATCCTATTTTGGAGGCAACCATGAACCAAAGCATCCCATTTTTCAAGCTGTTTTCGGACTATCACCCAATAGACACAATAGCGGCGGCTTTTTCCGGTGCCCAAGTGCTGCAGCTGGACATCGACGTGGTCCGCCGCGGTATTTCCGCCCAGGTACACAGTCCCGCATACATCCCCCGGCGGCTCTACGATCAGGCCGTCGGGGAGCTTCGTGATTTATACGGAATGAACCGGTTTTCCCTGAAGCTGACCTATCCCGCCGGAGAGCTTTCCAAGGTGGAAAACGAGGCGCTGCTGGAGCTGTTCGTCTCCCAGAACTCCATGAACCGGGGCTCTCTGGCGGGAGCGGCGTGGGAATGGGCGGGAAACACCCTCACCGTCCGCCTCCGGGGCAACGGGAAAAAGGCGCTGGAGGAATCCGTCCCCATGGTCCGCCTGGCCCTGATGGATCAATTCGGCGCACAGCCGGAGATCGTCATCGAGGCTGGGGCGGATCTATCTGGACAGGCCCTGTTCGACGCCATGGACGCCATCCGTGTCAGCGCCATGGGGGATCTGCCTTTGCCCCTGGCCCCCAGGGAGAAAAAAACCGCCGCCCCGGGAGATCACGCCTGTTTTTACGGCCGGCCCATCAAGGGCGCGCCTATCCCCATGGAGCAGCTGGATCTGAACATGGGCACCGTGGTGGTGGAGGGGAAGATCTTCGCCCTGGCCCACCGGGAACTGAAAAAGCGGAACGCCTGGGTGATCAACTTCGACATGACCGACAATACCGGCTCCATCCGGGTCAGCCGGTTCATGGAGCAAGGGGAGGCCAAACCGGTCCTGGAAAAGCTCCGGGTCGGCGCGGTGGTGAAGGTCAAGGGCAAGCTGGGCGTCAATAATTTTGACAACGAGATCAATTTAAAGCCCGACGCCATGATGTTCGGCCAGGCCAATCCCCGCCAGGACATGAACCCCGACGGCAAGCGGGTGGAGCTGCATCTGCACACCACCATGAGCAACATGGACGCCCTGACCGACACGGCGGCGGTGGTAAAGCAGGCGGCGGCCTGGGGCCACCGGGCCATTGCCATCACGGACCACGGGGTGGCCCAGTCCTTCCCCGACGCCATGAAGGCCGCCAAGGGAACCAAGGTAGCGGGCACGGACCAGGATATTAAGATCCTGTATGGCTGTGAAGGATATTATGTAAATGATGTAGACGACCGGATCGCGGTCCACGGCCCCCAGGACGGAGACTTTGACCGGGAATTTGTGGCCTTCGACCTGGAGACCACGGGCCTGTCCTCCCGGACGGACCGGATCATCGAGATCGGCGCCGTGATCCTGAAAAACGGGGAGGAGCTGGACCGGTTCCAGACCTTTGTGGACCCGGAGCGGCCGCTGGAGCGGCGGATCGTGGAGCTGACCGGCATCACCGACGAGATGCTCCGGGGCGCCCCCAAAATCGAGGAGGCCCTTCCGAAATTCCTGGACTTCTGCGGGGACCGGCTCCTGTGCGCCCACAATTCGGAGTTTGACACGGGCTTCATCCGAGCCGAATGCGCCCGGCAGGGGCTTCCATACGGTTTTACGGACCTGGACACCCTGATCCTGGCCCAGAATCTCATGCCCCAGCTGAACAAATTCAAGCTGGACGTGGTCTCCAACGCGCTGAGCCTGCCGGACTTCAACCACCACCGGGCGGCGGACGACGCCAGGACCTGCGGGCTGATTTTGATGAAGTTTCTGGAAATGCTGACGGACCGGGGCGTAACCACCGTCCAGGCCATCAATCCGGCCATGGCCGCCCTGCGGGCCAAGAGCCGGGTGCTGGACCGGCATCCGAAGCACATCATCCTGCTGGCCAAAAATCAGCAGGGGCTGCGGAATCTGTACCACCTGATCTCCGACTCCAACCTGAAATACTTCAAGCGCTTTCCACGGATCCCCAAATCCGAGCTGATGGAGCTGCGAGAGGGCCTGATCATTGGCTCCGCCTGCGAGGCCGGGGAGCTGTTCCAGGCCATTGTGGATGGCAAAAGCGAGGACGAGCTCCGGCGCATCGCCTCTTTCTATGACTATCTGGAGATCCAGCCCCTGTCCAACAACCGCTTTATGATTGAGCGGGGTACGGCAAAGGACGAGGAGGCTCTGCGGAATTTTAACCGCACCGTGGTCCGGCTGGGCCAGGAGCTGGGGATTCCCGTGGCCGCCACGGGGGACGTCCACTTCCTGGAGCCGGAGGACGAGATCTTCCGCCATATTCTTCTGGCCTCCAAAAACTTTGAGGACGCCGACCGGGAAAATCCCCTGTATTTCCGCACCACCGACGAAATGCTCCGGGAGTTTTCCTACCTGGGGGAAGAGAAGGCCCGGGAAGTGGTCATCGACACCCCCAACCGCATCGCCGATATGTGCGAGACCCTCCGGCCGGTGCCCAAAAACCTGTTCGCTCCTACCATTGAAAATTCCGTGGAGGATCTGAAACGGCTGGTCAGCGAAAAGCTCCACCGGCTCTACGGGGACGATCCCCCCGAGATCATCACCCGGCGGGTGGAGACGGAGATGAACGACATTATCAACTGCCACTACGACGTGATCTACATGTCCGCCCAGAAGCTGGTGCAAAATTCCCTGGAGCACGGGTATCTGGTGGGCTCCCGGGGGTCCGTAGGGTCCTCCTTGGTGGCCTTTCTGTCCGGCATCACCGAGGTTAACTCCCTGCCGCCCCACTACCGGTGCCCTAAGTGCAAGCTGGCCGACTTCCAGGTGCCGGAGGGGTACGACTGCGGCGCGGACCTGCCGGACCGGACCTGCCCCAAGTGCGGTACCCGGATGGACAAGGACGGCTTCAACATCCCCTTCGAGACCTTCCTGGGCTTCGGCGGCGACAAGGTGCCGGATATCGACCTGAATTTCTCCGGAGAGTACCAGGCCAAGGCCCACGCCTACTGCACGGAAATGTTTGGCAAGACCCATGTGTTCCGGGCGGGGACCATCGGCACCGTGGCGGAAAAGACGGCCTTCGGCTATGTAAAGCGGTACCTCTCCGACCGGAACCGGACCGTCTCCCACGCGGAGGAGGCCCGTCTGGCCGCCGGGTGCGTGGGAGTGCGGCGCACCACCGGCCAGCACCCCGGCGGACTGGTGGTCATTCCCCAGGAGAACGAAATCTGGGATTTCTGCCCAGTGCAGCATCCGGCGGACGACCCCAACTCCGACCAGATCACCACCCATTTTGAATACCACTGCATGGAGGAAAACCTTCTCAAATTGGATATGCTGGGCCACGACGACCCCACCATGATCCGCATGATGGAGGACATGACCGGGGTAGACGCCAAGTCCATTCCCCTGGACGATAAAGAAACCATGTCCATTTTCACCTCCTCCAAGGCGCTGGGCTATGAAAACGATCCCATTTTGGGCCCCACCGGGGCGGTGGCCATTCCGGAATTCAACACCCGGTTCACCCGGGGCATGCTGCTGGACACCATGCCCACACGATTCAGTACCCTGCTGCGGCTCTCTGGCTTTTCCCACGGCACCGACGTGTGGCTGGGCAACGCCCGGGATCTGATCCTGTCCAAGACCGCCACCACCGAGGAGGCCATCGGCTGCCGGGACGACATCATGCTCTACCTCATCCAAAAGGGGCTGCCGGAAAAGCGGGCCTTCAAGATCATGGAGGCCGTGCGGAAGGGCAGGGGACTGCCGGAGGGCGCCGAGGGCGAAATGCGCTCCGCCGGGGTGCCGGAGTGGTACATCGACTCCTGCAAGAAGATCAAGTACCTGTTCCCCAAGGCCCACGCCGTGGCCTACGTCATGATGGCCTTCCGCATCGGTTGGTTCAAGGTCAACTATCCCCTGGCGTTCTACTCCGCCTATTTTTACCGCCGGAGCCAGAAGGGGGGCTTCGACGTGGTGCTGATGACCCATGGCATCGAGGCGGTGAAGGCCAATATTAAGGCCATCTCCAGCAACGACGACGCCACGGACAAGGACGAGGACCTGCTGACCACCCTGGAGGTGGCCTACGAATTTTACCTCCGGGGGTTTGAGTTCCTGCCTCTGGACCTGTACAAGAGCCACGCCACCCGGTTTGAGATCGTGGACGGCAAGCTGCTGCCCCCCTTCGTCTCCATCTCCGGGCTGGGGGAGACCGCCGCCTGGGATCTGGTGGAGGGCCGGAAGGGAAGGGAATTCCTCTCCATCGAGGAGGTGGCCCTGGCCTGCCCCAAGGTCTCCAAGACCCATATCCAAATGCTCAAGGACGCCGGCGCCTTCGGCGATATGCCGGAAACCAGCCAGGTGAGCCTGTTCTAAGAGCCCAGCCCGATCTCCAAAATTGAAATACCCCGTTCCCCCGCCTTCCGGCGGGGGAATAATATTTAGAGAAATTTCTAAATACCCCTTGACAAATGGAAGAAATGGCGCTATTATCTATTTAGAAAATAATCTAAATAGAAGGAGGCGGTAGATTGGGCTTTCAGGAGACGTTCAAGGCGCTGGCGGACCCGGCGCGGCGGCAGATCTTGGTGATGCTGCGGCAGGGGGCCATGCCGGCGGGGGAGATCGCCGCCCGGTTCGACATGACCGGGGCCACCATCTCCTATCACCTGGCCCAGCTGAAAAAGGCGGGCCTGGTGACGGAGCGGCGGGAGAAAAATTTCATCTACTATGAACTCAACGCGTCTGTCTTTGAGGAGGCCATGCTTTGGCTGGCCCAGTTTCGGGAGGATAAACCATGAAAAAGAAGCAAATTTTGACCACTGTTGCCCAATTCGCCCTCTGCCTGCTGCCCATCGCCTATGGCTTCATGCTCTGGCCCTGGCTGCCGGAGCGGATTCCCACCCATTTTAACGCCGCCGGGGTCGCCGACGGCTACCAGGTGAAGCTGGAGGCCATTTTGTGGATGCCCCTGTTCTTCTGCGCCATGGAGGCGGTGGTGGCCCTGGCCCTCCGGTTCGACCCCAAGGCGGAAAAGCACTCCGCCGCCCTCCGGGCCATTGGCTTGTGGACCATGCCGGTGCTGGGGAACCTGGTCCAGGTGTGTGTTTTCGCCCTGGCCATGGGGATGGAGGTCCCCATCACCCAGCTGATCCTGACGGGGGTGGGCGTTTTGGACCTGGCCGTGGGCAACTATCTGCCCAAGTGCAAGCAGAATTACACCATGGGCATCCGGGTGCCCTGGACCCTGGACGATCCGGAGAACTGGAACAAGACCCACCGTTTCGCCGGCTACCTCTGGATGATCGGCGGGGCCGTGCAGATCCTGACCCCGTGGTTTGGCCTCTACTGGCTGCTGCTGCCGGTGCTGCTGGTCCTGACGCTGCTGCCCATCGGGTACTCCTTTTTCCTCTATATGCGGAAAAAACAAAATCCTCCGCAGAATTGACAAATTTCGTCTTATGAAAACCTTGCAAAAATTCCCTCCCTGTGCTATACTATTTTAGTAATTTTCACGAGGAGGGGCCAATATGCAAGTGACGGAAAAACAGTTTCACATTCAGTGCGTCCAGGGGGACGTGGGCCGGTACTGCATTTTGCCGGGGGACCCGGGCCGCTGCGAGGCCATCGCGGCCTATTTTGACGAACCCGTCCACATCGGCATGAACCGGGAGTTCAATATTTACACCGGAAAGCTGCTGGGGGAGAAGGTCACCGTTTGCTCCACCGGCGTGGGCGGCCCCTCGGCCTCCATCGCCATGGAGGAGCTGCACAACATCGGCGCGGACACCTTTATCCGGGTGGGCACCTGCGGCGGCATCGCCATGGACGTGCAGCCCGGGGACGTGGTGGTGGCCACAGGGGCCATCCGGTTCGAGCATACCTCCCTGGAATACGCGCCCCTGGAATTTCCGGCGGTGGCGGATTTTGACATCACCGCCGCCCTGAAGGAGGCGGGGGAGGCCCTGGGCTATCGCATTCACACCGGCGTGGTCCAGTGCAAGGACGCCTTCTACGGTCAGCACGCCCCGGAAAAGTCCCCGGTGTACTATGAGCTGCTGCAAAAGTGGGAGTCCTGGAAGCGGCTGGGCGTCAAGGCCAGCGAGATGGAGTCGGCGGCGCTGTTCGTGGTGGCGGCAGCCCTGGGGGTGCGCTGCGGAAGCTGCTTCCATGTGGTGTGGAACCAGGAGCGGGAGAAGGCCGGCCTGTTCCAGCCCATGACCGAGGACACCACCGGCGCCATCCGGGTAGGCATCGAGGGCTTGAAGCGAATCATTGCGGCGGACAAGGCAAAATAATGGAGCCGGGGCAATTTTGCCCCGGCTGTTACTTGCGTTTTTCCCCGATATCTGATATAATGGCAGTAATTTCCTTAAAGGAGGCAGTTTTATGAACAATCAAAACCGTCTCCGCCTGCGCAGCGAGATTCCCGTGGAGGATACCTGGGCGACGGAAGACCTTTTCCCCACGGACGATGCGTGGCGCCAGGCGCTGGGCGAGGCCCGGCAGGCCGGGCTGGCACTGACCGCCTATGAGGGCAAGCTGGGCAGCTCCGGGGAGACTCTGTTCCGCTACCTGTCCGAAATGGAGCAGGTAAACAAGCTGTTCGGCCGCCTGGGGAACTACTGCTCCCGGAAGGCGGATGTGGACACCCGGGACCCGGTGTACCAGGCCATGAGCGGTGAATTTGGCAGCGTGATGGTGGAGGTGCGCACCGCCGGCAGCTTTGAGACCACGGAAATTTTGGCCATTCCCGACGAGACCCTGGACGGGTTTTACCGGGACTGCCCGGAGCTGGGCCGCTACCGCCGGTTCCTGACCAAAACGCGCAGCCGCCGGGCCCACACCCTGTCCCCGGCGGAAGAAAAGCTCATGGCCGCCATGGGAGAGGTGGCGAGCCTGCCGGACGATGTGTTCGGCGTGCTGTCCAACGCGGATATGACTTACCCCGACGCCAAGGACAGTCAGGGGAATCTTCACGCCGTAACCCAAGCCAGCTTCGTGCCCCTGGAGGAGAGCCCGGATCGGACCCTCCGCAAGAATGTCTATGAGTCCCTGTACGGCCGGCTGGACGAATTTAAGAACACCTCCGCCGCCCTGCTCAACGGCCAGTTTAAAAAGCTCAAATTCTACGCCCAGGCCCGGAAGTACGGCTCCAGCCTGGAAGCCGCTCTGGACCGGACGGAAGTGCCGGTGAGCGTGTACCACAATCTCATCGAGGCGGTCCACCAGAATCTGGACAAGATGCACCGCTATGTCCGCCTGCGGAAAAAGCTGCTGGGGCTGGACGAGCTGCATTTTTACGACATTTATACCCAGCTGGTCCCCGGGGTAGATCAGCATATTCCCTTCGATCAGGCAAAAAAGACGGTCTATGAAGCTCTGGCCCCCCTGGGCGAGGATTACCGCCGGATCCTGAAAGAGGGCTTCGACAGCCGCTGGATCGATATCTACCCCAACGTGGGTAAGCGTAGCGGCGCCTATTCCGCAGGTGGGGACGTGCATCCGTATGTGCTGCTCAACTATAACGGCACCCTGGACAACCAGTTCACCCTGGCCCATGAGATGGGCCACGCTCTCCACTCCTATCACTCCACCCGTGCCCAGCGCCCCATCGACGCGAACTACGTCATCTTTGTGGCGGAGGTGGCCTCCACCTGCAACGAGGCGCTGCTGATGGAGCACCTGCTGAGCAAGACCACGGATAAAAAGGAGCGGGCCTACCTGGTCAATCACTATCTGGACGATTTCCGGGGCACCATCTACCGCCAGACCATGTTCGCCGAGTTTGAGCGGCTGATGGGCGATCTGACCGGCCAGGGGAAGACCCTCACCGCCCAGCTGCTGGCCCAGGAATACGGGAAGCTGAACCAGCTCTACTACGGCCCGGATATCGTGGTGGACGACCAGATCTCCATGGAATGGGCCCGGATCCCTCATTTCTATTACAATTACTATGTCTTCCAGTACGCCACGGGCTACTCCGCCGCCATCGCTCTGTCCCGCCGGATCCTGCGGGAAGGGGAGGGGGCCGTGATGGACTATCTGCGCTTCCTCTCCGGCGGCTGCACCAAGGATCCCATCAGCCTGCTGCGGGACGCCGGGGTGGATATGAACAGCCCCGAGCCGGTGAACCAGGCCCTCCAGCTCTTCGGCGAGCTGCTGGATGAGATGGAAGAGCTGACCAAATGAGCGAGCCGCTGTTTTTACCCACCCTACACACCTTCGCCATGGACAACATCTTCACCGGCTCCCGGGGGGCCTTCCGGTTCCGGGCGGCGCCCGTCATTGTGAAGAAGACGCCCAAGGAGGTGGACATGGAGCGCAGCTCCATCACCGCCGCCTTCTGGCACGGGGAGAAGTGCTATGAGCTGAGCCAAATGGAAGGGGAGCGGAGCTTCCCCATGAGCGAAGCGGGGCTTGCGGAGTTGCGAAGCTGGCTGGAATCGAATATCTGAAAAAGGCCGCCCGGTGGAGTTCCCCCGGGCGGCTTGTATTTCCCCGGAGGACGGCGCTAAAGGAGCCTGTCAACGGGTGTTCGCCATTGGAGTACATTTGATAAAAAGCTAGTTGATAAATATACACAAAAACAGTTGACAAACCTTCATTTTTTTGTGTAAAATATGAAAACTAGGAGGTGTAGTCATGGAGCGTACCCCATTGGAGCGGCTATTGGCTCTGACCGGTGCCCCGGACGCTCTGGAACGGACACTGGAATATCTCGAGGAATGTATCGGCCAGTTCCTGCGGCGGCAGGAGCGGGTGCTTTTATGCTTTAAAAACCGCGCTCCGGGCAGCACCGGCGCGCTTTTAGAGGAGGCCATCCGCCGCCTGGGCGGGCAGCCGGTATTCTGGGGGCCGGACTTCCGTTGGAAAAGCCTGCTGCGGCAGACCTTTTCCAGCCGGGCCACGGTGATCGCCGGGCCGCCTCCGGTGATCCTGGGCCTGACCAAGGTCGCCCGGGCCACCGCAACGCCGCTGTATGTGCGCAATGTGCTGCTGGCGGGTACCCCCTGCACCGGCTGGATGCTGGAGGGGATCCAGAAGGGCCTGGACAGCCGGCTCTGGGGCTGCTTTGACCCCGGCGGCAGCACGGTGGTGGCGGGCTTTTCCTGCCAGAACAGTCTGGGGATCCACGTTCGGGAGAGCGAATACGACGTGCGCATTGTGGACAGCACCGGCATCCCGGTCCCTCTAGGGACCAAAGGCGAGATCACCCTGACGCCCCGGGCGGACCCGTCTCTCAGCTGGCGCACCGGCTATTTGGGCCGATTTACCCAGGAGTCCTGCGGCTGCGGGATCAAGACGCCGAAGATCGTGGAGCTTTCCACCGCGCCGGGCACGGACCGGGTGCTGACCATTCTGGAGGAGCTGCTGCTTTCCTGGACCAGCGTGCTGGACTACCGGGCCCGGCAGACGGAGTGCGGACTGGAGCTGGAGGTCATCACATTTCCGGGTCTCAAGGTGCCCAAATTCCCCTCCTGCGCCAAATGCACCGTCCGAAACTGGAATTCCGAGCAGGACGCGCCCTTTTCCTTCACACCGGGCTGGCGCTGAAACAGCGATTGACATTTTTCCCGCCGGCTGATATAATCAGGGGGCGGACATCGGGAGAGCCCAAAAGGATAGCCGCTTGATACGGCTATCCTTTTTTCCCGGCGTCTGTCTCGAATCCGGAAAGGAGGGCTTCCATGCCCATACAGATCCCCAACGATCTTCCCGCGGCGGAGACCCTCCAGCGGGAAAATATCTTTGTCATGACCCACACCCGGGCCGTGACCCAGGATATCCGTCCTCTGGAGATCGTGCTGCTGAACCTGATGCCCACCAAGATCGCCACGGAAACCCAGCTCTCCCGGCTGCTGGGCAACACGCCCCTCCAGGTCCATCTGGAGCTGATGCACACCACCTCCCACCAGTCCAAAAATGTGACGCCGGAGCATCTTCTGACCTTCTACAAGACCTTTGACGAGCTGAAGGATCGGAAATTCGACGGCATGGTCATCACCGGCGCGCCGGTGGAGCAGATGCCCTTCGAGGAGGTGGACTACTGGCCGGAGCTGTGCCGGATCATGGAATGGAGCAAGACCAACGTCCACTCCACCTTTCACATCTGCTGGGGAGCCCAGGCGGGGCTGTATTATCACTACGGCGTTCCCAAACGGGAGTTGCCGGAGAAGCTCTTCGGCGTCTATCCTCACCAGGCCGACTACAAGCGCTCCATCCTCCTGCGGGGCTTTGACGATACCTTCTGGGTGCCCCATTCCCGGCACACCACCGTGGCCCGGGAGGACGTGCTTGCCGCCGGGCTGAAGCTGCTGGCCTCCTCCCCCCAGGCGGGAGTCTATGCCATGATGAGCAAGGAGGGCCGGCAGATCTTCATCACCGGCCACGCCGAATACGACCCAGAGACCCTGGCCCTGGAATACCGCCGGGACAAAAATTTGGGCCTGCCCATCCATGTGCCGGAAAACTACTTTCCCATGGACGACGACACCCAGCCGCCCCTGGTCCGGTGGCGGGGCCACGCCAACCTGCTGTTCTCCAATTGGCTCAACTACTTTGTCTATCAGACCACGCCCTATGACATCATGTCCATCGGAAGATGAGCGCTCCGCCCCGGCCCGGGGCGGAGCTTTTCGCGTTTCTAATGAAACCCGCCTTTCCCGGCGTCTGGATTCGGGCGCATGGACCGGGACTTGCGGGAATACCTTAAAAGGGAGCGCTTTGGGACCGCGCCGCGCCTTTCGACAAATAATCGCTTTCCCTATTGAAAACCCTGCGGCGCCGTACTATAATAGAGCGGAAAAAAGAAATTGGGAGGGAATACGCTTGACCATCGACGATCTCAAGGTAGGCCAGAGCGGCGTGATCGCCCAAGTGGGCGGGGAAGGGGACCTGCGCCTGCGTTTTTTGGACATGGGGCTGATTCCCGGTACCGCCGTGAAGCTGCAAAAGGTGGCGCCCATGGGGGATCCCATCCAGCTCCGTGTCCGGGGCTATGAACTGACCATCCGCCGGGAGGACGCCCGGAAAATCACCCTTCGGGAGGGGAGCATCCAATGATTTTTGCCCTAGCCGGAAATCAAAACTGCGGCAAAACGACCCTGTTCAACGCCCTCACCGGCTCCAATCAGCATGTGGGCAATTTCCCGGGGGTGACAGTGGATCAGAAGGAGGGGACCATCAAGGGTACGGACCACAAGGTGGTGGATCTGCCCGGCATCTATTCCCTCCGCCCCTACTCCCAGGAGGAGGTGGTGACCCGGGACTTCCTGCTAGAGCAGAAGCCCGACGGCATCATCAACATTCTGGACGCCACCAATATCGAGCGGAACCTGTATCTGACCTTGCAGCTTTTGGCCCTCCATATTCCCACGGTCATCGCCCTGAACATGATGGACGAGCTACGAGGCAACGGCGGCAGCGTGAACGTGGCAAAGATGGAGGCGGCCCTTGGGGTGCCGGTGGTGCCTATCTCCGCCGCCAAGAACGAGGGCATCTCCGAGCTGGTGGAGCGGGTCATCGCCACGGTCTCCGATGGGACGCTGCCCAAAGTCCTGGACTTCTGTCCAGACGGCCCGGTCCACCGCTGCATCCACGCGGTGAGCCACATCATCGAGGACCACGCTCAGAAAATCGGCGTCTCCCGCCGGTTCTGCGCCACCAAGCTCATCGAGGGGGAGGACGCCCTGGCTGATCGCCTGGGTCTGAGCCAGAACGAAAAGGAACTCATCGAACATTCCATCATCGAGATGGAGTACGACTCCGGCCTGGACCGGAACGCGGCCCTGGCGGATATGCGCTACAACTTTATCGAAAAGGTCTGCGCCGATTGCGTCACCAAGGCGGAGGAGAGCGCCGAGCACCGCCGGAGTATGGCCATCGACGAGGTCCTGACCAACCGGTATCTGGCCATTCCGCTGTTCGTGGCCATCATGGGTGCGGTATTCTTCCTGACCTTCAATGTCTTTGGGGCCTGGTTGTCGGATCTGATGGAGTACGCCGTGGACGGTCTGGCGGCTTTCGTGGACCGGGCGCTGACGGCCTACGGCATCAACCCCGTGGTCCACAGCCTGGTCATCGACGGGATCTTCGCGGGGGTAGGCAGTGTGCTGAGCTTCCTGCCCCTGATCGTGACGCTGTTTTTCTTCCTGTCCATTTTGGAGGACTCGGGCTATATGGCCCGGGTGGCCTTCGTCATGGATAAACTGCTGCGGAACCTGGGCCTCTCCGGCCGGAGCTTCGTGCCCATGCTCATCGGCTTTGGATGCTCTGTCCCCGCCATCATGGCGACGAGGACCCTGTCCTCCCAGCGGGACCGGAAAATGACCATTCTTCTGACGCCCTACATCAGCTGCTCCGCGAAGATTCCCATCTATACGGTCTTTTCCGCCGCCTTTTTCCCGGGCCATGAGCTGATCGTGATGTTCCTGCTCTATTTTGGCGGGATGCTGGTGGGCGTTTTGGCGGCCCTGGCCCTGAACCGGTTCGTGTTCCGGGGCAAGCCCGTGCCCTTTGTCATGGAGCTGCCCAATTACCGCCTGCCCTCGGCAAGGAGCGTGGGGCTGCTCATGTGGGAAAAAGCCCGGGATTTCTTGCAGCGGGCCTTTACCATCATCTTCCTGGCCACGGTACTGATCTGGTTTTTGCAGACCTTTGACCTCCGGCTGAATCTGGTGGAGGACAGCGGGGACAGCATCCTGGCCGCCCTGGGCCGGCTAATCGCTCCCATTTTCGCCCCCCTGGGCTTCGGGGACTGGCGAACGGTGACGGCCTTGGTCTCCGGCTTCACCGCCAAGGAGGCGGTGGTCAGCACCTTCGGCGTGGTGCTGGGGGTGGGAACGGAGCAGCTCCGTCTGGCCCTGCAAACGCTGTTTACGACCCGCTCCGCCGCCAGCTTCTTGACCTTCTGCCTGCTCTATACCCCCTGCGTGGCGGCGGTGGCCACCATTCGCCGGGAGCTGGACAGCCGGGGAAAGACGCTGCTGGTGGTTCTGACCCAGTGCGCCGTAGCCTGGCTGGCGGCGTGGGTCGTCTACCTGGTGGGGGGACTGCTGTGAATATCGGAGATTATCTGATCTTGGCGGGAATCGTGGGCTACTGCCTGTTCCTTATCTTCCGGAAGAAAAAGCCCTCCTGCTCCGGCGACTGCGCCGGCTGCGCCCATTCCTGCGACAAGAAAAAATGAACGTCAAATCCCCGCGCTTTGCGAAAAGCGCGGGGATTTCATGTCGAATTTCGCCGGAAAGGCCCGGCATTATTTCCCCAGCCGGTTCTCCTGACGGGAGGCCCAGCGGGCGAAGTAGGTCTTTCCGCCCTCCCGGGAGAGGATCCGCAAATACTCTCTGGCCTTGGGCGTGTCCCCCCGGTTCATGGCGTCCTGAGCCAGAGCCTGGGCGGCGTCCATCCGCCGCAACAGGTAGGCAGCCTTCTCCATCTGCTCGGTCAGCCACTCCTGCTCCACCGGCTCGCCGGTGACGCAGGCGATCTGATTCCGGTGTAGCCGAAGGCTCTCCGCCAAATTGGCGGACAGGGCGGGCTTCGAGACCCTGGCGCCATTCACCACAGTTTCCAGACCGGCAGCCGCCTCCTCCGCCTTGGCCAGATCCCCGGCGCCCAGGGCGTAGCGGCAGTAGTTGTTGTAATATAGTCCCCGCAGGGCGATATCCTTTTGGCAGGGCTCCGCGTCCACCGGGCAGAGGGTCTGCATGGCGGTGAGGAAGTCCCCGTCGGCGGCGTAGCCGTCCGCCAGGTAGGACCGGGCCAGGACGTAGCCGGCGGTGTCCTTTTTCATCATTTCGGGAACCGTTTTGTATTTTTCCAGGAACTTTTTCGGGTCCATGTCCACATGGAGGATGCCCAGCGCCTTAGTGTTGCACTGGTTGGCGATCACGTTGCCCAGCAGCCGCGCCGCCACCAGGCCGATAGCCAGGGTGAGCAGGGACGCCAGAATGGGGATGTATATGGGATATGCCCGGTCTCGGATCCAAACCGCCACCGCCAGGACCAAAGCCGCCGCCGCGATGCCCAGGAACGCCAGTCGGCTCTTCCAAAAACCTCGGATCATGCCGATCCCTCCTGTTTTTCAATGGAATAAGGTTATTATACGCTATTAGCGGCGATTTTGCAAGATTGAACGGGGATTTTGGCAAATTTTGTCCACGGCACAATTCTCTTTTAAAAAATGCATCACTTTTTGTCCTCCAAAACAAAAGAAAGGGGGTTCCTTTTTTGAAAAAATAAGTTATAATGAATATGTTTGAAGGAGCAGTTTCCGCTTTTCATGTGAATATTGCATAAATCCAAACAGAAAGCCGGTGAATCGCGATGGTATGTATAACAGCATTGATGGACAATCTGCCCTCCGAGAACAAGGCCCTCGTGAATGAGCATGGCCTGTCCTACCTGATCCAGCGGGGGGAGGAGCGCATCCTGTTCGACTGCGGCGCGGGGGAGGCCCCCTGGCGCAACGCCCACAAGCTGGGCCTGTCCGTATCCGAATTGGACGCTGTGGTTCTCAGTCACAGCCACTATGACCATGCCGCCGGCTACCGGGACCTGCTGGAGCAGGGCGGCGGCAGTAACCTGCTCTATACCGGGCCCGACTTTTTCCAGCGGAAGTACGCTTTTGACGGCAGAAAATACACCGACCTCTCCTGCGGCTTTGGCGAGGCGTTCCTGTGGGCCCATCGGGTGCGCCGGGAGGTGGTCATGGACGTGACCGAGATCGCCCAGGGGATCTATCTGGTGGCGGATTTCCCCCGAGTCCACGATTTTGAGACCATTCCGGAGCGGTTCGTCCGCAGGACGGCGGAGGGCTTCGCCCCCGATGATTTTCACGATGAGATCTGCCTGGCCCTGGATGTGGGGGGCAAGCTGGCGGTGCTGGTGGGCTGTTCCCATCCCGGAATTCTGAATATGATCCGCCGGGTCCACTACGCGCTGCAAATGCCCGTCTGGGCGGTGTTTGGCGGCACCCATCTGGTGGAGGCGGACAGCACTCGGGTGAAGGCCACCGTGGATGCCCTGAAGGACTGGGGTTTGGAGGTGCTGGGTCTAAGCCACTGCTCCGGCGAGAACGCCGAGTGCGCCATCCGGCAGGACCAAACCGTCCAGAGCTGCCACATGGCCGTGGGCGACTGCGTCTTTTTCCCATGAGGTGACCGGAATGCTTCTCGAATCCCTGGCAAACGAGCTGGTTTCCGTCACATCCGCCCTGGTCGGCGGCAGGACCATCAATATCATGAACACGGAGGGCATCATCATTGCCTCCACGGAGACCGGGCGGATCGGAACCTTTCATCAGGGGGCCCTGGAGGCGGTCCGCACCGGAAAGACGGTGAACATCCGAAAGGACCAGCTGCCCCTCTATCCCGGGGCAAAGGAAGGCTGCAATATGCCCCTCCGGGTCAGCGGCTCCATCATTGGCGTGGTGGGCATTTACGGCGACCCGGGGGAGATCCAGCCCCTGGCCCATCTGTTGGAGGTATACGCCGCCAAGTATTACCAGCTGGAGGCCATGGCCAGTCCCCGCCTGGCGGAGAACGAGATGCGGGGCCGGATCCTCCGGTATCTGCTGGACGCCGGGGAGCCGTCTGTGACCAACGCCGTGGCGCTGATGACCTCTCACAAGATCCAGCTGTCCTTTCCCGTCACCGTGGCGTTGGTCTCCCGGCTGGACGGCGCGCCGGTCACCTATCCCCAGGAGCCCCTGGCGGGGATCCTTCAGGGCAAATACCTCCATGCCCAGTCGGATGTGTGGGGGGTGGTGGACGACCGGCTGGTCCTGCTGATGAGCAGCCGCCCCGAATCGCTGGCCGGCCAGCTGACCGCCCCGGGCAGCCGGGAGGGAGAGCTACTGAAAACCTACCGGATCAGCTTTGGCGGCGTCTGCCGGGGGCTGCTGGACATCAGCTGGGCCTACAACCAGGCCCTGATCCTGGACGCCACCTCTCCCGACGCCTGCAACGACATCCAGCAGTTCTCTACCTTGTGCCGGTACATGCTGGCCCACGCCGCCGTCACCGAGGCCCTTTTTTTGGAACCGTTGTATGAGCGGCTCTGCCGGGAATTTTCCCCGGAGGAGCGGAGGACCCTTTTAAAATGCGCCGAGTGCTACTATGACGCCGGCCGAGCGGTGAACAAGGCCGCCTCTGAGCTGTTCATCCACAAGAACACCCTCCAATACCGGATCCGGCGGCTGCAAAACGCTCTGGAGCTGGACCGGTGTGGGGATTTTCAGCGGGAGTATCTGATCCGGCTCCTGGCGGAGCTGTATAAGCGGAAACAGGGCCTGCGGGCTTTGTAATAAAAATTTTTTAGGAGGTAGAAATCATGCAAACGTTCTTACTGTTTGGCATCATCATCCTTGCGGTCGTATTGATGGTTCTTGCGATCTCCAAGTTGAAGATGCACCCGTTCATCGTCATGGTGGTCATCGCCATGCTCGTGGGCCTGATCTGGGGCGCCATTTACCCGGACTCCGGGCTGACGCCGGTGGAAGTGGTCAACAAGGTCAAGAGCGGCTTCGGCAGCATCATGACCAGCATCGGTATCGTCATCCTCTGCGGCACCATCATCGGTACCATTCTGGAGAAGACGGGCGCCGCCCTGACCATGGCCAACACCATTTTGAAGCTCGTCGGTGAGAAGAACAGCGTGGTCGCCATGGGCGCCGTAGGCTATGTCACCGGCATCCCCGTGTTCTGTGACTCCGGCTTCGTGGTCCTCTCTCCCATCAGCCGGGCTCTGGCGGAGCAGTCCAACACCTCCCTGGCCGTGATGGCCACCGCCCTTTCCGGCGGCCTGTACGCCACCCACTGCCTGGTGCCGCCCACGCCCGGCCCCATCGCCATGGCCGGCACGCTGAACGCCGACCTGGGCCTGACCATTTTGGTGGGCCTGCTGGTCTCCATCCCCGCCACCGCCGTGGCCATTATCTACGCCAAGAAGGTGGCCAGCACCGTCAAGATTCCCGCCAACTCCGAGTACACCCTGGAGCAGTTGAAGGAAAAGTACGGCAAGCTGCCCACCCCGCTGCAGAGCTTTGCGCCGCTGCTGCTGCCCATCATCCTGATCGCCATCGCCTCCATCGTGGACTTCCCCAGCAAGCCTCTGGGCACCGGCGTTGTCTATCAGATCATCATGTTCATCGGTAATCCTGTGGTCGCCCTGATGCTGGGCGTGTTCCTGGCCATGACCCTGATCCCCAAGCAGGAGAAGGAAAACACCCTGAAATGGGTCACGCAGGGCGTTGTGGATTCCGCCGCCATTTTGGCCATCACCGGCGCCGGCGGCTCCTTCGGCGAGATCCTGAAGGCCCTGCCTATCGCCGATTCCGTTGGCGGGCTGGTCAATACCGGCCTGGGCGTGCTGATTCCCTTCATCATCGCCATGATCCTGAAGCTGGCCATGGGCGCTTCCACCGTCGCCATGATCACCACCGCGGGCATGATGGCGCCTATGATGGAGACCATGGGCCTTACCAGTCCCTTGGCCAAAGTCCTGGTGGTCCTTGCCATCGGCGCCGGCTCCATGGTGGCCTCTCACGCCAACGACTCCTACTTCTGGGTGGTCTCCCAGTTCTCCGACATGAAGACCGAGGAAGCCTACAAGTGCCAGACCGGCATGACCGCCGTGATGGGTATCACGGTCATCATTGTGGTGTTTATCGTTTCTCTGTTCGTGTAATTCCATATTTCGAGCCGCCGCGCCGGCTGGCGCGGCGGCCTTTCCGTATTTGTCCATTGATCGAGAGGAGCTGAAAATATGACTTTGCGTCAGGATGCGGAGCAGATCATCCGCTCCGCGCTCCAAGCCGCCATGCCGGATACCGCCGTAAAGAAGGCCTTGGCCTCCGCGGCCTTCGGCCCCGGGAAGCTGATCCTGATCGCCGCCGGGAAAGCCGCCTGGCAGATGGCCAGCGCCGCTGTGGCGGAGCTGGGCAGCCGGATCGACAGCGGCGTGGTGGTGACGAAATACGGCCACAGCAACGGCCCCCTGGGTAGCCTCTCTATTTTTGAGGCCGGCCATCCGGTGCCGGATGAAAACTCCTACCGGGCCACCCAGGCCGCCATCGACGCCGTCACGAGGCTGTCGGAGCGGGATACGGTGCTGTTCCTTCTCTCCGGCGGCGGCTCGGCCCTGTTTGAAAAGCCTCTGATCCCACCGGAGGACCTGACCCGGCTGACCCAGGAGCTGCTCTCCTGCGGGGCGGAGATCACGGAGATGAACACCGTCCGCAAGCGGTTCTCCGCCGTGAAGGGCGGGAAATTCGCGGCCCTCTGCGCCCCTGCACGGGTCTATTCCGTGGTGCTGTCGGATATCATTGGGGATCCGCTGGATATGATCGCCTCGGGCCCGGCCTATCCCGACTCCGCCACCTCCGCCCAGGCCTGGGACGTGGTCAAGCAGTACGGCCTGACCCTGACCCCCCAAATGCGGGAGCTGCTGGATCAGGAGACGCCCAAGCGCCTGGACAATGTGCAGACCCGGATCACCGGCTCCGTGCGGCAGCTCTGCGCCGCGGCGGAGAAAACCTGCCGGGAGCTGGGCTACCGGCCCACGGTACTCACCGCCAGCCTGTCCTGTACGGCCCGGGACGCCGGTGTGATGCTGTCCAACATCGCCCAGTACTACCGGGACAGCCCGGAGAGCCTGGCCTTTATCGCCGGCGGGGAGACGGTGGTCCACCTGACCGGCCACGGCAAGGGCGGCCGGAACCAGGAGCTGGCACTGGCGGCGGCCCCCGGCATCGCGGGGATTCCCGGGGCGGCGGTATTCTCCTTAGGTTCCGACGGCACCGACGGCCCCACCGACGCCGCCGGTGGCTATGTGGACAGCGCCACAGCGGAAAATCTGAAAGGGCAGGGGATCGACGTCTTCTCCGTCCTTCAGAACAACGACGCCTACCACGCCCTGGAAAAAAGCGGCGGCCTGCTGAAAACCGGCCCCACCGGCACCAACGTCAACGACATATCTGTCCTGCTGCTGAAAAAATAGGAATCGGCCCCGCCTCCGGCGGGGCCATGCTTTTAAAAAATAAAGTATATTAAAATAAATATTCGTGCAAAGTATTGCTTTTTTCGTGCGGATGGAATATACTATAACCACCAGCAGGAAAGGAGATGATCGTATGGCTGGCACTACAACGAATATCAGTATCCGCATGGATACCGATCTGAAGGCACAGGCCGATGCCCTTTTTGCGGAGCTGGGCATGAATCTGTCCACTGCTTTCAACATTTTTGTCCGTCAGTCCCTGCGTGAGGGCCGAATTCCGTTTGATATCTCCCTGAACACGCCCAACAAGGAAACGATTGCCGCCATGTTGGAAGCGGAACGGATCGCGAAAGACCCGTCCGTGAAAGGCTACACCGATCTTGACGAGCTGTTTGCCGATTTGAAAAAATGAGAAAAACGAAGTACACCGTCAAGCCCACTACACAGTTCAAAAAAGATTTCAAGCTGGCAATGAAGCGTGGGTTAAAAATCAGTTTGTTGGAAGATGTTGTTGCGGCCCTGGCTATGGGAGAACCCCTGCCGGACAAGAATAAAGACCATGCGCTAGGCGGCGATTGGGCAGGGCACCGGGAATGCCATATCCAGCCGAATTGGTTATTGGTCTACCGCGTTGAGAACGATGTACTGGTGCTGACGCTGACCCGCACCGGGACGCACAGTGATTTATTCGGGAAATAAAGCGCCGCCGTATGGGCACAGAATCCTGTACGGCGGTTTTTCTATGCTCAAAAACGCGGAAAATGTGGCCCAATAGACGATCTTGGCAAAATGAAGCTGTTATTTTTATTGCAATTTCGACAAATGTATGGTATTATAATAAATAAGAATTGTAAGAATTGGAGGGGACGCCATGGAGCTTTGCATTGACGGACAAAAAATCACCCCCAAGCCCGGCCAGCGCCTGCTGGACCTGGTCCGGGAGCTGGGCCTGCTGGAGAGCGCGCTTTCCCGGCGGCCCCTGGCCGCCAAGCTGGCCGGCGAGGTATTCAACCTCAACTATGTTCCTCTCCGGGAGCAGGCGGCGGCAGGGGAGCGGCCCTCCATCCGCCGGGCCATGGCCGCCTCCCAGGGCGTGGTGCAGCTGCTGCGGATCACGGACCCCACCGGGCGAGATGTCTATGTCCGCACCGCCCAATTTGTCATGTTCCTGGCGCTGTCCCAGCTTTGGCCCAAGGCCCGGGGGAAGATGGACTGCACCGTGGGGCCGGGGCTGTACGTCCAGGTGCTGAACGCCCCGGATTTTTCCGTCCAGGCCCTGAAGGAGCGGATGCGCGCTCTGGTGGCGGAGGATATCCCCCTGCTCCGGCGGCGGATGCCCACCCAGGACGCCATCGACCGCTTCGCCGCCGCTGGTCAGACGGACAAAGCCCGGCTGCTGGCCTGGCGGGCGGAGCCCTACTTCGACGCCTACGGCTGGGAGGATTTTCTGGACTACTACTATGGGGAGCTGGCTCCCAGCACCGGTTTCCTCTCCGTCTGGGACATGATCCCCGCCGAGGGTGGCTTTGTGTTCCTGTTCCCCGACGAGCAGGAGCCGGACCGGGTGGCCCCCTTTGAGGAAATGCCCAATTTCTATGCCGTCTACGCCGAAGGGGAGCGCTGGTGCCGCCTGATGGAATGCGAGACCGTGGCGGATCTGAACGATCTGACCCTGGGCGGCGGCATCCGGGAGCTGATCCGGGTCAACGAAGCCCTGCATGAAAAGAATTTTTCCCAGGTGGCGGACCGGGTCTGCGCCCAGGGCGCCAAAGCCGTGATGCTGGCGGGTCCCAGCTCTTCCGGAAAGACCACCTCCGCTCACCGGCTGGCGACCCAGCTTCGGGTCCACGGAAAAAGGCCCATTTTGATGAGCCTGGACGATTACTACATTGACCGGGACCGGGTGCCCCCCGGGCCGGACGGCAAGCTGGACTTAGAGCACATCAACACCATCGATACCGATCTGTTCCGCCGTCAGCTGTCCCAGCTTTTGGCGGGGGAGACGGTGGAAATGCCCTCCTTCAACTTCCTCACCGGCAAGCGGGAATGGACAGGAAAAAATCTGGCGCTGGATGATGACGCGGTTGTTATTGTGGAGGGGCTCCACGGCCTGAACCCGGTGCTGCTGCCGGAGGGGCTGAGTCATAATCTCATTTTCAAAATGTACGTCAGCCCGCTGCTGCCCCTGAATCTGGACGATCACAACCGGATCCCCACCAGCTATCTGCGGCTGCTGCGGCGGATCGTCCGGGACTACGAGACCCGTGGCGCTTCGGTAGCGCACACCATCTCCATGTGGGATTCGGTGCGCAGGGGAGAGAAGCGGTGGATCTTCCCCTTCCAGGAGAAGGCCGACGTGATTTTCAACAGCTCCACCCTCTACGAGCTGGCCGTGCTGAAAAAGCACATTTTCCCCCTGCTGACGGCGGTGGAGCCGGAGCAGAGCTGCTATGACCAGGTGCGGGCCATCGTGAAGATTCTGAACTTCGTCCGGGAGGCGGAGGTGGACGACGAGATCCCACCCACCAGCCTGGTGCGGGAGTTTATCGGCGGCAACAGCTTTTATAGGTAAAAAGGACATGCCCCGCTTTCGCGGGGCATGTCCCATATCAAACGCCGCACGGCACTATTGCTGTGCGCTTTGTCCAGAGGAGTCTCCCGTCCCATCCGAGGGATTGCTCTGCTGGCCGGCTGTGGTCCCGCCGGAGGCGTCGCCGGTATTCTGCTGGTCTCCCTGCTGACCGTCGGTGGACTGGTCCTGCTGCTGATCGCCGTCGGTGGACTGGTCCTGCTGTCCGCCCGTCTGGCCGTCGGTCTGCTGATTGCCGGTCTGCTGATCGCCGGTCTGGCTGGTGCCGGGCTTCTTCCCGGCGGCGGGATCCGGGCTGGGGTAGCGCAGAATCAGGGAAAACAGCAGGCACACCAGCACCGCCGCGAAGCCGACCGTCATCCAGCGGCTCCTGGGCCGCAGCAGCTCCCCGCTTAAGTACAGATATCCGATGCCTAGGGCGGACACGCCGATGCACAGAAGGGCGGTAATCACCTTCAGCCAAGTGACGCCCAATCCCGAGGCCAATAAAAACAGGAGAAAAACGACACCGTCCCCCGCAAGGAAGTAGGTCATAAACCGTTCCATCTCCCGATACCGGTTCCGTTTTTTCGCCATGAAAATCCCTCCCATAGAACTTGTGTGTTTATCATATCATACTTTTCCCTAAAATGCAATATTTTTGAAAGAATTCGTAATTTTCTTTCAAATACTTGCGCGAAAGAAAAAACGATGCTATAATAGGTAAGAATATACAGTCAAGAGGGAAAAATGGAACCATGGCAGTACCGCAGTACCATCTGGAGGGCATCGTCCACACCAAAACCGACCAGCGGGAGGATTTTGAAGGGCCTCTGGATGTCATTTTCCTGCTGCTGAGCAAAAATAAGATCGAGATCCAGGACGTGTCCATTTCCGCCATTTTGGAACAATATCTGGCCTATCTGGAGGAGCGGAAGCGTCTGGACATGGAGATCGCCAGCGAGTTTATCGCCATGGCCTCCCACCTAATGCTGATCAAGACCAAGATGCTTCTGTCCCAGGCGGAGCGGGAGGAAGCGGAGAGCGAGCTGGATCTTTTGCGCCAGGGCCTGGCCCAGCGCCAACGCCGGGAGGCCATGGAGCAGATTCGCACCGCCATCTCCTATCTGGAGCCCCGGAACGACATTGGGCGGTGCCAGTTTGTCAAAGAGCCGGAACCCCTGCGGCGGGACGAGGCTTACCGGTATCGCCACCCGCTGTCCGATCTGGCCGCCGCGCTGGCCGCTATCGCGGAGCGGAACCAGCGGAGCCTGCCCCCGCCCCAGGGCGCGTTCCGGGGGCTGGTAGGGAAGGAGCCCTATCCCGTCACGAAAAAGGCGGGAGAGGTGTTGCGAGTCCTGATCCTGCGGGGGGTGGAGCGGCTTCGGAGCCTGTTTCTGGGCAGCCGCAGCCGTTCCGAGGTGGTCGCTACTTTTCTTGCCATTTTGGAACTGTGCCGCCAGCGGAAGGTCACGGTGGAGGATGGAGCCGACGACGACCCCCAGGTTCGCGTCAATCCCGGAAGCGAGGAGGAGACGGTCTGATGGAGCAACTGAACCTGGCCCAGCTGGAGCTTCAGCGGGGCATTGAGGCCATTCTCTTTGCCGCCGGGGAACGGGTAGAGCTGTCCCGTCTGGCCGCCGCCCTGAACGCCGACCCCAAGGACGTTGCCCTGGCGGCGGACAGTCTGGCGGATCAGCTGGCCTTTGACCGGCGGGGGATTCGGATTCTCCGGCTGGAGGACGGGTACCAGATGGTTTCCTCCGGGGAGATGGGGGATCTGGTGGCGAAGGCCCTGGAGACCCGGAAGCCGCCCCGGCTTTCCGCCGCCCAGCTGGAGGCATTGACCGTGATCGCCTACTATCAGCCCGCCACCCGGGCCGTTGTGGAGCAACTCCGGGGCGTGGACAGCGGCTACACCATCGCCGCGCTGCTGAACAAAAAGCTGATCGCGGAAGCGGGGCGTCTGGCGGTGCCGGGCCGGCCCATTCAGTACCGGACCACCCCGGATTTTTTGCGGACCTTCGGTCTGACCTCGTTGGAGGAGCTTCCGCCCATTGAGAAGGTGGATTTGAACCCGGAGGAGGTGGGGCAGTAGATGGGCTGGTGGATTACCCTTGCCATTCTGGCGCTCATCGCCATTCTCCCCCTGGGCGTGCGGGTCCTCTATGACAGCGGCGGGGCCCGGGTCCTGCTGGTAGCGGGGCCGGTAAAAGTCCAGGTATTTCCCGGGAAAAAGAAAAAGCCCCTGCCGGGGGAGGAGCCCCCCAAAAATGAAAAGAAAAAACCCTCCCCGAAGGAGCAGACCGAAAAATCCGCAAAACAAAAGAAAAAATCCTCTGAAAAGTCCCAGCCGTCCGGCGGCAGCGTTACGGATTTCCTCCCCCTGGTGAAAACCGGCCTGGACCTGCTCAACGGCTACCGGAAGAATTTCCGGCTGGATCTTTTGGAGTGCAAGCTGGTCCTGGCGGGGGACGACCCGGCGGATCTGGCGGAAAATTACGGCAAGGCCTGGGCGGCGGTGGGGAACCTCTGGCCCCGGCTGGAGCGGTATTTCGTCGTCAAAAAGCGGGATATCAACATTGAATGCGACTTCACCGCCCCGGAAACCACCATTTTCCTTCGGGCCCAGCTGACCATTACCGTGGGCCGTCTGCTCCGTGTCACCTGCTGGCATGGGCTGCGGGCGGCTGTGCAGTTCCTGAAAATCATGAATCAAAGAAAAGGCGGTGCCACAACATGAGCCAATCTCTTCCCAATATGCTGGAAAACACCATCGCGAAGATCCGTGAGATGATCGACGTCAACTCCGTGGTGGGGGAGCCCATTACGGCGGGGGACGTGACCATCATTCCCATCTCCAAGGTCAGCGTGGGCTTTGCCGGAGGCGGGTCCGATTTCGTCTCCAAAAACGCCAACAAGCAGGAGAACCCCTTCGGCGGCGGCGCCGGCGGCGGGGTGAAGGTGACGCCCATCGCCTTTCTGGTGATCAAGGACGGCTCCGTGCGGATGCTGCCGGTGGCTGCCCCCGCCAATACCACCGCCGACCGGGTGGTGGAGATGGTGCCGGATGTGCTGGACAAGGTGGCCGCCTTCCTGGACTCCCGTACACCCAAGAACGAAGAATAACCTTTCCCATCTCCGGCAAAACTAGGCTGGGGTGAGGAAACATGAAACGACGAATCGCATTCCTCACGGCGGTATTCCTCACCGCCGTGTCAATGCTGCCCATGCCCGCCCGGGCGGTTTCCGCTCGGAACGCGGTGCTGCTGGACGCCGAGACCGGCAGGCTCCTGTATGAGAAGGAGCCGGACCGGCGGGCCCTGATCGCCAGCACCACCAAGATCATGACGGCGCTGATCGTCTGCGAGCAATGCAATGTCCTGGACCGGATGCGGATCCCCAAGGAGGCTGTGGGGATCGAGGGCTCCTCTATGTATTTGAAGGAAGGAGAGGTGCTGACCATTCAGGATCTTCTCTATGGCCTGATGCTCCACAGCGGCAACGACGCTGCGGTGGCCCTTGCCATCTACTGCGGCGGCACGGTGGAGGGCTTTGCCGGTTTGATGAACGACAAGGCCCACCGGCTGGGGATGACCGGCACTCACTTCTCCAATCCCAACGGCCTGGACGCCCCGGATCACTATTCCACCGCCCGGGATATGGCGGTGCTGGCCGCCTATGCCATGAAGAACCCCATTTTTCGCCAAACCGTGTCCACCAAGACCGTCACGGTGGGGTCCCGGAGCCTGCGTAACCACAACAAGCTGCTCTGGCAGCTGGACGGGGTTGAAGGCGTCAAGACCGGCTATACCAAGGCGGCGGGGCGGATTTTGGTGTCCAGCGCCACCCGCCAGGGGCGGCGGCTCATTGCCGTCACCATGAACGATCCCAATGATTGGGCCGATCATAAGGCGCTGCTGGAGGAGGGCTTCTCCCGGTATCAGGTGCGAAAAATCGTCTCCGCCGGGGACTGCCTGGGCACGGTGGAGGTAGTCGGCGGCCAGGAAAAGACGGTGGAGCTGCTGGCCCTGGAGGACTTTTCCTACGCCCTGGCTTCGGAGGAGCGCCCGACGGTGCACGTCAGCGGCCCAGGGTTTGTCTACGCCCCGGTGGCCCAGGGGCAAAGCGCCGGCGTTGCCCATATTTTACTGGGGGACACCCCGGTGGGCAAGGTTTCCCTGATCTACGGCCAGACGGTGGAGTTGGAGCTGGAGCGGGAAAAACCGGCGCCCTTCTGGAAACAATGGTTTGGAGGCCAAGAGCCATGACCGAGCGGCTGCAAAAGCTCCTTTCCCAGCGGGGGGTGGCCTCCCGCCGGGAGGCGGAGGAGCTGATCCGTGCCAGCCGGGTGGCGGTGAACGGCGTTCCCGCCTCCCTGGGGGAGAAGGCCGATCCCGAGACGGACCGGATCACCCTGGACGGCCGGCCCCTCCCGCCCCCTCCCGGGCGGGTGTACATTCTTCTCAACAAGCCCAAGGGCTATGTCACCACCCTCTCCGATGAGCTGGGCCGCCGGAACGCCGCCCAGCTGGTGTCTGGCTGCCATCAGCGGGTCTATCCCGTAGGCCGTCTGGACATGGATTCGGAGGGGCTGCTCCTTTTTACCAACGACGGCGCCTTTGCCCAGTCCCTGGCCCACCCCCGGAACGAGGTGGAGAAGGGCTACCGGGTCTGGGTCACCGGCTTCACCGCCCAATCTCTGGATCTGCTGCGCCGGCCGGTGGAGCTGGACGGCCGGGCCATCCGCCCCCCGGAGGTGGAGCTGGTCCACCGGGACGGGACCCGGGCGGAGCTAATGATCGTCATACACGAGGGCCGGAACCGGCAGATTCGCCGGATGTGCGGCCTGGCGGGGCTCACCGTGACCCGGCTGCGCCGGGAACGGGAGGGGAGCCTGACCCTGGGGGGTCTGCCGGAGGGCCGGTGGCGCTACCTGACCCCGGCGGAGATCGCCGCCCTGCTTACAGAAACACAACAGGAGGGATAGCAATGGACATACTCACGGTGCTGGAAAAGCGGTTTTCTCAGTTTTCCAAGGGCCAGCGCAGCATTGCCCGGTTCATCCTGGAATCCTACGACAAGGCCGCCTTTATGACCGCCAACCGGCTGGGCAAGACCGTGGGGGTATCGGAATCCACGGTGGTACGCTTTGCTGTGGAGCTGGGCTTCGACGGATATCCCGCCATGCAGAAGGCCATTCAGGAGATGGTCCTCAACCGGCTGACCTCGGTGCAGCGGATCGAGGTGGCCAGCCACCGGATCGCGGACCAGGATGTGGTTTCCCTGGTGCTGCAATCGGATATGGACAAGCTCCGCCAGACCGAGGAGCTGCTCTCCCGGCCGGATTTCAACGCTGCGGTGGAGTCCATCCTGCGGGCTAAACGGGTTTACATTCTGGGGGTCCGCTCCGCCGGAGCCCTGGCGGATTTTCTGGGATATTACCTCAATTACATGTTCCAGAACGTGCATATCATCACCACCGGCTCCAGTGAGATGTTCGAGCGGATCGCCGGCGTGACGGAGCAAGACGTTGTGATCGCCCTGAGCTTTCCCCGGTATTCCTCCTCCACCGCCAAGGGCGCGGCCTACTGCCGCTCCACAGGCGCCACGGTCATCGGCCTGACGGACAGCAGCCTGTCCCCCCTGGGGCAGAACTGCGACTATGTTCTCCTGGCCAAAAGCGATATGCTCTCCCTGGTGGATACGCTGGTCGCCCCTTTGAGCGTCATCAACGCCCTGATCGTGGCCCTGGCGGCCCGGCGGGAGGGGGAGCTGGCCAAGACCTTCGACCGGCTGGAGCATATCTGGGAGGAGTACCATGTCTACGAAAACCACGCTGACCGCTCCACCTGACGGCATTGTGGTGGGCGGCGGTCCGGCGGGGATGTTCGCGGCCATCGCGGCGGCCCGGCAGGGGAGCAGGGTCCTGCTCCTGGAGCGGAACGGCCGCCTGGGCCGGAAACTGCTGATCACCGGCAAGGGCCGCTGCAATCTGACGAACCACTGCGGTGTGGAGGAAGCGCTTCAAAACATCCCCCGGAACCCCCGATTTCTTTACAGCGCCCTGGCCGCCTGTCCGCCGGAACGGGTGATGGCCTTTTTTGAGGAAAACGGCTGCCCGGTGAAAACCGAGCGGGGCAATCGGGTGTTTCCCGTTTCCGACCGGTCTCAAAGCGTGCTGGCATGCTTGGAGCAGGTCCTGGCCCGGGAAAGGGTCGCGATCCGCTCCGGCCGGGTCCTTCGGCTGCTGACACAGGATGGCCGGATCACCGGCGTGGAGACGGAAACGGAACGGATTCCCGCCAAGTGGGTAATCCTGGCCACCGGCGGACTGTCCTATCCCGCCACCGGCTCCACCGGGGACGGCTACGCCCTTGCCGCCGCCCTGGGGCACAAAATCGTGCCGGGGCAGGGGAGTCTGGTTCCCCTGGAGGCGGAGGGGGCGGACTGCGGAAAAATGCGGGGCCTGTCCCTGAAAAACGTGGCGATCCGGCTGACGGATGAAAAGGGGAAGCTGCTATACCAGGATTTTGGGGAGCTGCTTTTTACCCACTTTGGCCTGTCCGGGCCCATTATCTTAAGCGCCAGCGCTCATCTGACGGGCCGGGGAACCGTCACCATCGACTTAAAGCCCGCCCTGACCCCGGAGAAGCTGGACGCCCGGCTGCTGCGGGAGCTGGGCCAGTACCCCAATCGGGCCATGGCCCATGTGCTGTCGTCCCTGCTGCCCCGTTCCATGATCCCTGTGGTCCTCTCCCGGTTGGACTTGTCTCCGGAGCTCAGCGCCAATGCCCTGACTCGCCCCAACCGGCAGGCTCTGGGCCGGCTTCTGAAGGCGTTTCCCGTGGAGATTCGGGGCCGCCGTCCGGTGGAGGAGGCCATCGTCACCTCAGGTGGCGTGGCGGTTTCGGAGATCGACCCCAGGACCATGAGCTCCAAGAAGGTCCCGGGCCTCTATTTTGCCGGGGAGATCATCGACTGCGACGCCTATACCGGCGGCTTCAATCTGCAGATCGCCTGGGCCACCGGTTTTGCCGCCGGAACGGCTGCCGGCGGGGCGAAAAACAACCGTTGACAAACGGCTGTATTTGTACTAAAATACGTCCAGGTACCACGAGCTTAGGAGGAAACACGAATGTACGAAAAATTGGTCAATTACGCGGTGCGGCAGTTGGAGCTGGATCCCGAGCAGATCCAGCCGGACAGCACTTTTGAAAGCCTGGGCATCGACTCCCTGGATGTGGTGGAGATGATCATGGACCTGGAGAGCGAGCTGGGCGTGGAGCTGGATCTGGAGGATCAGAAGATCGCCACCTTCCAGGAGCTGGCGGACTTTATCGATTCCAAGCTGGGCTGATTTCTTTAAATCATGATATGACCCTTGCGCGAAGACCGGTTCGCAGCAAGGTCGCACTAGTCGGGGAGATAGCGGTGCCCTGTTGCCTGCAATCCGCTAAAGCAGGGATGAATTCCCGCACCAGGGCTTGTCCGAGTGCCGTCAGGCGCGGGTAAGCGGCGCTGATGAACCGGTCCTGCGCAACGAGATCCCGTGAACCATGTCAGGTGGGGAACCAAGCAGCATTAAGCGGATCTTCTCGTGTGCCGTGGGGCAACCGTTTCTGAGTTGGCTGCCCGCATACCGGGTGTTCGGCTGGTTCAAATGCGGGTGTGCGATCTTGCTGGGAACCGGTCTGTGCTAAGATGGGGGGGTGGACATGTACCAGGCGCTTTATCGGAAATACCGGCCCCAGACCTTTGACGACGTGGTGGGTCAGCGGGCGGTCACACAGACTTTAAAAAATCAAATCGCCGCCGGCCGGGTGGGCCATGCCTACCTGTTTACCGGCTCCCGGGGCACGGGCAAAACCAGCAGCGCCAAGATCCTAGCCAAGGCGGTCAACTGCCTGGACCCCCAGGACGGCAATCCCTGTAACCGCTGCGCCGCCTGTAAGGCCATTGACGAAGGGTCCTGCATGGACGTGCTGGAGATCGACGCCGCCTCCAACAACGGTGTGGACAATGTCCGGGACCTGCGGGAGGACGCGGTCTACACCCCCTCCCAGGTAAAGATGCGGGTATACATTATCGACGAGGTGCATATGCTCTCCATTTCCGCCTTCAACGCGCTGCTGAAGATCCTGGAGGAGCCGCCCAAGCACCTGCTGTTCATTCTCGCCACCACAGAGCTGCACAAGGTCCCCGCCACCATTCTGTCCCGGTGTCAGCGGTTTTCCTTCCGGCGCATCGGGGCGGAGGAAATTGCCGCCCGGCTTCAATATGTGGCCTATCAGGAAAACATCGATCTGGACGATTCCGCCGCCCGGGTGCTGGCCCGTCTGGCCGACGGCGGGATGCGGGACGCCTTGAGCCTGCTGGATCAGTGCGCCTCCGCCACAACCGGGGAGTTGGACGCCCAGCGGGTCTATGACTGCCTGGGCATCGCCGGGATTCAGGACTGCGCCGGCCTTATGGACCGGATCGCCCAGCGGGACGCCAAGGGGGCGCTGGCCCTTTACAGTCGGTTCTATGCCGAGGGCAAGGATCTGGGGGCCATGCTGGACGAGCTGGCCTGCCTGACCCGGGACCTGCTGGTGCTGAAAACCGCCGGAAACGCGGGCCTTCCCATGCTCTCCGGCGTCGCCGACGACCGGGACGCCCTGGCCCTGGAAAAGCGGTTCACCGCCGGCGAGCTGATGCGGATCTTGGAGGAGGTGCAGTCCTGCGCCGCCGGCTTTGTCCGCAGCGCCAGCCGCCGGATGGACGTGGAGCTTTGTATTTTGAAGCTGTGCCAGCCGGAGCTGTCCCTGGACGCCCAGGCCCTAAACGCCCGGCTGTCCAGATTGGAGGAGCGGCTTTCCACCGGGGACTTTCCCCAGCCCGCCCCCCAAACTGCCAAGCAGGCGGTCCCCGCTGCCCAAAAGAGCCCTTCCGTGGAACCGGCGAAGTCCTCCGCACCGGAAAAGTCCGGGCCGGACGAACCCGCTTTTCCCGCGGAGGAGGTTCCCCTGGGCTTCTGGACAGAAGTGGCGGCCTCGGTGCGGAAAGCCCTGTCCCCGCCGGTGTCCGGCTTCTTTGCCGCCACCGCCAACGCGCCGGTACAGGGCGCCGTGGAAAAGGGGAAAGTTGTCCTGCGGTGTGCCAACACCTTCACCTACGAGCTGGTGAACAAGCCCGAGATCCTGAGCCTGGTCAGCCAGAAGGCCGGCGCCATTCTGGGCCGCCGGGTGGAGACCATCGCGGTGGATCAGCTGGCCAAGCCCGCCCAGAACGGCCCCATGGAGCGTCTGCTCCGGTTTGGGCGGGATCACACGGAGATCGTGCATATTCAAGAATAAAGAATAGGAGTTGTTATCATGGCAAAAGGCGGATTTCGGGGAATGCCCGGCGGCATGAATCAGGCCGCGATGATGAAGCAGGCCCAAAAAATGCAGCAGGAGATGCTGCGTATCCAGGAGGAGCTGGAAAACAAGACCTATTCCGCCACCTCCGGCGGCGGCATGGTCACCGCCACGGTCAGCGGCAAGCATCAGCTGCTGGGCCTGGAGATCAAGCCCGAGGCGGTGGACCCCGACGATGTGGAGATGCTCCAGGATATGATCATCGCCGCGGTGAACGAGGCCTTCCGGGCGGCGGAGGCGGACTCCGCCAATTCCATGTCCCGCCTCACCGGCGGATTGAACCTGGGCGGTCTGTTCTAAGGAGGCGCCATGCAGTATTTTCCCGCTGCGCTTCAGGAACTGGCGGATCAGTTTGCCCGGCTGCCTGGGATCGGGGGCAAGACCGCCCAGCGCCTGGCGTTTCATGTGCTGAGCCTGCCCATGGAGGATGCCCAAGCTCTGGCGGATGCCATTTTGGCGGCCAAGGAGGAGATCCACACCTGTCCGGTGTGTCAAAATCTGACGGATCGGGAGATTTGTCCCATCTGTGACGACGATACCCGGGACCACGGCACCATCTGCGTGGTAGCGGAGCCCCGGGACGTGATCGCTATGGAGCGGGCCCGGGAGTACGACGGCGTCTACCACGTCCTTCACGGCGTAATCTCGCCGCTGAACCATGTGACCCAGGAGGATATCCGGATCAAGGAGCTGCTAAACCGGGTGGCCACCGGCAAAGTACGGGAGGTCATTATGGCCACCAACCCGGATACCGAGGGGGAGGCCACCGCAATGTACATCTCCCGGCTGCTCCGGCCCCTGGAGGTCAAGGTCACCCGCCTGGCCTACGGCGTGCCTGCCGGAAGCCAGCTGGAATACGCCGACGACGTGACCCTTTCCCGGGCCCTGAATGGCCGTCAGGAAATCTGAATATACCAGCGCCTCCCGGCGATCCGGGGGACGCTGAAGCTTTACCACCCTTAGGAGAAGGCTATGTATCTGGAAAATGTGAAAGACGAGTATTTGGCCGCCCTGCGCCTGGGCCAGAAGGAATTTCGGGAGCTGACCGCCGCCGGCCTGGATCCCTATCCCAAGGTGCTGGACGCCATTCTCCCGGAGGGTCAGCTGACCGTCCAGGAGCTGCCGGCCCAGGACATTCCGGTGGACCGGATTGTGGGCGTAAAGACCGCCGGGCGGATTTCAGCCTTTAGCGCCGGATTTTACCCCCTGCTGGACCCGGACAGCGAGTTTGCCGGGAAGTGGATGAGCCTGTGCAAGGCCCAGATGAGCGACGAGGGCATCCGGGACCCTATCTTGTGTTATGAGTACTTAGGAGATTTTTACGTCCAGGAGGGGAACAAGCGCCTCAGCGTTCTCAAGTCCTCCGGGGCAGTCAAAATTTCCAGCACCGTCCGCCGGATGCTGCCCAGGAGCTTCAACACTCCCCAGCTCAAGGCCTATCAGGAATTTCTGGAATTTTACAAGGATTCCAAACTCTACGATTTCCAGTTTCGCCGGCCGGGGGACTATGCCAAGCTCCTGTCCTTCCTGGGGAAGGCTCCCGGAGAGCCCTGGCAGCCTGAGGAGCGGCGGAATGTGTCGGCCTATTTCCACTATTTCCGGGAGGCTTTCGATGCCCTGGGCGGCGGCAAGAACGGCGCGAGACCGGAGGAGGCGCTGCTGCTCTGGCTCCAGCTCTATCCCTTTAAAGCCTTGGGCCAGATGACCGGCAAGGAGCTGAAAAAGACCCTCTCCGGCCTTTGGCCCGACGTGGTGGCCGGTGCGGAGGAGAATCCCGTGAAGGTCCGCACCGACGCCCCCGCAGGGGGCAGCAAGAGCCTGCTGGGGAAGCTGATCACGGGGGAACACCTGAACGTGGCTTTCGTCCACCAGCGGGACCCGGTAACCAGCACCTGGACCCGGGGCCATGACCGGGGCCGGGCCTATTTGGAGGAGACGCTGAAGGAGAAGGTCACGGTCCGCAGCTATTTTTACGCCGACTCGCCTGAACAGGCGGAGGCGCTGCTGGACCAGGCCGCCGGCGAGGGGGCCGAGGTGGTATTCACCACCACACCCCAGCTGCTCCGGCCCACCCTGAAAGCCGCCGTGAAATATCCGAAGATCCACTTTCTGAACTGCTCGGCGGATTCGCCCCTTTCCAGTGTCCGCAGCTACTACTGCCGGATTTTCGAGGGAAAGTTTATCACCGGCGCCATTGCCGGGGCCCTGGCGGGGAACGATCTGGTGGGCTATGTGGGCTCCTATCCCATTTTGGGGGTGCCCGCCTCTATCAACGCCTTTGCCCTGGGGGCCCAGATGACCAATCCCCGGGCAAAGATCATCCTGGAATGGTCCTGCCTGCCCGGGGACGCCACCGCGCGGCTTCTGGAGCGGGGGGTGCGGGTAATCTCCAACCGGGACATTCCCGTGAAGGACCAGCAGTATCTGGAATACGGCCAGTACGGCACCTTCATGGCGGAGGCCGGCGGCGCCCTGGTGCCCCTTGCTTCTCCCTGCTGGCTTTGGGGGAAGCTGTATGAGAACGTGGTGCGCAGCATTCTGGCTGGGACCTGGCCTCAGAAGAAGGGTGCCCCCGAGGCCCTGAACTACTGGTGGGGCATGGACAGCGGCGTGATCGACGTGGAGCTGACGGACCGGGTGCCGGAGAGCCTGCGGGCCCTGGCCCG
>CANQXH010000009.1 GCA_947627745.1 uncultured Oscillospiraceae bacterium
GCTCAGCTCGCCGTTGCCGAAGCTGCGCGTCTGGCTGCCGTGGGATCCGGGGGGAGCTGGCTGCGGGCCTGCCCTCCGTCCGGAAGATCGGCCTGCCCGCCATGGAGGCGGCTCTGGCCGCCGGCGGGGATCTGGAGCAGGCGGGCCTGGCGGCCCTGTGCGCCCTGATGGCCCGGGTGGAGGATACCAATCTCTTTGCCCGGGGCGGGGCGGCGGGCCAGGCCTGGGCGGCGGCTCAGGCGTCCCAAATTTCCGGCCCCATCCCGGACCGGACCGCCCTGGAGGAGCTGGATCGGGCCATGATCCACCGGAATCTCTCCCCCGGCGGCTGCGCCGACCTGCTGGCCATCACCTATTTTATGCTTTTCGGTTCATCCATGGAAAACCCGCTCCCGGAATGACGGAGCGGATTTTCCCGAAAATCGGCGGCGGCCCCGGCATGGGGCCGCCAAAAAGAAGCGGAAGCGGCGCCGCGCTTCCGCTTCTTGCCGCTTATCCGTCGCTGGGGGTCTGCTCCAGCAGGGTCCGCAGATCGGGGGCGGGGGAGGGATCTACCGTTTGCCAGGGACCGCCGTCCTTCCGCAGGTAGCGGTTGGAGCGCTGAAAATACACCCGCTGCTCCCCGTTGGAGAGTGTCAGGGTGAACCGGCACGCGCCCGTCGGCGGTCCCCCGGCGTCCATGGGGGGCGGAAGGATCTGAATGGCCCGCAGATAGTTAAGGACCGCCTCCATTTTGGGGCTTTCCGTATACTCCCGGTGAAGGAAGGCCCCGTCCAGGCTGGATTCCACGCTGACGCGGACGACCTGGGGAGAAGACCGGTCCGGCTCCCGGGGGCAGCAGATGCCGCACAGCCCCAGGGCGACCGCCAGACTCAAAACGATTCTTTGAAAAAACATCGGGCAACCTCTCCTTTTGAGGATAGGTTGCCCGATGGTCCGTTCCTTATCGCCGGGAAAAACCAGAAAACCAGATAATTCGCGGAAAAAGCCCCAGTTATTCGTCTCCGAACAGCTGCCGCCAGAAATCGTTTTCCAAAATCCAGGTGGACACGGTGAACCGGTTGGACAGGTCATTGTGCTTCTGCCGGATATACTCCTCGCTCACCGGGGTGTCGGTGTAATTCGTCACCTCGCCGGTGTTGGAATTGTAGCAGGCCAGATCGGTGATCCAGCTCCGGTCCCGGAACATGACGAAGGGCTCCGCGTCGGAGAACACATCCCTGCCCATATAGAGCCGGGAGTCGAAGTCCAGACCGAAGAGATTGCTCAAGGTGGGCAGCAGATCCAGGTGGCTGGAGGGAGCGTCCACGATCTCGGGGGTCATGCCGGCCTTGTAAATGAACGCGCCGTTGCGGAACCGGCCAAAGTTGTCGCTGATCTCATGGCCCGCCAGCTCGGACATCTCCTCGTCCGTCAGACCGTTGGGATAGTGGTCGGCGGTGAGGACGATGACGGTGTTTTCCAGGACTCCGGCCTCCTCCAGCCGCTGAAGTAGCAGCTCCATGCTCTTTTCCAGCTCCAGCTGGCAGGCCAGGTACGCCCGGACGTTGGAGCTGTAAGGCTCGTCCGCTACCAGATCCTTATTCTTGTAGCAGATATAGTTGTCGGAGAAATTGAACTCCCGGTGGCCGGAGATGGTCATATAATAGGTGACGAAGGGCTCGTTGTTTACATAATCTCCTGTGGTCTTGTCGATCACCTCAATATCCGACTCAGGCCAGGAGTATACCACGTCCAGTCCCTGGCCGTGGGCCTTGTACACAAAGCCCAGGTTTTCCAGATATTCGTTCCGGCTGTAATAGTCGTAGTCATGGCCGTGGAAGGCGTAGGCGTTGTAGCCCTCCTTGAGCAGCTGCCGGGACATGGTCAGGGGCATGGCGTTACCGTACTTGGCGGAGCGCTCAAAGCTCCAGGCGCCGGCCTCGGGGACGGTGCCGGTGAGGAAGGCGTACTCACCGTCGGTGGTGGAGGTGCCCCAGTCGGAGACGTAGTAATTGGAGAAGTAGATCCCCTCGTGCATGAGCTTATATAAAGTGGGGGTCCGGGTGGGGCTGAGGGCCAGCTCGTCGAAGGCCTCGGCGCAGATGAGGATCAGGTTGCACCCCTTGAACATGCCGGTGTGGTCGTTTTTGCTGCTGGGGGTCCGCTGGGCGAAGAACAGGTACATATCCCGCAGATCCTCGTCCATGATCCGGCTGGCCATGGAGTTAAAATCGAAGTCCAGCACGTTAAGACCGGTCTGCTGGGAGGCGGCGCCGGTGGTTTGGACAGGGTTGGCCGAGGCGGTGCCCATGGGGACGGAGGCATTGGCGCCGCCTGTGCCGGAAGGCGTCGGATCGTCCAGATGGATGCTGCCCTTGGGCGTGTAGTGGGTCAGCAGCCGGGTCAGATCCACCCGCAGGGAGGTGACGGCGCCCAGCATGTTGACGCTGGCATAGGGGTCGGTGCTGTTGTGGTACAGATCGTAGGCGCTGTGATCCCCGGTGCCGAAGACCGGCAGGATCGCCACCGCCAGCAGCTGCAAGACCACCGCCAATACCGCGGGCAGCAGGGCGAACCGGCGCTTTTTCAAGGGCTTGAAGGAGAAGAACCTGGGCGCGAGAAACGCCAGCAGCAAAACCGGGACCGCCATCAGGAGGATCAGGGGCAGGGCCTTCCCGATCTCGCTGAAAATGGTGGCGTTGAACTGGCCCTCAAATACCTGCCCGCCGTTTAAGAAGGAGTAGGCGGAGTAAAAGCTGTTGTTGAAGATCCGGGAGTAAACCAGCTGGGAGGCGCAGAACACCAGCACCAGAGAGCTGTACACCGTGAGCAGGATGTGATTGGCCCTTCTGCTGGGGATCACCAGCGTCAGCGCGAACAGGAGCAGGGCCGGGACGCCGGAAAAGAGCAGGGGCATCACCAGCCCGGGGTTGTACAGCGTCTTCGGGCCGGTGGCGGTGGCGATATGAAGCACCAGCTCCGGGAAAAAGCCCGCCAGCCAGACCGCCAGCAAAAGATACCAGCGGTTGAGAAATTTTTTCCGCTTTTTCCGCTGCCGGGGAGCGCCGGCGACCGTGGCCCGCTGGGCCTGGGAAGGAGCGGCTTCCGCATCCTTCTTCCGGGACGCAGGCGGCTTCTTGGTTTCCTGCGGGTGCTCCCGGGACGCTGGAGCGGAGGGCTCAGTGGGCGCTTCTTCCTCGGCCTCGGGGAACAGCTGGGGTGGACTCTCCGGCTCCTCCGCAGGTTCCGGCATGGGGGAGGGGACGTCCGGCGCGGGTTCCTCCGGCGCCGGTTCCTCCGGGGCAGGCTGCTCCTCCGGGTCCAGCATCTCCGCCCCGGCGTCGGGCTCCTCGGGCTCCGGGGCTTCCGCGGCGCCCGGCTCCATCCCCAGAAGGGACAGCAGGGTGTCGTCCAACGGATCGACAGGCGCCGGGGCTTCGGGCTCCGCCTGGTCGGCAGGCGGCCGCTTTTCAAAAGCGGCGGGGGTTTCCTCCTCCCAAAAATCGAAGGCCGAATCGTCCCCTTCCGCCTCGGGGGCACCGTCGATCCCCGCCAGAAGGCGGTCGATCTCCGTTAAAATATCGTCAGTGCTGCGCTCCTCCTGGGAGAAAAGCGCGTCGCGGTCAGGGTCCATGAGAATCCCTCGTTTCTTTTCATGGTATTCTCTTAAATTATACGCCAAGTTGACAGAATATGCAAGAAAAAAGTGTAAAGAAACCCTCCGGAAATCCCCCGGAGGCAAAAAAATCCGGGCCAGGCCCGGAAAAAAGATTGACAAACCGCTTCCCCTGTGATAAAATGGTTCTCCATACTGTGGGAGTGCGGCTATTTTTCAGAATCCCCACATCTATATATTATACCACAGTCCGGGGGCAAAGTCAAGCCCGTTTTCAACAAAATGACAACCGCACCAGGCGTATCAACGAACAGATTCCGGCGCTCCGCCGAAAGAAAGGCAGTGATGTTTTCCATGGCATTGGTCAAAGACGAAATGTTCGGCAAGACCTTGCGGAAAAGCTACGCGAAGTACAAAGAGATCCTGGAAATGCCCAACATGCTCAAAATTCAGAAGGACTCCTATCAGTGGTTCCTGGACGAGGGACTCCGGGAGGTATTCCGGGATGTGGGCGTGATCACCGACTTTTCCGGGAAACTGGAACTGAGCTTTTTGGACTACTCCATGGACGAAAAGCCCAAGTACACCATCGAGGAATGCAAGGAGCGGGACGCGACCTACGCCCGGCCCATCAAGGTCCGGGTGCGCCTGCGCAACACCGAGACCGACGAGATCAAGGAGCAGGAGATCTTCATGGGGGACTTCCCCATTATGACCAACGGCGGCACCTTCGTCATCAACGGGGCGGAGCGGGCCATCATCTCCCAGATCGTCCGTTCTCCCGGCATGTACTACGGCCACGAGGTGGACAAGGCCGATCAGCACACCTACACCGCCACCGTCATTCCCTACCGGGGCGCCTGGCTGGAATACGAGACGGACAACGCCGATATTCTCTGGGTGCGGATCGATAAGAACCGGAAGCTGCCCATCACCAGCCTGATCCGGGCCCTGGGGGTGGAGACCGACGAGCAGATCAAGGAGCTGTTCGGCGACGACGTCCGTATCAGGGCCACCATGGAGAAGGATCCCTGCAAGAACCGGGAGGACAGCCTGCTGGAGATCTACCGGCGGCTCCGGCCCGGCGAGCCGCCCACCGTGGAGACCGCCATCGCCCATCTGGAGGGACTGCTGTTTGACCCCCACCGGTACGATGTCAGCCGGGTGGGCCGGTATAAATTCAACAAGAAGCTGGATATCTGGGCCCGCCTGGCGGGCCAGGAGGCCACGGAGCCCATCGCCGATCCCATGACCGGCGAGATCCTGGTGATGCCCGGGGAGATCATCACCCGGGCCCGGGCCCACGAGCTGTCGGACAAGGGCGTGAACGAGGCCGTTGTCAAGGTGGGGGACCACCAGGTGAAGGTGTTCTCCAACGGCATGGTGGATATGTCCAAGTTCGTTCCCTTCAACCCCAGAGACTACGGGGTGAAGGAAAAGGTGCGCTTCTGCGTCCTCAAGGAGATGCTGGAGTCTGTGCCCGACGACGGCTGGGAGGAGGCCATTTCCGACCGGCTGACGGAGCTGGTGCCGAACCACATTATCACCGACGACATCATGGCCTCCATCAACTACCTTAACTGCGTGGCGGAGGGCCTGGGCGTGCCTGACGACATCGACCACCTGGGCAACCGGCGGCTGCGCTGCGTGGGCGAGCTGCTGCAAAATCAGTTCCGCATCGGCTTCTCCCGACTGGACCGGGTGATCCGGGAGCGGATGACCGTCCAGGATCTGGACGCCGTCACCCCCCAGAGCCTGATCAACATCCGCCCCGTGACGGCGGTGATCAAGGAGTTTTTCGGCTCCTCCCCGTTGTCTCAGTTCATGGACCAGAACAATCCCCTGGCCGAGCTGACCCACAAGCGGCGTCTTTCCGCCCTGGGCCCCGGCGGTCTGAGCCGGGAGCGGGCGTCCTTCGATGTGCGGGACGTTCACTACACCCACTATGGCCGGATGTGCCCCATCGAGACTCCCGAAGGTCCCAACATCGGCCTGATCAACTACCTGGCCACCTACGCCAAGATCAATGAGTACGGCTTCGTGGAGGCCCCCTACCGGAAGGTGGACAAGGCCACCGGCTTTGTCACCGACCAGGTGGAGTATATGACCGCCGACGTGGAGGACGACTACTACATCGGCCAGGCCAACGAGCCCCTGGACGAAAACGGCTGCCTCGCCAACCGCCGTATTTCCTGCCGCCACCGCAACGAGATCATCGAGGTGGACCGGAACATGATCGACTATATCGACGTGTCCCCCAAGATGATGGTCTCCGTGGCCACGGCCTTCATCCCCTTCCTGCAGAACGACGACGCCAACCGGGCCCTGATGGGCGCCAACATGCAGCGGCAGGCCGTGCCTCTGCTGGTGACGGAGGCCCCGCTGGTGGCCACCGGCGTGGAGCATCGCTCCGCTGTGGACTCCGAGGTCTGCGTCAAGGCCGAGGGAGATGGCGTGGTTACCGCCGTCTGCGCCACGGACATCACCGTGCGCTATGACTCCGGGGACGTGCAGACCTACCATTTGACCAAATTCGCCCGGAGCAACGCCGGCACCTGCATTAACCAGCGGCCCATCGTAGAGGCCGGGGAGCGGGTGGAAAAGGACCAGATCATTGCCGACGGCCCCGCCTGCTCTCAGGGCGAGATCGCCCTGGGCAAGAATGTGCTCATCGGCTTCGTCACCTGGGAGGGCTACAACTACGAGGACGCCATTCTGCTCAACGAGCGGCTGGTGAAGGAGGATGTGTTCACCTCCATCCACATTGAAGAGCATGAGACCGAGGCCCGGGACACCAAGCTGGGCCCCGAGGAGATTACCCGGGACATCCCCAATGTAGGCGAGGATGTGCTGAAGGACCTGGACGAGGACGGCATCATCCGCATCGGCGCGGAGGTCCGGTCCGGCGACTACCTGGTGGGCAAGGTCACCCCCAAGGGCGAGACGGAGTTGACCCCCGAGGAACGGCTGCTCCGGGCCATCTTCGGCGAGAAGGCCCGGGAGGTCCGGGATACCTCCTTGAAGGTCCCCCACGGAGAAAGCGGTATTGTGGTGGACGTGAAGGTGTTCACCAAGGAGAACAGCGACGAGCTGGCCCCCGGCGTCACCAAGTCCGTCCGGGTCTACATCGCCCAGAAGCGGAAGATCTCCGTGGGCGATAAGATGGCCGGCCGCCACGGCAACAAGGGCGTGGTCTCCCGGGTCCTGCCGGAGGAGGATATGCCCTTCCTGCCCGACGGCACCCCCCTGGATATCGTGCTGAACCCCCTGGGCGTGCCTTCCCGTATGAACATCGGGCAGGTGCTGGAGGTCCACCTGGGCTATGCCGCCAAGGCTCTGGGCTGGAAGGTCTCCACCCCCGTCTTTGACGGCGCCAACGAGAAGGACATTCGCGAGACTCTGAAGCTGGCGGGCCTGCGGGAGGACGGCAAGACCGTGCTCTATGACGGCCGCACCGGCGAGCCCTTTGACAATCTGGTAACGGTGGGCTACCCCTACTATCTGAAGCTCCATCACCTGGTGGACGACAAGATCCACGCCCGCTCCACCGGCCCCTATGCCCTGGTCACCCAGCAGCCGCTGGGCGGCAAGGCCCAGTTCGGCGGCCAGCGGTTCGGCGAAATGGAGGTCTGGGCTCTGGAGGCCTACGGCGCGGCCTATACCCTCCAGGAGATCCTCACCGTCAAGTCCGACGATGTGACCGGCCGGGTCAAGACCTACGAGGCCATCGTCAAGGGCCACAACATCCCCACCCCCGGCGTGCCCGAGTCCTTCAAGGTCCTGGTCAAGGAGCTGCAGGCCCTGTGCCTGGACGTGCGGGTGCTGGATGAAAACGGCAACGAGATCGAGTTGAAGGATGACGAGGACGATGACGACATCGCCTTTGCCGACAGCCGCAGCGAGCTGGTGGTGGACACCGACGAGGTGCTGGATTCCGGCTTCAACATCGACGAGGACGGCCCGGAGGATATTATGGACGTGTTCGGAGACGAGCTGGACAACCTGGATGATTCCGAAGCGTATACGGACAACAACGAAGACTAAGGAGGCGTGATGAATGGCAGAAGCCACCTTTGATGCCATTAAGATCGGCATTGCTTCCCCGGAGATGATCCGGTCATGGTCCTACGGCGAGGTCAAGAAGCCGGAGACCATCAATTACCGCACCCTCAAGCCCGAGCGGGACGGCCTTTACTGCGAGCGGATCTTCGGACCCACCAAGGACTGGGAGTGCCACTGCGGAAAATATAAGAAGGTCAAATTCAAGGGCAAGATCTGCGACCGCTGCGGCGTGGAGGTCACCCGGGCCAAGGTCCGCCGGGAGCGGATGGGCCACATCGAGCTGGCCGCTCCCTGCAGCCACATCTGGTATTTCAAGGGGATCCCCTCCCGGATGGGGCTGATTCTGGACATTTCCCCGAAGGTGCTGGAAAAGGTCCTTTATTTTGCCGCCTATATCGTCACCGATCCCGGGGATACCCCCCTGATGCTGAACCAGGTGCTTTCCGACAAGGAGTACCGGGATATGCGGGAAAAGTACGAGGACGATTTCCAGGCCGGCATGGGCGCCGAGGCCGTCAAGAAGCTGCTGGAGCAGATCGACCTGGATCAGCTCTCCGAGCAGCTCCGCGCCGAGCTGAAAACCGCCTCCTCCCAGAAAAAGCTGCGGCTGGTCAAGCGCTTGGAGAGCGTGGAGGCCTTCCGGGAGTCCGGCAACAAGCCCAGCTGGATGATCATGGACGTGCTGCCCGTGATCCCGCCGGATATCCGGCCCATGATCCAGCTGGACGGCGGCCGGTTCGCCACCTCCGACTTAAACGACCTGTACCGCCGGGTGATCAACCGGAACAACCGGCTGAAGCGGCTGATGCAGCTCCACGCCCCGGACATCATCATCCGCAACGAGAAGCGGATGCTCCAGGAGGCGGTGGACGCCCTGATCGACAACGGCCGCCGGGGCCGGGCCGTCACCGGCGCCAACAACCGGGCCCTCAAGAGCCTGTCCGATATGCTTAAGGGCAAGCAGGGCCGGTTCCGCCAGAACCTGCTGGGCAAGCGGGTGGACTACTCTGGCCGGAGCGTCATCGTGGTAGGCCCGGAGCTGAAGCTCTACCAGTGCGGCGTGCCCAAGGAGATGGCCCTGGAGCTGTTCCGCCCCTTCGTCATGAAGAAGCTGGTGTCCGACGGGCTGGCCAACAACATCAAGTCCGCCAAGAAAATGATCGACAAGGGCAAGACCGAGGTTTGGGATGCCCTGGACGAGATCATCAAGGACCGCCCCGTGATGCTGAACCGGGCGCCGACTCTGCACCGGCTGGGCATCCAGGCCTTTGAGCCTATTCTGGTGGAGGGCCGGGCGCTGAAGCTCCATCCCCTGTGCTGCACCGCCTTCAACGCCGACTTTGACGGCGACCAGATGGCCATCCATGTGCCCCTGTCCGCCGAGGCCCAGGCCGAGGCCAGAATGCTGATGCTCTCTGCCAACAACCTGCTCCGTCCTCAGGACGGCAAGCCCGTCACCGTCCCCACCCAGGATATGATCTTGGGCGCTTACTACCTGACCTACGTCCGCCTGGGCAAGGCGGAGAAGGGCGCGGAGACGGTCTTCGTCACCGACGCCGGGGACACGGGCCTGCCTGTGAACGAGGTGGTGGACGCCGACGAGTTTGTGGCCGCCAACAAGAAGGCCCAGGCCGAGGGCACCGCCCCCGCCAAGTTCCGGCCCGTCCACAACTACTCCAGCGTGGACGAGGCTATCACCGCCTACGCCTCCGGCAACGTGGGCCTCCACGCCCCCATCCGGGTGCGCTATGGCAAGGAGATCGACGGCCGGATGGCATATAAGATCATCGACGCCACCGTGGGCCGCCTGATCTACAACGAGCCCATCCCCCAGGATCTGGGCTTTGTGGACCGGAGCGTTCCCGGCAAGGAGTTCGATCTGGAGGTCAGCTTCCTGGTGGGCAAGAAGCAGCTGGGCAGCATCATTGACCGGTGCATCCGCCGCCACGGCTTTACCATCGCCACGGAGATGCTGGACCGGATCAAGGCCCTGGGCTATAAATACTCCACCAAGGGCGCCATTTCCGTGTCCATCGCGGACATGGTGGTGCCGGAAAAGAAGTACACCCTGGTAAAAGAGGCCGAGAATAAGGTGGTGGAGATCGAAAACTACTACCGCCACGGCTTCATCACCAACGACGAGCGCTACCGCCTGGTGGTGCAGCAGTGGGAGAAGACCACCGCCGACGTGACGAACGCCCTCCAGGGCAACCTGGACGAGTTCAACCCCATCTATATGATGGCCGACTCCGGCGCCCGTGGTTCCATGGCCCAGATCCGTCAGCTGGCCGGTATGCGTGGCCTGATGGCGGACACCGCCGGCCGTACCATCGAGATCCCCGTCAAGGCCAACTTCCGGGAGGGCCTGTCGGTTCTGGAATACTTCATCTCCTCCCGGGGCGCCCGGAAGGGCCTGACCGATACCGCTCTGCGGACCGCCGACTCCGGCTACCTGACCCGCCGGATGGTGGACGTGTCCCAGGAGGTCATCATCCGGGAGCCGGACTGCCACACCACCCAGGGCATCTGGGTCAGCGAGGTGGTCCAGAACGGCGACGTGATCGACACCTTCGGCAACCGGATCCGGGGCCGCTATCCCGTTGATGACGTGGTAGATCCCCAGACCGGGGAGCTGCTCCATCCCAAGGACAAGCTGATGATGCCCGAGGACGCCGCCAAATTCGAGGCCCACGGCATCAATCAGATCTATATCCGCACGGTGCTGGGCTGCAAGGCCCGCAGCGGCGTCTGCGCCAAGTGCTACGGCATGAACCTGGCCACCTCCAAGGAGGTGGACCTGGGCGAGGCTGTCGGCATCATCGCGGCCCAGTCCATCGGCGAACCCGGTACCCAGCTGACCATGCGGACCTTCCACTCCGGCGGCGTGGCCGGCGACGACATCACCCAGGGTCTTCCCCGGGTGGAGGAGCTGTTCGAGTCCCGCCGTCCCAAGAAGATGGCACAGATCTCCGAGATCACCGGCACCGTGTCCATCGACGAGACCCACCGCAGCGCCCTGCGGAACATCACCGTTACCGCCGAGGACGGCGAGGTAAAGGTCTACCAGGTGCCCTATTCCGTGGGGCTGAAGGTCACCCAGGGCCATGTGGTCCAGAAGGGCGAGCCCATCACCGACGGCGCCCTCTATCCTCAGGATGTGCTGCGCATTTCCGGCGTGGAGGCGGTGCAGAACTACCTGGTCCAGTCCGTGCAGGCGGTGTACCGTCAACAGGGCGTGGAGATCAACGACAAGCACATCGAGGTCATCATCCGTCAGATGATGCGGAAGGTCCGGGTGGAGGAGCCCGGCGACAGCGGCCTGCTGGTGGGCAGCGTCATCGACGCCTTCGAGTTTGAGGACGCCAAGAAGGCCATCCAGGACCGGATCGACGCCGGCGAGACGGAGCTTCGGCTTCCGGAGGCCTCCGTGGTGCTGCTGGGCATCACCAAGGCGTCCCTGGCCACCGATTCCTTCCTCTCCGCCGCCTCCTTCCAGGAGACCACCAAGGTCCTTACCGACGCCGCTATCAAGGGCAAGGTGGATCATCTGGTGGGTCTGAAAGAGAACGTCATCATTGGCAAGCTGATCCCCGCCGGTTCCGGCCTGATGGCCTACCGGGACTATCAGCCTCTGGAGACCCCGCCCCAGCGGGTGGCGCCGCCTCCGGCCCCGGCGCCGGAGTCCGCCCCGGAGCAGAAACCGGAGGACGCCGAGGCGTGATCCAAGAGTAAACGCCTCCTGAAAGCCCCCGCGGCCTTGCCCGGGAGAAGCAAAAAGCAGAATCTGCCCCTGACTGTGCGCCGCCGGCGCACAGTCAGGGGCGTTTCCGTTTTAAGCGCTCCGCCTTCCCCGGCCGGCGCGCCCGCCGGGCGGCGCCGGACCCGGATCTCCTCCCGCCCGGCGGCGGGGCGGGTAAAATTCGGAGGAAAACGGGAAAAATCTCAAATTCTTCCGGAAAATTTGTTGACATTTTCAAAATATGGCGTATAATATCCTTCGTGCGGACTCTTTTTGGGATAGGGGCTTTGCGCCCTGTTTCCAGAGGAGGAAACGCCGATTTTTGGAAGAAAGGAGATCAATAATGCCTACTTTTAATCAGCTTGTACGTAACGGCCGTCAGCAGGCCAGCTACAAGTCCACCGCTCCCGCTCTGCAAAGAGGTCTGAACACCCTTCAGAACAAGACCACCGACCTGCCCTCCCCCCAGAAGCGCGGCGTGTGTACCGCCGTCCGTACCACCACTCCCAGGAAGCCCAACTCCGCGCTGCGGAAGGTCGCCCGTGTCCGCCTGACCAACGGGATGGAAGTTTCCGCCTATATCCCCGGCGTGGGCCACAATCTGCAGGAGCACTCCGTGGTCCTGATCCGTGGCGGCCGTGTCAAGGACCTGCCCGGTATCCGTTACCACATCATCCGCGGCACGCTGGACACCCAGGGCGTTCAGGGCCGGATGCAAGCCCGCTCCAAGTACGGCGCCAAGCGGCCCAAGGCTGGCAAGAAGAAGTAATTTTCCGCCTGTCCGCAAGGCAAGCCTTGCCAGGAAGGTTTTCGATATGATCGACCTCTGGCAGGCACGACGAAAGGCACACTTTCGAGTACCGATGACATCATTTTATTTATGAAGGAGGGAAGCAAAGTGCCCAGAAGAGGTAATGTTCCCAAAAGAGAGGTCCTTCCGGACCCCACTTACAATTCCGTTCTGGTTACCAAGCTCATCAACAGCATCATGCTCGACGGCAAGAAGGGCGTCGCCCAGAAGGTGGTCTACGGCGCTTTCGAGATCGTTGAGAATAAGACCGGCAAGAACGGCCTGGAGGTCTTCCAGCAGGCGATGGAAAACATCATGCCCGCCGTGGAGCTGAAGGCCCGCCGGGTGGGCGGCGCCACCTACCAGGTGCCCATTGAGGTCCGGCCCGACCGCCGGCAGACCCTGGGTCTGCGCTGGCTGACCACTTACAGCCGCAGCCGCGGCGAGAACACCATGCGGGAGCGGCTCGCCGCCGAAATTATGGACGCCGCCAACAACACGGGCTCCGCCGTAAAGAAGCGGGAGGATACCCACAAGATGGCGGAGGCGAACAAGGCATTCGCCCATTTCCGCTGGTAACATTTAAAGGAGCATTTCAATGCCTAGACAGTATTCCCTGGAAAACACCCGCAACATCGGCATCATGGCCCATATCGACGCCGGAAAGACCACGACCACCGAGCGCATTTTGTTCTACACCGGCCGCAACTACAAGATCGGTGAGACTCACGACGGCTCCGCCACCATGGACTGGATGGCCCAGGAGCAGGAGCGGGGCATCACCATCACCTCCGCCGCCACCACCTGCTTCTGGCGGCACTGCCGCATCAACATCATCGACACCCCGGGCCACGTGGACTTCACCGTGGAGGTGGAGCGTTCCCTGCGGGTCCTGGACGGTTCCGTGACGGTGCTGTGCGCCAAGGGCGGCGTGGAGCCCCAGACCGAGACGGTCTGGCGGCAGGCCGACGAATACCGGGTCCCCCGGATGGTGTATGTCAACAAAATGGACATCATGGGCGCGGACTTTTTCCGGGTTTTGGACATGATGCACGACCGGCTCAAGTGCAACGCCGTCCCCATTCAGCTCCCCATCGGCAAGGAGGAGGAGTTCAAGGGCGTGGTGGACCTGCTGAAAATGAAGGCCTACCTGTTCTACGACGAGCTGGGCAAGGATATGCGGGAGGAAGAGATCCCCGCGAATATGCTGGAGCTCTGCCAGGAGTACCGGGAAAAGCTGATGGACGCGGTCTCCGAGGTGGATGACGAGATCATGGAGATGTACTTGAACGGCGACGAGGTACCCATCGACAAGATCAAGGCCGCCATCCGCAAGGCCACCATTGACAACACCATGGTGCCCGTCACCTGCGGCTCGTCCTATAAGAACAAGGGCGTGCAGGAGATGCTGGACGCGGTGGTGGATTATCTTCCGTCGCCGCTGGACAAGAAGGGCGTCAAGGGCATAAACCCCGACACCGATGAGGAGGACTTCCGTCCCGCCTCCGACGACGCGCCCTTCTCCGCCCTGGCGTTTAAGATCGCCACGGACCCCTACGTGGGGAAGCTGTGCTACTTCCGGGTCTACTCCGGGACCCTGGAGAAGGGGACTACCGTTCTCAACTCCACCAAGCACAGCCGGGAGCGGCTGGGCCGGATCCTGCAAATGCACGCCAATCATCGGGAGGACATCACCACCGTCTACTCCGGCGATATCGCCGCCGCCGTAGGCGTGAAGAACACCACCACCGGCGACACCTTCTGCGACGAGTCCCACCCCATTATCCTGGAATCCATGGTGTTCCCCGAGCCCGTCATTCGGGTGGCCATCGAGCCCAAGACCAAGGCCGGTCAGGAGAAGATGGGCATTGCCCTGGCTAAATTGGCCGAGGAGGACCCCACCTTCAAGACCTACACCGACGAGGAAACGGGCCAGACCATCATTGCCGGCATGGGCGAGCTCCATCTGGAGATCATTGTGGACCGGCTGCTGCGGGAGTTCAAGGTGGAGGCCAACGTGGGCAAGCCCCAGGTGGCCTACAAGGAGACCATCCGCAAGGCCGTGGACCAGGAGACCAAGTATGCCCGCCAGTCCGGCGGCAAGGGCCAGTACGGCCACGTCAAGATCCATGTGGAGCCCAACGAGCCCGGCAAGGGCTATGAGTTCGTCAACGCCATCGTCGGCGGCGCCATCCCCAAGGAGTTCATTCCCGCGGTGGACGCGGGCATCCAGGGGGCCATGCAGGCCGGCGTCCAGGCGGGCTTCCCCGTGGTGGACGTGAAGGTGACGCTCTACGACGGCTCCTTCCACGAGGTGGATTCCTCCGAGCTGGCTTTCAAGATCGCCGGATCCATGGCCTTCAAGGAAGCGTGCCGGAAGGCCAATCCCTGCATCCTGGAGCCTATTATGAAGGTTTCCGTGGTGGTGCCCGACGACTACATGGGCGCCGTCATCGGCGACCTGACCGCCCGCCGGGGCAACATCCTGGGCCAGATCACCCGGACCGGCTCCGTGCAGGTGGACGCCAACGTGCCCCTGGCGGAGATGTTCGGCTACGCCACCGATCTGCGGAGCAAGACCCAGGGCCGGGGCCAGTACACCATGGAGCCCAGCCACTACACCGAGCTGCCCAAGTCCAAGAGCGAGGAGATCGTGCGCACCCGTTCCGGCGGCTAAGGCTGCCCGTCCCGGTTTTTTCCGGGTAAAAATTCCATTTTCTACTTGCGTTTCTGCCGGGTTTGTAGTATGATGTGTGCAGAACCGCATTCATCCCCCAATTCATTATTTAATTCATCTATCACAGGAGGATTTTTCAATGGCGAAGCAGAAATTTGAAAGAACCAAGCCCCATGTCAATATCGGCACCATCGGCCATATTGACCACGGCAAGACCACCCTGACCGCGGCCATTACCAAGGTCCTGCACATGGCGGACCCCAGCGCCGCCGAGTTCACCGCTTACGATCAGATCGATAAGGCTCCCGAGGAGAAGGCCCGTGGTATCACCATCAACACCGCCCACGTGGAGTACGAGACCAAGAACCGTCACTATGCCCACGTTGACTGCCCGGGCCACGCCGACTATATCAAGAACATGATCACCGGCGCCGCGCAGATGGATGGCGCCATCCTGGTCATCGCCGCTTCCGACGGCCCCATGGCTCAGACCAAGGAGCATCTGCTGCTGGCCCGTCAGGTGAACGTGCCCTCCGTCCTGGTGTTCCTGAACAAGGTCGACCAGGTGGACGACGACGAGCTGCTGGAGCTGGTGGAGATGGAAGTCCGCGAGACCCTGGACTTCTACGGCTTCCCCGGCGACGACACCCCCATTATCCGCGGCAGCGCGCTGAACGCCCTGGTGTGCGACTCCACCGACCCCAACGCCCCCGAGTACAAGTGCATCTGGGAGCTGATGGACGCCGTTGACACTTGGATCCCCACCCCCGATCGGAAGGCCGACCAGCCCTTCCTGATGCCCGTGGAAGACGTGTTCACCATCTCCGGCCGTGGCACCGTGGCCACCGGCCGTGTGGAGCGTGGCGTGATCAAGAAGAACGAGCCCGTTGAGATCGTCGGCCTGCGGGAAGACAAGCTCAACTCCGTCGTCACCGATATCGAAATGTTCCACAAGCTGCTGGACTACGCCGAGGCTGGCGACAACATCGGCGCTCTGCTCCGGGGCATCGACAAGAAGAGCATCGAGCGGGGCCAGGTCCTTGCCAAGCCCAACTCCATCCATCCCCACACCAAGTTTGCCGGCCAGGTCTACGTCCTGTCCAAGGAAGAGGGCGGCCGTCACACTCCCTTCTTCAACAACTACCGTCCCCAGTTCTACTTCCGTACCACCGACGTGACCGGCATCATCACCCTGCCCGAGGGCGTTGAGATGTGCATGCCCGGTGACAACGTGGTGATGCATGTGGAGCTGATTACCCCCATCGCCATCGAGAAGGGCCTCCGCTTCGCTATCCGCGAGGGCGGCCGTACCGTTGGTTCTGGTGTTGTCACCGAGATCGAGGGCGACTAATTCCAAATGATCGACCGGCCCTGGCGCAAGCCAGGGCCGGTTCTTCGTTTCGGGGCTTTTGGGCCGAAAGATTTCCAAAAGCAACCGAGGCGGTCCCGTTTGGGGCCGCCTCACGCGATCGGGTCTGTAAGCCGGGTTCTGTTTTGACAGCCATCTATCTAGTCCCGCCGTTGCCGGCGGGATCCAGCCACCTCTTGGGGACGGCCGGGCCAGCCTCATGTCCCACACACGGTGTTGCTCCGGATAGAGTTTACAGCGGTCCCATGTCTCCATGGGCCGGGTGCGCTCTTACCGCGCCTTTTCACCCTTACCGCGTCGGAACAAGCTGCGTATCATTCGCTTCGCCGCTGAAGCGGCAAAGCTCATTCGCTCCGCTGTTCCTCCTTTCCCCACCGGAACTTAGGTTCCGGCGGGGGCCCCATTTGGAAGATATAAAGCAAGCTCCTTATCGTTCGCTGCTTCTCCTTTCCCCGATTGGGGGACGCGGCGGTATCTTTCTGTTGCACTGGTCCTGGGGTCACCCCCGGCGGGCGTTACCCGTTATCCTTGCCCTGCGGAGCCCGGACTTTCCTCACGGGGCGCCTTTCGGCATCCCCCCGCGGCTGTCCAACCCGGTCGCCAGGATATTGTAACCCATTCAAAAGAGATTGTCAAATGTCTTGCAAAATCTTTTTTGGCAGGCTATACTATATAGAGAAAACTGCGTGGAGAGGTGCCCTATGGAGGCTTTTGACCACTATTTTACCGCTCTTCGGAATAAAACCGTCACCGTTCTGGGCCTGGGGGTCAGCAATCGGCCCCTGGTGCGGCTGCTGCTGCGTTATGGCTGCGCCGTCACCGGCCGGGACCGCACCTCCCGGGAGAAGCTCTCCCAGGAGGTGCTGGCGCTGGAGGCCCAGGGCTGCCGGTTGATCCTGGGAGACGGATATCTGGAGGACCTGACGGAGCAGGTGATCTTCCGTACCCCGGGGCTGCACCCGGATACGCCGGCCCTGGCCGCCGCCCGGGAGCGGGGGGCGGAGGTCACCAGCGAGATGGAGGCGTTTTTCACCCTCTGTCCATGCCCCATTATCGGCGTCACCGGCTCCGACGGGAAGACCACCACCACCACCCTCATCGCGGAGATGTTGCGGGCCGGGGGGAAAACGGTCTGGCTGGGGGGCAACATCGGCACGCCCCTGCTGGACAAGTGCCCCCGGATGGGCCGGGAGGACCTGGCGGTGGTGGAGCTCAGCTCCTTCCAGCTGCTGGATATGAAGCACAGCCCCCACATCGCCGTGGTGACCAACCTGGCGCCCAACCATCTGGATGTGCACAAGGACATGGCGGAGTATGTGGAGGCCAAGAAGAACATCTTCCGCTTCCAGAGCCGGGAGGACCTTCTGATCCTCAACGCCGACAATGCAGTGACCGCCGGATTTACCGGCGTGGGCCGGACGCTGTACTTTTCCAGAAAGGGCCCGGCCAATGGGGCGTGGTGCGACGGGGCGGTTCTCCGCCGGCCGGACCGGGCGGTGATGGCCAAGTCCGACATTCTCCTTCCCGGGGAGCACAATGTGGAAAATTATCTGGCCGCTCTCCTGGCGGCGGGGGAATACGTCCCCGACGAGGCGGCACGGCAGGTGGCCCGGCGCTTCCGGGGGGTGGAGCACCGGATCGAGCTGGTGCGGACTAAGGACGGCGTCCGATACTATAACGACTCCATCGCCTCCTCGCCCACCAGGACGTTGGCGGCGCTGGCCAGCTTCCCGGAGAAGGTCCTGCTCATCGCGGGGGGCTACGACAAGCATATCCCCTACGATCCCCTGGGCCCCGCCGTCTGCCGGAAGGTCAAGAAGCTGTTCCTGGGCGGGGCCACCGGAGACAAAATTCGACAGGCGGTGGAATCGTGCCCCGAATATACGCCGGGGGCCCCGGAGATTGTGGACTGTGGGGACTTTGTCTCGGCTGTCCGGGCCGCGGCGGCGGCGGCGGAGCCGGGGGACGTGGTGCTGATGAGCCCCGCCAGCGCCGCCTTCGATCAGTTTGCCAATTTCGCGGTACGGGGCGCCGTCTACAAAAAGATTGTGGAGGAGTTGTAAGATGTCTATCTCCAATGTTGTCGGTGCGGCCACCGGTGTGATGCGCAAGGCCCTGCCGCTGCCGGAATGCGCCGCCGTGATCGTGGCGGCGGGCTCCGCCCAGCGGATGGCGGGGCAGGATAAAATTTTGGCGGACCTGGCGGGCCAGCCGGTGATCCGCCGGACGGTGCAAGCCTTCCAGGACTGCCCCGCCATCAAGACCATCGTGGTGGTGACCCGGCCGGATCAGATCATCCCCGTTCGGGACCTGTGCGCCGGGATGGAAAAGCTGCTGGCGGTGGTGGCCGGGGGAAAGACTCGGGCGGAGTCCGTGTGGCTGGGCCTCCAGGCCCTGCCCAAGACCGTCAAGCTGGCGGCGGTCCACGACGGAGCCCGGCCCCTGGTGACCGGCGCGGTGATCGACCGGACGGTGCGGGCCGCCCACACCTACGGCGCCGCCGCCCCGGCGGTGCCGGTGAAGGACACCATCAAGGCCGCCCAGGGCGGCATGGTCAAGAGCACCCTGGACCGGAGGCTGCTGCAGGCGGTGCAGACCCCCCAGGCCTTCGACCTGGACCTGCTTCGGGGGGCCCTTAAAAAGGCCCTGGAAGCGGGGGAGGAGCTGACCGACGACTGCGCCGCCGTGGAAAAGCTGGGGATGTCCGTGAAGCTGGTGGAGGGGGACGAAAGGAATCTGAAGATCACCACTCCTCTGGACCTGATCCTGGCCGCCGCCATTTTGGAGGCGGGTCTATGAGGATCGGCCACGGCTACGACGTCCACCGGTTGGTACCAGGGCGGCCCCTGGTGCTGGGCGGGGTGACCATCCCCTATGAAAAGGGGCTGCTGGGCCACTCCGACGCGGACGTGCTGCTCCACGCCGTCATGGACGCCCTCCTGGGGGCGGCGGCCTTGGGGGACATTGGGACCCATTTCCCGGACACGGATCCCCAATACGCCGGCATCTCCTCCCGGGCGCTGCTGCGCCGGGTGGGGGACCTGTTGGCCGCCGCCGGCTACCGGGTGGAGAACCTGGACGCGACCGTTATCGCCCAGGCCCCCAAATGCAAGCCCTACATCCCCGCCATGCGGCTGGCCATCGCCGCCGATCTGGGGATTTCCATAGACCGGATCAGCGTCAAGGCCACCACAGAGGAGGGGCTGGGCTTTTCCGGCAGGGGAGAGGGGATTGCCTGCCACGCGGTGTGCCTTCTGGAGGAGGCGGAGCCACCTGCCCGGAGCGCCGACCGGTGAGGCGTCTTTTGTGTAGTTTCCTTAGAAATCGGACGTTTCGGGGGCTGTTTTTCTCCTTTCGGGAAATATAAGTTTGTTGACTGGTTAATTTTTCTCTGATATAATACGTTTATCACAGAAAAATCAAAGGGGCCTAGCTATGAGCCAAATTCGCGTCATGACCGACTCTGCCAGCGACATTTCCGTGGCGGATGAGAAGAAGTATGGAATTTCCATGCTGCCTTTCCAGGTGACCCTGGGGGGGAAAAGCTACCTGAGCCGGGTGGATCTGGACAACGAGCAGTTTTACCGCCTGATGGACCAGATCCCGGAGCTTCCCTCCACCTCCCAGATCACGCCGTTCCAGTTTCAGGAGATCTACCTCAGGGAGGCCGAGAACGGCACGGAGGACCTGATCCTGGTGCTGATCAACTCCAAGGGATCCTCCACCTATGAAAACGCCTGCCTGGCGGCGGAGCAGTTCCGCCAGGAGCATCCGGAGCGCGGGATGAACATCCACTGCATCGACGGCATGGGCTACAACGGCATCTACGGCGGCCCGGTGATCGAGGCGGCGAAGCTCCGGGACCGGGGGGCCTCCGCCCAGGAGATCGTGACTTATCTGCGGGATATTCTTCCCCGCCGGGAGATCTACTTTGGCATTTACATGCTGAAATATGCCGCCCGTTCGGGCCGTATCCCCACCGCCGCCGCCTTTTTGGGGGACAAGCTGGGCCTCAAGCCCGTGATGCGGATCTTTGATCAGGAGATCACCACCGCCGCCAAGTGCCGGGGGGAGAAGCACCTGATCGAGCGCCTGGCGGATCTGAGCGTGGAGGACATGGTCCCCGGCTCTCCCTACGAGATCATCTACGGCTGCGACGAGACCTGCCGGGACGAGATGGAGAAGGCCATGGTGGCCCGGGTGGGCTATGGGCCTGTCAACTATTTCCAGATTGGCGCCGCCGTGGCGGCCAATGCCGGCCCGAAGGTCGCGGGCGTCTCCTTTACGAAGAAATAAACAGCGGGCCGCCTTCTCCAGGCGGCCCGAAAAACAGAAGGAGCGAAAAATATGACTTGGCTGATTTACGCGCTGCTGTCCGCCTTTTTCGCGGCACTGACCTCCATCCTGGCGAAAGTGGGCATCGAGGGTGTGGATTCCAATCTGGCCACCGCCATCCGCACGGCGGTGGTGCTGGTCCTGGCCTGGGGGATGGTGTTCCTCACCGGGGCCCAGAGCGGGATTACGGACATCGGCAAAAAGAGCTGGTGGTTCTTAGTCCTCTCCGGCATCGCCACCGGGGCCTCCTGGCTGTGCTATTACAGAGCCTTGCAGCTGGGGGAGGCGTCCAAGGTGGTGCCCATCGACAAGCTCAGCGTGGTCATCACTTTGGTCCTGGCCTGCGTGTTCCTCCATGAGAAATTCGGGGTCAAGGAGTGGATCGGGTGCCTGCTCCTGGGCGCGGGAACGCTGTGCATGGTGCTGTAAGGAAAAATAAGGGGCGCTTCCGCAGGGAAGCGTCCCAAAATTTTTATTCGCCTGCCAAATTGACGTAGGACAGCACCATGTCCCGGTACTTGACCTTCATGGGGAAGGCGGCGATGGCATCCTCCACGACCTTGTTGACGGACTGGGTAACGAGATCGCTTTCCGCATAGCGGTACCAGATCTCCTGCCCACCTACGAAGAACATGATGTGGTAGCCGTATTCGCTCCTCACCAGGCCGTGGTCCCCGTATTCCCGGGCCGGATCGAAGCACCAGTCGTTGAAGGCCGGAACCGTGCGGCCCTCGGTGATGTCGGTGATCAGGCCGCCGCTGGCGGCGGAGCTGTCCGCGGAGTGTTCCACGGCCAGCTGGGCAAAGGCTTCCTCCGTGGCGTCCCCGGCAAGCCACTGATCGTACAGTGCCTGGGCCTCCTGCCGGCAGGCCTCCCACTCTTCATCTGAGTAGGTCCTGCTGCCGGTATCGTCGGTGGTGCCGCCCTGGGGCATGATGAGAATGTGGCGCACATCCACAACGTTCCCGAGCTCCTTGGTGATGCCCTGGGAGGCGTAGGTCTCGGCGTTTTCGGTAAAGTAGGCGTCCACCTCCTCATAGGTGGGAGCCAGGTCCTCATAAAGGGTATTCAGGTAGTGGTACGCCCGATAGGACAGGCGCATATAGGCCAGGTAGTCATCCAGGCTGCATCCAGGGAACAGGTAGGCGTCCAGCAGCTCCTGGACACCGGCAAAGCCGTAGGACGCGGCCTGCTCCTCCAGATTCTGGGGCAGCTCCTCCAGCGCCGTCTGCAGCGCCGGATCCAGTTCTACCCCTTCCGCCTCGGCCCGGAGGGCCAGGGCCTGGTACCGGTGCCAGGTGTCCAGAGCAACGTCTAGGAAATACTGCTGGTAGGTGGTTCCGTCCCCGGTGACCTGGTATTCCAGAGGCTGGGTATAGTCCACCAGATAACCGCCGTAATCGGAGCTGAGAAAATCATAGACCTGGGTCCAGTAGTAGATGTTCAGCAGTCCGTTGGTCAGCTTTTGCTCTCCAATGGACGCTACCGTCTTGCCGGCGGCGGCTTTTAGCTGGTCCGCCTGGACGGTGTAATTGTCCTTGTATTGGGCGTTGTTCTCCTTGGGCAGCCAGGAGCCGTTGACCCCGTAGTAGACCGACGCCGCCAGCCCCAGCGTCAGGGCCAGAAGGGCCACCACCGCCGTCACCATGAGCACGATCCGCTTTTTGGACTTGCGGGCGGGCTTCTGTTCGCTTTCTTCCGGGGCTTCTTCCTCGGAAGGCTCTTCCGGATCCCCGGTTTCATCTTCCTCCGACTCCTCTGGGGCGGGCGCTTCCTCCTCCTGGGCCTCCTGGGACGGTTCTTCAACCTCCGGCGCCGTGGCCTCGGGGGTCTCCGCAGCTTCCGTCTGGGAGACCGTTTCCTCCATCCCTTCCTCCGGGGCGACTTCCTCCGTAGATTCGATCGCCTCGGCGTTGTCCTTCCCGCAGGCGGGGCAGAGGGTCACGCCGTCTTCCAAGGGCTCTGAGCAGTATTTGCAGTTCATGGGCATCCTCTTTTCTTCCGCTGGAATGATTGAGCTTAGTTTACCATGCCGGCGGGAAAAATGCAAGCGCCCGGAAAAAATGTTTACCGTTTCGCAAAATGTACCCCTTTAGCAGGGCTTGGCCCTTGCAAAACCGAGGCAAAAATGGTAAAATAGACTTTCAAAATGACCATCGGAGGACTTCCCATGTACCAGACCGTCCAAATTTCCCCATCAGATCTCGACGCCCAGCGGACTTACTGCGCCCAGGTCGCGGATTATTGGTCCGCCCGGGGCCGGACGCCCAGCGCCTATGTGGAGACCTACGGCTGCCAGCAGAACGAGGCGGATTCCCAGCGCGTTCGGGGAATGCTGCTTGCCTGCGGCTACCGGATGGCGGAGGGCCCCGAGGGGGCGGACGTGGTGGTGATGAACACCTGCGCCATCCGGGAGCACGCGGAGCAGCGGGTGTTCGGCAATCTGGGAGCCCTGACCCACACCAAGCGCCGCCATCCGGAGCAGAAGATTTTCCTCTGCGGCTGCATGGCCGGGCAGCGGGAAGTGGTGGAGCGGCTGCGCAGAAGCTACCCCCATGTGGATGGGGCATTCGATCCCCAGGCCCTGTGGCGGTTCCCGGAGATCCTCTACCGGAGCCTGACCACCGGCAAGCGGGTATTCCCCACGGAGCCGACGCCGGATTCCATTGCCGAGGGGCTTCCTGTGCTGCGGGACAGCCGGCACAAGGCCTGGGTGTCCATCATGTACGGCTGCAACAATTTCTGTACCTACTGCATCGTTCCCTATGTCCGGGGCCGGGAGCGGAGCCGCCGGCCGGAGGCCATTCTGGACGAATGCCGGGCGCTGATCGCCGGCGGCTGCCGGGAGATCACCCTGCTGGGCCAGAACGTCAACTCCTACGGCAAGGATCTGGATGCCGGCTGGGATTTTTCCGATCTGCTCTCCGCCATTGCGGAGCTGGAGGGGGATTTCTGGATCCGGTTTATGACCAGCCACCCCCGGGACGCGGGGAAAAAGCTGTTCGACACCATGGCCGCCCATCCTAAGATCGCCAAGCAGCTCCATCTGCCCTTCCAGTCCGGCTCCAGCCGGATTTTGAAGGCCATGAACCGGCACTATGACCGGGCGGAATACTTAAAGGCCGTGGAATACGCCAAAAGCGTCATGCCGGAGCTGGTGCTGACCTCGGATGTGATCGTGGGCTTCCCCGGGGAGACGGAGGAGGATTTTAAGGAGACCCTGTCTCTCATCTCCCAGGTTCGCTATGATGCCCTGTTTACCTTTATTTTCTCCCCCCGGCCCGGGACCCCGGCGGCCGAAATGCCGGACCCCACGCCCAAGGAGGAGAAGAACCGCCGCTTTGACCGGCTCTGCGGCTTGCAGAACGCCATTTCCGAGGAGATCCACCGGGGTTACATCGGCAGGACCCTGACCTGCCTCATCGACGGCCGGGAGGGCGGCCTGCTCACCGCCCGGACGGAGGGCGGGCGCCTGGTGCGTCTGGAAGGGCCGGATGATCTGATCGGGACCTTTGCCCCGGTTCGGATCACCGGGGCCAGTACCTGGAGCCTGACGGGCACCCTGGAGGCATAAAAATGGAAGACGAAAAACTCACCCCCATGAAGCGCCAGTACCGGCAGATCAAGGAGCAGAACCGGGACTGCATCCTCTTTTTCCGCCTGGGGGATTTCTATGAGATGTTCGACGAGGACGCCCGGCTGGCGGCCAAGGAGCTGGACCTGACCCTGACCACCCGGGACCGGGGAAAGCCCGCCGCCGAGCAGACTCCCATGTGCGGCGTGCCCTACCATAGTGTGGATTCCTACATCGCCCGGCTGATCGCCAAGGGCTACAAGGTGGCCATCTGCGAGCAGCTGGAGGATCCGGCAACCGCCAAGGGCCTGGTGGACCGGAACGTGACCCGGATCGTCACCCCCGGCACCGTTATCGAAAGCGCCATGCTGGACGAGAGCCGGAACAACTACTTTGCCTGCCTCTGCGGGGACGGAATCGCCTACGGTCTGGCCTTCTGCGATATCTCCACCGGCGCGTTTTACACAACTTCCTGTGCCGACGCCGCCCAGGCGGCGGCGGAGCTGGGCCGGTTTTCCCCGGCGGAGGTGCTGCGCTTCGGCTCAGGCGTCCAGGACCCCGTGATCGAGAGCGCCCTGCGGAAGCTGGGCTGCTGCCTGGACGAGGGCGGGGAAGGACCCTGCACTCTGCGGGAGGCCCAGGAGATCCTAAAGGAGCATTTTCACGCCGATTTGGCCCAGCTTCAGGTGGGGGACAGGCCCCTGGCGGCCTACGCCAGCGGCGCGCTGCTGCGGACCCTTCGGGAGCTGCAAAAAAATGACCTTTCCCATCTGCAAAAGCTGGAATACTACGACACCGCCCGGTTTCTGGAGCTGGATCTGGACGCCCGGCGGAATCTGGAGCTGACGGAGACCCTCCGCAGCCGGGAGAAAAAGGGGTCGCTGCTCTGGGTGCTGGACCGGTGCTGCACCGGCATGGGCAGCCGGACCCTCCGAAGCTGGCTGGAAAAGCCGCTGATGGACCCGGCCCAGATCCAGCGCCGCCAGGGGGCGGTGGAGGAGCTGACCCGGCTGGCGGTGCCCCGGGGAGAGCTGCGGGAAGCGCTGAAGGCTGTGACGGATCTGGAGCGGGTCATGACCCGCATCGCTACCGGCACCGCCAACGGCCGGGACCTGCTGGGTCTGGCCACGGGCTTTTCGGCCCTGCCGGAGGCCAAGCGGCGGCTGGAGCCCTTCCAGGCCCCGCTGCTGCGCCGCCTGGAGCAGGCCATCGACCCCATGGAGGAGCTGTGCGGCAAGATCCTGCGGACGATCCGGGAGGAGGCGCCGCTGTCCATCCGGGAGGGAAATCTCATTCGGGACGGGGCGGACCCGGAGGTGGACCGCCTGCGGGCGCTGCTCAAGGGTGGCACCGCCGCCATGGCGTCCATCGAAACGGCGGAGCGGGAGCGTACCGGCATCCGCACCCTCCGGGCCGGCTACAATCGGGTGTTCGGCTACTATATCGAGGTTTCCAAATCCTTTGCCGATCAGGTGCCGCCGGAGTACATCCGCCGGCAGACCCTGACCAATACCGAGCGGTTCATCACCCCGGAGCTAAAGGAGCTGGAATACCAGATCCTCACCGCCAAGGACCATTTGACGGAGCTGGAATACCGGATCTTTACCCAGCTGCGGGAGGAGACCGCCCAGCTGGCGGGCCGGGTGCAAGCGGTAGCCGCCGGTGTGGCGGCGGTGGACGCCCTGGCCTCCCTGGCGGAGGTGGCGGTGCAGAACCGCTATGTCCGCCCCGAGATCCGCCTGGACGGCCGAATCGATATCTTAGAGGGCCGCCATCCGGTGGTGGAGCGGATGCTGACGGACAGCCTGTTCGTCCCCAACGACACCCACATGGACCTGGCGGGAAGCCAGGTGTGCATCATCACCGGCCCCAACATGGCGGGCAAGTCCACCTATATGCGCCAGGTGGCGCTGATCACCATTCTGGCTCAGATGGGCTCCTTTGTCCCGGCGAAGTCCGCCTCCATCGGCGTGGTAGACCGGGTGTTTACCCGGATCGGGGCCAGCGACGACCTGGCCTCCGGCCGCTCCACCTTTATGGTGGAGATGTCGGAGGTGGCCTCCATTCTCCGCAGCGCCACCTCCCGAAGCCTGCTGATCCTGGACGAGATCGGCCGGGGAACGTCTACCTACGATGGCATGGCCATCGCCCGAGCGGTGCTGGAATATGTGGCCGACCCCAAGCGCCTGGGGGCCAAGACCCTCTTCGCCACCCATTATCATGAGCTGTCCGACATCGAGACGGAGCTTCCCAATGTCAAGAATTTCTCCATCGCCGTGAAGAAGCGGGGGGAGCAGATGATCTTTTTGCGGAAGATCCTCCCCGGCGCGGCGGATCACAGCTACGGCGTGGAGGTGGCCCGGCTGGCGGGCCTGCCGGGACCGCTGATTACCCGGGCCAGAACCATTTTGTCTCAGCTGGAGGCCCAGGGCTCTGTGTCCCGGAAGCAGCCCGCCCCGGAGCCGGAGGCCCAGGTGAGTATGCTGGACCTGAAAGGCCAGGAGCTCTACAAGGCCCTGTCCGCCCTTTCCGTGGAGACCCTGACCCCCATCGAGGCCATCAACGAGCTTTACAAGCTGAAAAAAATGCTGGAATAGGAGGGCGCTATGGATCAAATCAAGCCTCCTGGCCCTGATATGACGCCCTGGGAGCGGAGCTGGGGGATCCGGTATCTGCTCTTTCAGCTGATCTTCTTGCCACAGATCCTGGTGGTGCTGAACGCCCTGGCGGGCGGCCCTTTGTCCACACCCTGGCTGAACGTGGTGTTTTTCACCGTGAATTTTGGTGCGGTTGGGTGGATCTTCCGGGATTTCTGGTGGAAAACCCTTCAGGAGCTGCCCCGGACCTGGAAAAAGAGCCTCGCCCTGGCGGCGCTGGGCCTGGGAGCGTACTATCTGACCGCCCTGGCGCTGGAGTTGCTTCTGAAACGGCTCTACCCCGGCTTCGGGAACGTCAACGACGCCTCCGTGTACCAAAGCGTCCAGCTGGAATATCTGCCCATGGCCTTCGGGACCGTCTTCCTGGTGCCCGTGGCGGAGGAGAGCCTGTACCGGGGGGTGGTGTTCCGGGGCCTGTGGCGGTGGAGCCGGCCCTGGGCCTACGCCATCTCCGTAGCGGTCTTCTGCGCCGTCCATGTGATGAGCTATGTGGGGCGGTACGAGCCCGCCCTGCTGGCGCTGAATTTTCTGCAATATCTGCCCGCGGGGCTGATCCTGGCCTGGGCTTATGAAAAGAGCGGCTCCATTGCCTGCCCCATCCTCATCCACATGGGGGTAAACGCCTTGGGCATGATCTCCGTCCTGGCGGCCCTCTGAAAGGAGGAAGTATGCCGAAAATTATTCAACTTTCCCCCCAAATCGCCAATCTGATCGCCGCCGGCGAGGTGGTGGAGCGCCCCGCCTCCGTGGTCAAGGAGCTGCTGGAAAACGCCGTGGACGCCGGGGCCTCCCAGATCACCGTGGAGCTGCGGGATGGGGGCATGACCTTCCTGCGGGTGACGGACAACGGCTGCGGAATGACCCCCGAGGACGCCCGCACCGCCTTCCTCCGCCACGCCACCTCCAAGCTGCGGCAGGCGGAGGATCTGGCCGCCATCACGACTATGGGCTTCCGGGGCGAGGCCCTGGCTGCCATTGCCTCCGTGAGCCGGGTGGACCTGCTGACCAAGACCGCCGGGAGCCTGGCGGGGGTGAGCCTCCACCTGGAGGCGGGGACCGTCACCGAGGAGAGCGAGGCGGGGTGCCCGGAGGGCACCACCATTTTGATCCGGGACCTGTTTTTCAATACCCCCGCCCGGATGAAATTCATGAAGTCCGACACGGTGGAGGGCAGCCGGTGCGCCGCCGCCGTCCAGCTTCAGGCCCTGGCCCACCCGTCCGTCGCTTTCCGGTTCCTCAAGGATGGGAAGGAGGTCCTCTCCACCCCCGGCACCGGCAGTCTGATGGACGCCGCTTACAGCGTCTACGGCAAGAGCTGGGCTTCCATGGTGCCGGTGGAGAGCCGCTGGGAGGGATACAGCCTGACCGGCTTTGTCTGCAAGCCCAGCGACGCCCGGCCCAGCCGGAATCAACAGACCTTTTTTGTCAACGACCGGCCGGTGAAGGACCGGCTCCTGACCACGGCGCTGGAGGAGGCGTACCGGAACCAGCTGATGGTGGGCAAGTTCCCCACCTGCCTGCTGCATCTGCGCCTGCCCCCCGGGGTTGTGGATGTCAACGTCCACCCCGCCAAGACAGAGGTCAAATTTCTGAACGAAAAGGCGGTTTTCGACTGCGTGCAGTACGGGGTCCTGGGGGCCCTGAACAAGGTCCCGGACCGGCCCCAGGTCCAGTTTTCGGCCCAGCGGGCTCAAAAGGCCCAGCCGGTCCAGCAGGAGCCCCGGAAGGACTTTTTCAAGACCGTGACGCCAGCGGAGTTCCGGGCCTTTTCCCAGACCCTTCGCTCCGCCCCCGCGCCGGATCCGGCATCCGCCGCCGCCACGGCCTCCAAGCTGCCCCTGCGGCAGCAGGCCGCGATTCCCAAGCCGGAGAACCCCGGTCCCCAACGGCGCGTCCTGGGGACGGCCTCTGCACCCGCTGCCGACCCAAAACCGGTGCCCCAGCCGGTCTCCAAGCCGGAACAGGGGCCGGAGCAGACGGCCCTACCCATGCCGGAGGAGGCCTCATGGCGTCTGGTGGGGGAGCTGTACCGTACATATTTGATCGTGGAGCAGGGGGAGAACGCCTATTTGATCGACAAGCACGCCGCCCATGAGCGGATCCTCTTTGACCGTCTCCGAGCCAACCAGGAGCCCATCGCCGCCCAGGCTCTGTTGACGCCCATCAGCTGCCGACTATCCGCCGGAGAGGCGGGGGAGCTGCTGGAAAACCGGGCCCTGCTGGCAGAATTGGGCTTTGAGATCGACGAGTTTGGGGAAAATACGGTGCTGCTCCGGCAGATTCCCATGGACCTGTCCGAGGCCGACGGGGAGGAGGCGATCCAGGCGCTGGCGGCGGATCTGCTCAACGGCCGCCGGGCCAAGGCGGAGAACGTCCGGGACGAGCTGCTCCACACCGTGGCCTGCAAGGCCGCCATCAAGGCCGGCTGGCACACCGACGAGCGGGAGCTTCTGGCCCTGGCGGAGCAGGTCATGGCCCGGGAGGACCTGAAGCACTGCCCCCATGGCCGGCCCATCTGCGTCACCCTCAGCAAGAAGCAGCTGGAAAAGCAGTTTAAGAGGACCTAGGTCATGGAACAAAAGGGCTTGAACGCGAACCAGCTGAAGGTCGTGGCCATCGCCGCCATGACCTTGGACCACTTTACCGACGTCCTGTTTCCCGGCTACCCCACGGAGTGGTATTTTCTGGCGATCCACCTCCTGGGCCGGCTGACGGCCCCCATCATGTGGTTTTTCGTGGCGGAGGGGTATCACTACACCCGGGACTGGAAAAAATATTTGGGGCGGCTCCTGGGCTTTGCCCTCCTTTCCCACTTCGCCTACAATTTTGCCTTTGGCATTTCCTTCGTGCCCTTCCGGGCGTCGGCCTTCAACCAGACCAGCGTCCTGTGGGCTCTGGCGTTGGGTCTGCTGGCCCTGGCGATCTCCGACGGGAAGCTGACTTTCCTTCAAAAGCAGTGGCAGCGGGCCCTGGGGGTCATGGGCTGCTGCGTCCTGGCCTTCCCCGCCAACTGGAGCAGCCCCGCCGTGATGGCCATCGTCTCCATGGGCTCCAACCGGGGCAATTTCAAAAGGCAAATGGCGGGGATGCTGCTCTGGGCCGGGGTCTACGCCCTGGTGTACTTCCTGTTTATTGGCCGGGTCTATGGCATTTTGCAGCTGGGCGTGGCGCTGACCATCCCCCTGCTGGCCCGGTACAACGGGGAGCGGGGGAGCTGCCGTTGGCTGCCCAGGTTTTTCTACTTTTATTATCCCGCCCACCTGTTCCTCTGCGGGCTGCTGCGGCTGGCCCTCTGGGGGGATGTGGGCGTGCTGGTGGGGGCGTGAGATGGGAGGAAAAATCATCTGTATCGCCGGCCCCACGGCCTCCGGCAAGACTGCCCTGGCAGTCTCCCTGGCCAAGGAGTTGGGTGGGGAGGTCATTTCCTGCGACTCCATGCAGGTCTACCGGGGCATGGACGTCGGCACCGCCAAGCCCACGGGTGATGAAATGGATGGCGTTCCCCACCATATGCTGGATGTGGCGGACCCAAATGAGGATTTTTCCGTCAGCAGGTTCTGTGCCCTGGCGGAGCCTATTTTGAAGGACATCCTGGCCCGGGGCCGGACGGCCATCCTGGCCGGGGGTACCGGACTGTACATGGACGCTCTGATCCGAGGCGGGGATTTCGCCCCCGCGCCGGTCCCCGGCCTCCGGGAGAAGCTGGAGGCCCAGGCGGAGCGGGAGGGGATGGAGGCCATGCGTGACCGCCTCCGGGACGTGGACCCGGAGACCGCCGCCCGCCTCTCCCTCTCCGACAAAAAGCGGATTCTCCGGGCCTTGGAGGTGTATCTGCAAACCGGCAGCACCATCACGGAGCACAATCGCCGGACCCAGACTGTCCCGCCCAGGTACGATGCCATCTGGCTGGGGCTCACCGCCGCGGACCGGCAGGCGCTGTACCGCCGGATCGACGACCGGGTGGAGCAAATGGTGGCTCGGGGCCTGCTGGAGGAGATCCGAGGCCTGCTTGCTTCCGGCGTGCGCCGGGAGTCCACCGCTATGCAGGCCATCGGCTACAAGGAATTTCTGGCGGTGCTGGACGGCGCGGAGCCCCTTGCCCAGGCGGTGGAGACGGTCCAGCGTGCCAGCCGCCGCTACGCCAAGCGCCAGCTCACCTGGTTTCGCCGGAATCCGGCGATCCGGTGGATTTCCTGGGAGGAGGACGACCCTCCCGCAAAAATTGTTGCGAGCGCCCGACGGATTCTTCAAGAATCCGACAAGTGAAATCTGCTACCATATGGGTATCCCAAAAGAAAGAAGGTATCCATATGTCTGAGGCAGTCAAGGAAGCCGTCAATTTGCAGGACGCGATTTTGCGGGAGGTGCGCCGGGATAAAGTCCCAGTGACCCTGTTCCTGATGAACGGGTTCCAGCTTCGGGGTGTCATCGTTGGCTTTGACAGCTATGTGGTGGTGCTTCTGTCGGATGGCAAGCAGCAAATGATCTATAAGCATGCCATCTCCACCCTTGCTCCCTTCCGCCCGCTGAAGTCGGCGGCGCCGGGGGCTTGAATCCCAGGGCGGCGGGGCTCCTGCCGCCCCTGTTCATTTTTTGGAGAAAGAAGGGATCCCATGTCAATCGCGGAAAATGTGGCCCGGGTCCGGGCCCGGATCGCCCAGGCGGCTCTGGCCGCCGGAAGAAAGCCGGAGGAGATTCAGCTCTGCGCCGCCACCAAAATGAATGACGCCGCCGCCGTCCGGGAGGCCATCGCCGCCGGCGTGGACTGCTGCGGAGAGAACCGGGTCCAGGAGCTGACGCAAAAGAGCCGGGAGAACGCCTACCTTGGCGCGCCGGTCCACTTTATCGGCCGGCTGCAAACCAACAAGGTCCGCCAGGTGGTGGGCAAGGTGGATCTGATCCAGAGCGCCGACCGGCTCCATCTGCTGGAGGCCCTCCAGGCCGAGGCCGCCCGGCAGGGCATCGTCCAGGACATTCTGTTGGAGGTCAACGTGGCGGGGGAGGAGAGCAAAGGGGGCTTTGCCCCGGAGGAGATCCTGCCTCTGGTGGAAAATTTCGGCCGTTTTTCCGCTTTACGGGTGCGCGGGCTCATGACCGTCCCCCCGATTTGCCAAAATTCGGGAGAGAATCGCAAATTTTTTCAAGAAATTTTAGACCTTTCTGTTGACATTGGGGCAAAAAAATACGATAATGTATGTGTAGATATTCTGTCCATGGGGATGTCCGGGGATTTTGCCGACGCCATCGCCTGCGGTAGCACCATGGTGCGTGTAGGGACTGCGATCTTCGGCCCCCGGCGCTACGCCGCGCCCCAGCCATAGAATGATGGAACATACTAGGAGGATATATCAATTATGAGCTTTTGGGACAATGTAAAGAAATTCACCCAGCCCTACGCCGACGACGAGTACGATGATTACGACGACGAGGATCAGGAAGACTACGAGGAGGAACCGGAAGAATCCGCTCCCCGGCAGAGCCGCCGGGCGCCGGCCTTTTCCCAGGCCGCCGCGCAGCAGCAGGATCCCGTTTCCGACTTCTCGGCGCCCCCCACGGTCTCCACAGCTTCCAGCGCCGTTTCCGGCAGCTCCAGCCTGGGCAGCAGCGGCTTTTCCGGCCAGGTCCTGAGCATGGGCTCCTCCGGCAGCAAGCAGGAGGTCGTTCTGTTCCACGCCAAGGCCTTTGACGACGCCGCCCGGGCGGCGGACGATCTGCGCAGCCGGAAGGCCATCATTCTCAACATGGAGAATGTGGACAAGGCCCTGACCCGCCGGGTGGTGGATTTCCTGTCCGGCTGTGTCTACGCCGTGGACGGGAAGGTGAAGAAGATCGCCCAGTCCACCTATCTCTTCTGCCCCCACAGCATGGATATCGTCGGCGACCTGGAGGCCTTCCAGGGCGAGGTTGAGAGTTACATCTGATTTATCAAGGAAGGATCGCGCTTATGATTACACCGCAGCAAATCGATCAGGTCTCCTTCAGCCGCGCCACCTTCGGCGGCTATGACATGCAGTCGGTGGACGAGTTTCTGGAGCCGCTGACCGAGGATTATATCACCCTTTACAAGGAGAACGCCCTGCTCAAGAGCAAAATGCGGGTCCTGGTGAGCAAGCTGGAGGAGTATCGGAAGAACGAGGCCAGCATGAAGGACGCCATTGTCAACGCCCAGAAGACCTGCGACCGAATGGTCAAGGACGCGGAGGCCAAGTGCGCCAAGATGCTCAGCGACGCCAACGCCGCCGCGGCGGAAAACGCCCGGAACGCCGACGGCCTGATCGCGGCGGAGAACGCCCGGGTGGACGACGCCCGCCGGGCCGCCAGCGCCAAGATCGACGAGATCGAGGAGCAGCTTCGCGCCTGCATCCAGGCCCTGGACCGGATCAAGGAGGCCAATAAGCCCCTGACCCCCGCGCCCGCCGCGCCTGCCGCCCGCACCACCCCCACGCCCCAGGCCTTTGATTATGAAAAGACAGTCCGCCCCGCGCCGGCCCCCAAGCAGCCGGATCCGGCGGACGCCGTGGCGGACGAGATCGCCCATACCCTGGAGTCCCTGGTGGGCACCACGGAGGATTCCGCGCCCAAAGCGGCTCCTCAGCATCCCACGTCGGACACCACCAGCAAGTTTACCAACCTCCGGTTCGGGCGGAATTACGACCCTACCCACAACAACAAGAAATAACCCCAATGCCAAGACGAGGACAGGCGGTCTGTCCCACCCCCTTCAGAGAGCTGCCGGCTGGTGCGAGGCAGCGGCGGAGGCCGGACCGTATCCCCTCCGAGCAGCGTGCCGAAAAGCAGTAGGCCACGCCGGGCGCGCCCGATACAGCGCGGTAAGCGCCGGGGCTTCCCCCGGAACGAGAGTGGTACCGCAGAGGTTTCGCGCCTTTGTCTCTTAATTAAGAGACAAAGGCGCTTATTTTATTAGAATTGCAGGAGGTCAACCCCAATGGATTACAAATCCACCATCATCACTCCGAAAACCGACTTTCCCATGAAGGCGAACCTTCCCAACCGGGAACCGGGGATGCTGCAAAAGTGGGAGGAAATGGACCTGTACAGCCTGATGCTGGAAAAGAATCAGGACAAGCCCCCCTTCATCCTCCACGACGGCCCGCCGTTTTCCAACGGCGATATCCACATGGGCACCGCCATGAATAAGACGCTGAAGGACTTCATTATCCGCTCCCGGGCCATGATGGGCTATTTCACCCCCTTTATCCCCGGGTGGGACAACCACGGCATGCCCATCGAGTCCGCCATTATCAAGAAGAACAAACTGAACCGGAAGGCCATGCCCGTCCCTGAGTTCCGCTCCGCCTGCGAGGCTTTTGCCGAGAGCTATGTCCAGCGGCAGATGGCAGAGTTCAAGCGCCTGGGGGCGGTGGGGGACTGGAAGCACCCCTACCGGACCATGGACAAGGCCTTCGAGGCGGAGGAGGTCAAGGTCTTTGGGGCCATGTACCGCAAGGGCTATATCTATAAGGGCCTGAAGCCGGTGTACTGGTGCCCCAAGGACGAGACGGCCCTGGCCGAGGCGGAGATCGAGTACCAGGACGATCCCTGCACCTCCGTTTTCGTCAAATTTCCCCTTTCCGACGACCTGGGGAAGCTCTCCAAGTTTGCGGGGGAGAAGATCTTCTTCGTCATCTGGACCACCACCATCTGGACCCTCCCCGGCAACATGGCCGTGTGCCTCCATCCCAGGGAGGAGTATGTCCTGGCAAAGGCGGACAATGGGGAGACCTATATCCTGGCCCAGGCCCTGGCGGACAAGGTGATGGCCATCGGCGGCTTTGACCACTATCAGGTCCTGGCCTCCTTCCCCGGCAGCTTCTTTGAAAATATGACGGCGGACCACCCCTTCCTGCCCAAGACCTCCCGGCTGGTAAATGCCGAGTACGTCACCATGGACTCCGGCACCGGCTGTGTCCACACCGCCCCGGGCTTCGGTGCCGACGACTACCAGACCTGCATGCGCTACGGCATGGACCTGGTGGTGCCCGTCAACGACCAGGGCCGCCACACGGAGTATGCCGGCAAATACGCCGGGCTGACCACCGAGGAGTCCAACCCCATCATCCTGGAGGACATGAAGCAGAGCGGCGCCCTCTTCGCCTCCCAGCAGATCACCCACTCCTATCCCCACTGCTGGCGGTGCAAGAACCCCATCATCTTCCGGGCCACCCCCCAGTGGTTCTGCTCCGTAGACGCCTTCAAGGATCAGGCCGTGGCGGCCTGCCAGGACGTGTCCTGGACCCCGGCCTGGGGCCAGGACCGGATGATCAGCATGATCCGGGAGCGGGCGGACTGGTGCATCTCCCGGCAGCGCCGGTGGGGCCTGCCCATCCCCGTGTTCTACTGCAAGGACTGCGGCAAGCCCGTCTGCACCGACGAGACCATCGACCACATCAGCGCCCTGTTTGGGGAGCATGGCTCCAACATCTGGTTCGAAAAGGACGCCATGGAGCTGATCCCCAAGAGCCTTAAGTGCCCCCACTGCGGCGGCGAAACCTTTGACAAGGAGACCGACACCCTGGACGGCTGGTTTGACTCCGGCTCCACCCACTATGCTGCCCTGCGGCGCCGGATGCCCACAATGTGGCCGGCGGATGTGTACCTGGAGGGAGCGGATCAGTATCGGGGCTGGTTCCAGTCCAGCCTGCTCACCAGCGTGGGCGCCCTGGGCCAGGGCGCGCCCTTTAAGCAGGTGCTGACCCACGGCTGGACCGTGGACGGCCAGGGCCGGGCCATGCACAAGTCCCTGGGCAACGGCATGGACCCCAACGACCAGATCAAGCAGTACGGCGCGGACATCGTCCGGCTCTGGGCCGGTTCCTCCGACTACCACGCCGACGTCCGCTGCTCCGGGGAGATCTTCAAGCAGCTCAGCCAGAACTATCTGAAATTCCGGAACACCGCCCGGTACTGCCTGGGCAACCTCTCCGACTTTACCGCCGACTGCCTGGTGCCCCCGGAGAAAATGGACAGCCTGGACCGCTGGGCCCTGACCCGGCTGGACAGCCTGGTGAAGCAGTGCCGGAAGGCCTACCTGGACTATGAATTCCACGCCGTGTCCCACGCGGTGAATGATTTCTGTGTGGTGGAGCTGTCCAGCTTCTACCTGGATATTTTGAAGGACCGGCTCTACTGCGACGGCCGGGACAGCCTCCGCCGCCGCTCCGCCCAGACCGCCCTGTATTATATCCTGGACAGCCTGGCCAAGATCTTCGCCCCCATCCTGCCCTTCACCTGCGACGAGATCTGGCAGTCCATGCCCCACCGTCCCGGGGACGACACCCGGAACATCCTCCTGAACCAGATGCCCGAGGACCTGGGGGCCTATCCCCTGGACTCCGAGGAAATGGCCCAGTGGGACAAGGTCATCGCCCTGCGCCAGGAGGTCAACGGCGTGCTGGAGCGGGCCCGTGGGGATAAGCGGATCGGCAAGGCCCTGGAGGCCCATGTGAGCCTGTCTACCCGGCCGGAGGAGCTGGAGGGCCTGGACTTTGCCCAGCTGTTCATTGTCTCCTCCTGCGCCTTTGAGACACCTTCCGAGGGGGCTGTGACCGGCGAAAGCGCCGTCTATCCCGGCCTGACCATTGGCGTCACCGAGGCCAAGGGGGAAAAGTGCCCCCGCTGCTGGAACTTCACCACCACCCCGGACAGCCGGGGCCTCTGCCCTCGGTGCGCCGCCGTGATCGACGAGCTGGAGCTGTAAATGCCCGATCTGGAGCGGATTCGACGCTATGAGGCGCTTTTGGACCGGGCGGGACCGGCGGTAGAAAAGCTGCTGGTCGCCCTCCGGGACTACGCCGAAGCAAAGCCTCTGGTGGAGGCGCTGCGGGAATACTACCGCTCCGACTGGCAGGAGGACGCCGCCATGGATGAGGCGGGGCTCCTTCCCCCGGATCTCAAGCGGGGCGTACTGTCCCAGGACGCCGTTTTTGACCTGCTGGCCGGGGACCAGGCCATCCGTGAGACGGTTTCGCGGCTGTTTTTCTGACAATAAATGGCTCCCTTTCGCAGGAAAGGGAGCCATTCTTATGTGGTTTTCACCGGGACGGGGCCATCAGGCGCTTTCGCCGCTGTACTCCGGGGGAAAATACAGATCCAGATCCACTTCCCCCTCGATGCCGGGCACCTGCCCGGTGCAGGAGTACTGCCACAGTTGGAGCCGGTAGGGATAGGTCATCCGCTCGGTGTACATGGCCAGCCAGAATCCAAAGTTCTTCAGCTCCGACAGGTTCAGCAGATCCCGGGCCTGGTTCTGGTTGAAGTAGAACACCGGCTGATACCCCTTGGCCTCCACCAGCTCGCAAAAGATGCGGGTACAGTCCGTCAGCTCTTCCCGGGTCAGTTGGCTTGCCCGGGAGGAGTCCCCCATGTACTCCCAGTCGAAGACCACGGGCATCTCCACCTCCCAGTCCCGGATGGCGTCCAGCAGCATCACTGCCTCGTCGGTGGCCTCCTGGGTGGTGATGGCCTGGGAGAAAAAGTAAGCGCCCACCTTGAGCCCGGCCGCCCGGGCCTCCTGGTAATGCTGCTGGGCCATGTCATCCAGGTACAGCTCCCCGCTGGAATAGGTGCGGTAGCCCACCCGGATAATGACGAACTCCACCCCGGCTTCCTTCACAGCGTTCCAGTCGGTAACGGTCTGAAATTCGGAGATGTCGATGCCCAGCACGCTTTCCCCGGCGGTGCAGGTCAGGTAACCGTCCCGGTACACGAAGTCCAGGGGGCCGTAGGGGTTGCTCTCCGGCGGGGGCAGAGTGGGCTCGGTGGGGGCCTCGGTGGCGGCTTGGGTTTCGGTGACGGTAGGCTCGCTGGAGGGGGCCTGGGGCGGGACGTCCGCGTCCAGGGCGGAGAACAGCACCAGGGCTGTCACCCCCAGCGCCAGGACGATGGCCGCCACCGCCAGGATCAGCTCGATCGTTCTTTGCCGCCTGACCGGCGTTGTGGTACGTTCTTCGGTAGAAGTGGGCATGGGAACCTCCAATGGGCTTCGACAAAATATCCTTTTTGTCCTGCTTTTTCCCCATTATAACACACAGCCGCCGCTATGGCAAGTGCATTTTCGGGGAGAAGGACGAACGGGAAGGAGACCCCGAAATTTTGTGAAGGAAGTAAAAAATCGGAAAGCCTTTTGCAAGACTTGCCGATTTGCAGCATTTAAATCAATCGTCCCCGGAGGGGACACCACACTTCTTCACTATTACATATTACTTTTTACTTGCCAAAAATCGGCCCGTCGTAATCAGTGAAAAGTGAAGTAGTGTGGTGCTTCGCGCAGCGAATCAAAATCTTACAAAGCTGCCAGTGGCAGCTTTACATTAAAAAATAGTGAAGAAGTAAAAATCGGCAAGCTCCGAACGTCGCTTGCCGATTTTTGGCAGAGGGTGAGGGATTCGAACCCCCGCAAACGGAGTCAGAGTCCGGTGTGCTACCGTTACACAAACCCTCTATTTTGGGCACGGATATAATTATACCCAAAGAGGGGAAAAAGTCAAGGACTTTTTTCCAATTCCGGCAAAATTTCCTGCCGGGAATATTGTAACCCCCCGGCGGAAGGTTATACCACACCGCCGGGGGAAATTTTACTTTTAGGCCGGAAGCAGAAACTGCTCCCAGGGAAGCTCCTGATTTTTCGGGTAGCCGCAGGCATCCCGCAGGCCCTGGCAGATCCGGGACAGCTTTTCCTGAAGGATGGGACTGCTCAAATCCTCGCTGGTGCCCAGCAGAGCGGCGGTGAAGATCTCCGCCCGGTCCTCTTTGGGATAGCTCATGGCAAAGGAATTGAGGAAGGCCCGTTCCGCCCCCTCCGTATAGTCGGCGGTTTCCTCCTCCGGCTCTTTCTCGTAGGAATAGAAATATTTAGCGCCTTTGGGGTTCAGGGACTCCCATTGGTCGTAGGCCAGGCTGTTGGAGACGATGAAGGTGTCCAGCGCGTGGCTCAGGCAGTGGCAGAATGCCTCCGCCTCTCCGCCGCCCACCGCCAGGGCGATGCAGGCGTCCCCCTGGGTCCAGTATTGGAGCCCCGGGCAGGGCCCGGAGACGGAGCGCACCAGGCAAATGTGCAGCACCCCGGATTCCGTATCCCGGCTGACGGTGGAGAAGAACCCCTCGGGGAACCGGGCGAGGATCTTTTCCAGGGCGTCCAGGCTCTCCTGGAACAGCGGAACCTGAAATTCAGGCGTTACCTGCCCGGAGGAGGGCTCCAGGCCCTCCACGCCCAGCCGGATATCCACCCCGTAGGCCTGGCCGATCTCCTCCGCCCGCTGCCGGCAGGCGTTCAGACCGGCGGTATCGGGGGCCAGGGCGGTGTACCGGGGGCCGGTGTAGACGGTCTGACCCTCGATCAGGCTCAGCTGCGGATTCCAGAGGTAGAGGTTTTTGAGCCCCTGCTGATTCCTAGCCAGGAACCACAGCCCCTCCGTACCGGAGACGAAGCCCTGGATCCCGGTGAGTCCTTCCACACTGGCACCAGCGGTTCGCCGCCCGGTGGTCAGGTCGTATAGCCAGAGCATGCTGACGCCGTTCTGCGGGGAGACGCCCACCAGGGCGTCCCGGCCCGGGGCGGGGTAGACCTGCTCCTCTTTGCTGTCCAAATTCAGGCACAGAGGCGGCTCGTCCTTGCGGCCGAAGAAGGTCTCCTGGCGCTTGCCCTCCATCCGCTGATAGAGATACCAGTCCTCCCACCCGGCCAGCCGGAGAAGGGTTTCGTCGGTGCCCAGGGATTCCCCGGTCTCCACCGAAAGGAAGTCGGTATAAAATTCGGAATCGCTCTGGCGCACCTGGCAGACCAGAACGGTGTCGTCAAACAGACTTTCCACCAGCGTCAAATCCTCGGTGGATTGGATGCTGACAAGCCGGGCGATCCCGGTGGCCATGTTCAGCGCCCGGATCTCCGCCCCGTCGCAGTAGAAGGCAACGTCCAGCCCGGCGCCGATGATCGGAGGGGTCGTCACCGTCTCCGGCAGCTCCTCCCGGAAAATCTCCCGGAACTGCTCATCCAGAAGCACCACGCTGTGGGAAACGCTGTCGTAGTACCCGATGCCCTGACTGCTCACCTGCACCGACTGGGAATTCGGATCCAGGGGGCAGTCCAACAGGACGGACAGGCCCACCGCCCCCTCTTCGCCGGTGAGCAGGGACAAGGTGGTGCCGCTGCCGGAGGGATAGAAGACGATCAGATCCTCGCCCATGGCGGCAACGCCCAGGCAGTCCTGGCGCTCCAGGGCATACTCCCGCACCGCCCCGGCGGTCTGGGATTCTGTATGGCTGTCCGGGCGGTAGAGGGTGGTGACAGGCACGCTGACCTCCGTAGGCTCAGATGTGGGCAGGGTCGTAGCCTCCGTGGTAGGAGGCGGCTCCCATGCGCAGCCGGCCAGCAGGGCAGCTGCCGCCAGCAGCGCGGTCAATCGTTTCATACTGTGCGCTCCTTATCAAAAATGTGAAAGGAAAAGACCCCGTCCCGGAGGATCAGGCAGCTGTTTGTCCCGTCCTTGGGAATGGAAACGCTGCCGGGATTCAGACAGCGAATGTTCTCCACGGTGATATCCTGCTTTCGATGGGTGTGCCCGGAGAGGAAGACCGTTCCGGGGGCAAGGGGCGGCAGACGATCCGGGTTCCACAGATGGCCGTGGGTCAGATACAGATAGCGCTCTCCCGTCCAGAACAGGGCGTAGTCCGCCATGCAGGGGAAGGGCAGGACCATCTGATCCACTTCCGCCTCGCAGTTGCCCCGCACCGCCAGAATGCGATCCTTCCACTGGCTGAGCTGGGCGGCCACCTCCTTGGGCCGGTACTCCTCCGGCAGATCGTTCCGGGGACCGTGATAGAGCAGATCCCCCAGCAGGATCAGCCAGTCCGGCCGCTCCGCCCCCGCCAGCTCTATGAGGCGGCGGCACCAATAGGCGGAGCCGTGAATGTCCGAGGCGATCAGCAGCTTCATGACGTTCCTCCCAGTATCGCCAGGTAGGCCTCCAGATCAAAGGGGTCCAGCACCGTGTCCTTCCGCAGATACAGCGGATGGTGGGGGTGGCCCTGCCGGCTCAGAGGCCCGGCCCGGAACCACCGAGCGCCGGCCTCCCGGCCCGCCTCCAGCAGCTCCGTCAGGCAGGCGCGCAGATAGTCCCGCCGGTCCACAATGGTGCCCCAGGCGGCCCAGACCGCCGGTTCACTGCCCAGCCCCAGAGCGTAGCGGAAGGCAGCTAAATTCTCCCGGTGGAGGGCGGCGTTGCAGCTGCGCTCCATGGCGTCCGGGTCCGTGGCCCGCTGGGCGTAGACGTTGAACATGAGGAAGCTGTCGTATCCGTTGCCCAAGGCGATCCGCTCCACGGACTTCAGGGTATTGTCCAGGGCGTCGGGCCGGGCGGTGGAGGGATTGATGCCGATGCAGATCAGGGGCTTTTTGCCCCGGGTGCCCAAAAGATACCGGTATTCCTGATAGGTGTTGGGCACATAGATCCAGCGGCCCACGTCATAGTCTGGACCGGGCCTCTCCGCCTGGGCCAGGGCCTGTGCAAAGGGCAGCAGCTCCAGCTGGGCGGTGCCGCCCTGGGGAATGTGAGGCATTACGCTTCCTCCTTCGGAAACCAGCAGCTGTTGTCCGGGTCGTAGAAGGGACAGTCCTCCTTTTTCCGCCCGGTCTGGCGGAGCCAGCCATCGAAAGCGGCGTCCAGGAAGGGGTACACCCCCGTCATCCGGCTTTGAAGCTGAAGCACTCGCCCATCGGTGAGGTAGAGTTCAATGATGGTGCCGCCGGCGGCGGTGTAGAGCCGCTGGGAGCGGATGTCCGCGAAGCGATACACCGTATCCTTTTTCCCAAAGGTGGTCAGCAAGAAGGTGTCCTGGTCATAGTAGACCCCGAAGGTCAGGTAGTATCCCAGCAGAACGGCCCCGGTGGTCATGAGGATGATCCCGCCCACGATGAGCAGCCAGCTCTGCCAGGTCAGCAGGGCCGCCACCCCCAGCACCATGACCACCAGCCCGCCGGCGCCGTAGGCCCGGTCTAAGCGGACGGAGAGGCCGGAGACGTGCTGCTTTTTCCCCCGGAAGAGCTTGGAAAATCCCTTGTCCGCCAGGAAGCAGACCAGGAAGGTCAGCGCCGCTACCAGAATAACCGCAGGCCAGGTCATGTTCTTCCCTCCTATGCCCAGAGGACCAGCCCGGCGGGCAGATCATAGGCCTCCGCCGGGACCTCCGGGACTATTTGAAAATCGTAACAAAGGGCCACGGTGGGATGCCCGGGCTCCAGGGCCAGAAACCGGTCATAGAAGCCGCCGCCGTAGCCCAGGCGGCGGCCCGCCCGGTCGAAGGCCAGGCCGGGCAGGATCACCAGGGCGGTTTCATCCTCGGCGGGGCAGGCGTCCGGCGGTTCAGGAATGCCCCCAAAGCCCGGAGCCACCAGGGTGAAATCGGTCACATAGAAAAAAGCCATTTTCCCCCCGGTGATTTTGGGCAGGGCCACTTTTTTCCCATCCGCCATGGCCCGGGCCAGGATCGGCAGCAGCCGCACCTCCTGATTTTGGGGATAGTAGCCATAGACGGTCTTTGCCGCCTGATATACGGCGGTTTGGGCCAGCAGGCGGCCCAGAGCGGCGCTTTTTTCTTCGATCTCCGCCGGGGTCATGGCCCGCTTTTTCTCCCGGATCAGGGCCCGCAGGGCCTTCTTATCCATCGGCGCTCTCCTTTTTCCGGAACAGCCGGAACCAGAGGAAGATGGCCAGCTGCCCGGGGATTCCCAGCAGGAACAGCCGCCACACCCGGACGTCTAAGAACACCCGGAAGGTGATATAGATGCTAAAGATAGAGCCCCACATGATGATGGAGATCAAAGCCCGGTTCCACCGGAAGTCCCGCCAGGCCGAGCGGAGGCTCAGCAGCACGATGCCGGTGACGGGGATGGCGTAGGCGAAGGCCACGGCGGACTGCTCAAAGCCCAGGCTGGACAAAACCACATAGATAAGCAGCGCCACGAACCAGACCAAAATGGTGGAGAGCATCAGGATGATCCCCTTGTCGGCTTTGCGCTTCAGGGTTTTTTCCACCACCCGGCTCATGGCCTGCTCCACCTTGCCGGTGTTTTCCGGCAGGGCGTCGGGGTCGGAGAGCAGATCGTCCACCTTGACGCCGAACACGCCGGCCAGCTGAATCAGGGTCATCACATCGGGCAGGGACTCTCCCCGTTCCCATTTGGAGACCGCCTTGTCTGAGTAGTTCAGCCGCTCCGCCAGCCCGGCCTGGGTCCAGTTTTCCTGCTTGCGGTAGGCGGCGATATTCCGGCCCAGCCGGGATTTCAGCTCCTCAGCGTCCAATGGCGATCCCCCCTAAAGTGCTTTTTTTCATTTTAACAGATTTTTTCCGCAAATGCAACCGTAATTCTCCCCGCGTTCTTCCCAATTTCCGCGGGCCCGGAAAAATGCGGGAAAGGCCGCATTTTGTCTTGCGCGAAAATCCAAACTGTGGTACAATAAACCATATCCTATGCTTGTGTCAGGTGATTCTATGCTTGGGAAATATGTGCTTGTTTTTCTGGTGTCCATGCTGCCGGTGGCGGAGCTACGGCTGTCCGTGCCCATGGCGGTGCAGATGGGGCTTCCCTATGTTCCCGCGCTGGTGGTATGCGTCATCGGCAATATCGTGCCGGTACCCTTTATCTACTATTTTGCCCGGCGGTTTCTGACCTGGGGGGCGGAGAAAAAATACCTGGGCCCGGTGTGCCGCTTCTGCCTGACCCGGGGCCACCGGGCAGGGGAGAAGGTGGCGGAGAAAACCGGGCGGTACGGCCTGCTCATCGGG
>CANQXH010000010.1 GCA_947627745.1 uncultured Oscillospiraceae bacterium
GACCCGCACATCCGCCGGCAGGTCGGCCGCCAGCCGATTGATGGCGTCGGCATAATTTGCCGAGGAACCGGCCCCGTAGGATACGATCTCCATGGCCCGGTCGCCGATGATCATGGTGGACCCCACGGTAATATCCACGTCGTCATTCCCTACCCCGTTGGTAAAACTGCCGGTGGTGGGCCGCTGCGTCTCCCCGGTCCCCGCGGTGGTGCCGGCGGAGGGATCCTCGGTCCCCTGGGGGGCGCCGCTGGGAGGCGGCGCCGACGGGCTTCCGCTGGGGTTGGCGCTTGGCAGGGCCTCCCCGTGGTTGCCCACATTGCCCTGGTTGTCCAGGATCAGGGTGTTCTGCTTTCCGGGGCTGAAAAAGTAGAATTTATTCAGCGTCCGGTTGTGGACCACCAGCGTCTCCCGGGCCGGGAAGGTGTCCAGATAATGGCTGGTGATCCCGCTGAAATAGGACCCGTCCGCCAGGCCCTTCCAGGTAAAGTCCGGCATCTCGGCCAGCTTCCGCTTCTCGGCCAGGGAGACGGTGGGATCCTCGTCAAAAAGCGAGATGGCGCCCACTACCAGCAGCCCGCCCAAAATCGTGAGGCAGGCCACGATCCGCACCCAGCTCAGCAGCGTTTCCTCGGGATACAGCTTGCGCCTGCGGTTTTTTCCCTCCATATTCAGTCTCCTTTAGAAGTCAAAGTAAATCGACGGGCTGTATCCCTCGCCGATGAGGGACATGGTGGCAAGGTACAAGATCCCCGCGCAGAACAGACAGGTAACCACCGCGTCCACAATGCCAAGCAGGGCCGCGTTTCTTCTGCCGTAGAGCTTCCTCGCCATGCTGCCGCCGGCAAAATTCCGCCAGGTCCGCCCCAACGTCTGCATGACGGGGGTCGCGCCGAAAATGGCGATCACCAGCAGGGGCAGATTGTTGATGAGGCGCAGATTGGTGGCGCTGTCGGTGAAACCGCCGCCGGCGAAGCCCGCCATGGCCGCCAGGGTGGTCATCGTGTCCGCCAGATCCTTAAACTGGAAAATGACCCAGCTGATCAGCACCAAAAGCAGGGTCCCGGTATGCCTGAGCCAGCCCGGCACCGCCTCCAGCTGCTTGGAAAAGAGCTTTTCAAAGGTCAGCAGCAGGAAGAAATACACGCCCCAGAGGACATAGTTCCAGCTGGCCCCGTGCCAAAGGCCGGTGAGGGACCAGACGATAAATAGGTTCAGAATCTGCCGGGGCAGGCCCTTCCGGTTGCCTCCCAGGGGGATATACAGATAATCCCGGAAGAAGGAAGAGAGGCTGATGTGCCACCGCCGCCAGAACTCCGTGATGGAGCCGGCGATATAGGGATGGTCAAAGTTTTCGTTGTAATGGAAGCCGAAGATCTTGCCCATGCCGATGGCCATGTCGGAATAGCCGGAAAAATCGAAATAGATCCGCAGCATCAGGAAAATGGCCCCCAGCCAAGCGCCCACCACCGTCAGGTGCAGGGTGGCCTGGGCATCCGCCGCGCCGGTGTCCGCCACCTTTTTAAAAATCTCCGCCGCCGCCCGGCTGGCGTAGTCGGCGATCAGCACCTTTTTCGCCAGGCCCACGCAGGCCCGGCTCATGCCCTCCAGGGCCATCTTGGGCGTGGTATGGCGCTGGGAAAGCTGGGCCTCCACGTCGGCGTAGCGGACGATGGGGCCCGCCACCAGCTGAGGGAACAGCGAGACATAGAGCAAAAACCGGGGATAGGACCGCTGGATCTGCACATTGCCCCGGTAGGCGTCGATCACATAGGACATGGCCTGGAACGTATAAAAGGAAATGCCGATGGGCAGCTCAATGGCGGGCACCGGGATCGCCAGGCCGGTCACCGCGTTGAAGCTGGACACCAGGAACCCCGTATACTTGAAGATCCCCAGCAGCACCAGATCCGCCGTCACCGCCAGGACCAGGGCGGTCTTTTTCTGGCGCTTATTTTCCATCATCCGCCCGAAGCGGTAGTTGAGCCAGGCTGAAAAGGCCAAAAGCAGCACATAAACCGGCTCTCCCCAGGCATAGAAAATCAGGCTGGCAATGAGCAGCACCCAATTCTTGCCCTTGAGACCCGGAACCAGGAAATAGGCTGTCATGGTCAGTGACAGAAACACAAATATAAAAATCAAATTTGAAAATTCCAAACCGGGGCCCCCTCCGCTTTTCTCTCTAAGACTATTTTAGACAAAATAAATCGGGATTGCAAGTCCCAAGGGCATAGTTTTTCGACGAAAATCCGGAAGGAAAATTGTGCAAAATTTTGTAAGGAGAAAACATAATCAGAATACATAACCAGATGACATAATTTCCCCCGGGCTTGATTTCCAATTTTATTTTGCCGGGAATCCCATCGGAAATGCATTCAATTTGGGCGTGGGGGAAAAAGCGGCCCCTTTCCGGGGAAAAGCGCCATGGAGTTCCCCTCCATGGCGCTTTTCGTCCTTACTTCTGCATCCGAAACACCGCGGTGCCCGGCGCGCTCTCCGCCAGGTTCTTCACCTGGTACATGGTCATGGCCACCTGCTCCCGGGTCATGGGGGCGTTGTGGTCCAGGGCGATCCCCTCCTCCGCCAGGGCCGCCAGGGCGTTCACCGCCCAGGCGGGAGCTCCGGCGGAAACGCTGCCGCCGGGCTGTGCCGGCAGGCTCAGATCCAGGGCGTTCTGCATCATCACCGCCGCCTCCGCGCCGGTAATGGGCATCTGGGAATCAAAGCCGCCGGACGCCTCATCGCCGGGGATCCCGGCGGTCAGGCCCGCCCGGAGGGCCGCCGCCAGATAGGGCTGGAGCCATGCGGGCGCCTGGGGTTCTACCCCGGACACCGCAGAATTGTCCACCGGGATCTCCAGGACCTTGATCAGCATGGTGAGAAACTCTCCCCGGCTGACCACCTTGTCCGGCTGGAAGCAGGCCATGCCGCCCACCTTCTCTCCCTCAAAGAGGCCGGAGGAGCGCATCCACTCCGCCGCGAAGCCGCAGGAGCGGCCCTGGGTGTCGGAATACTGATTGGAATCCGTGGGCTTGAGAATCTGCACCGTCACCGTGGCCTCCCGGGACACGTTGCCGGCGGGGTCCGTGGCGGTGTAGGTGAAGGAGTCCACCCCCACCTTGTTCTTCTTGGGCGTGTAGACAAAGCTGCCGTCCTCCCGGATCTCCACCTGGCCCCGCTTGGGCTGGCGGAGAAGGGTGTAGGTCATGGCCTTGCCCTCCGGATCCCGGACCTTTAAAATTCCCTCGTTGGGTAGGTTCTTATAGGTCTCCATGGCGAAATCCTCCGCCACAGGGGCCTTGTCCTCCCGGCCTCGGATGGAAAGGGTCAGGGTGGCGGAGGGGTCTACCCGGTCCGGGTAGATGGGCAGGAAGGTCAGCACCGCCTCCTGGTCCTCCCTGGTGGAAAGGGTGTTGAACGTCAGGTCATTGAGCTGCTCATCGGTGAGAATGTCCCCTGCCCGCAGCACCCGGCTGCCCAGCATCACCGTGCCGGTAGCGGAATCCGGCAGGGACACCACGCAGATACCCGCCAGCTCCTGGCCGAAGTCGGTGGCGCTGAAGCAGTAGATCTCCTCGCTGTCCACCTCCGCCGCCAAGGCGGGGGCGGTCATGCCCAAAATGCCCAGCAGCGCCAGGCTCAGGCAGACAATACGTTTTGGAAACATGGAAAAGCCTCCTAAGTTTAAAGTTTACGCTGGTATTGTTTGCCGGTTCTGAGAAAAATATGCATCCGCAGGGAATTTTTTACTGAAAGGCCGGTGGGGAGCGGTTTTAAAAGGCGGCGATTGATTTTCCCCCTTTCCTGTGGTATAGTGAAGAATAGCAAAAAACGGAGGCGAAAATCCATGTTTCGTGAAATGAGAAGGGCAGATCGGGCAATGGAGGAATCCCAGATCCGGGAGGTTCTGGAAAAGGGGGAGTACGGAATCCTGGCGTCCTGCGGGGCCGACGGGTTCCCCTACGCCATTCCATACAGCTACGCCGTCCTGGACGGGAAAATTTACATCCACTGCACCGCCGAAGAGAGCCACTGCAAGGACAATCTGCGCGATGCGCCCCAGGTGTGCTTCACAGTCGTGGGGGAAACGGAGGTGCTGCCGGCCCGGTTCTCCACCCGCTATGAGAGCGTGGTGGTTTTCGGGACCGCGAAGGAGATCCTGGACCCGGCGCGAAAGAACGCCGCGCTGATGGCGCTGGTGGAAAAGTATTCCCCCGGTTATGCGAAGGAAGGGCGGGAATACGCGATGTCCGCGGAGCCCGTCACCTCGGTAATAGAGATCACGCCGCTGCATATGACGGGAAAGGCGCGGAGGAGCAGATAGCGCCGCCGGGGAGCTGCCCGTTTCTACTTTGAATACGCACACGTCCCGTCCGCCGTTCTTGGCGGGCGGGGCGTGTGCTTCTTCCTTGACACCCCGTGAGGAAGATGGTACAATTCTGTTATCAGAAATCGAAAGGCGGCGGCAAATGATGGGGATTTTGATGATCAACGGCGGCCCGAAGGGAAAAAGCAGCGTCACTTTGCAAACCTCCCGCTATTTGGAAATATTGCATCCGGCGCGTCGGTTTGCCTGCTTTCACGCCGCCACCCGGCTGTCCTCCCTCCTTCGGGACTTCTCCCCGGCGGCGGAGGCTCTGAAAAAGACCGTCCGGAATTTGGAAAGGGGGAGCGCGCATGTGTGAAACGCAGGTTTCGCCGCCGGCGGAGCTTCGGCTTATGGCCCTGCCCGCCGTCAACTACGCCCTCTGGCAAAACGGGATCCCCATTTTGCCGGGGCTGGAAATTTTCGCCCGGGAACCCCTGTCCGGGGTGACATTGCGGCTGGATACCCAGCCGGCCCTGACGCTCCCTCTGGAAAAGCGGTTCGATCAGGTCCCCGCGGGCCTGTTCCGCCCGGATGTATCGGAGCTGCGGCTTAACGGGGCGTATCTGGCGGGGCTGACGGAGCGGGAGACCGGTCTGCTCACCGCCACCCTCTTCCAGGGGGAACAGGTGCTCTGCCGGGAGCAGGTCCGCCTGACGGTGCTGGCCTACGACGAGTGGCAGGGCGCCCAGAGCCATCCCGAGCTGCTTTCCGCCTTCGTTACCCCCAACCATCCCGCCATTGGCCCCCTGATCGCCCGGGCCGCCGGGCTGCTGGAGGAGTGGACCGGGGATCCCTCCCTGGACGGCTACCAGTCCCGGGATCCCAACCGGGTACTGGCTCAGGCGGCGGCGGTGTACGGCGCGTTGCAGGAGCAGAATTTGATCTACGCCCCGCCGCCCGCCAGCTTCGAGCAGACGGGCCAGCGGGTGCGGCTGTGCCAGGCGGTGCTGGAACAGAAAATGGGCACCTGTCTGGATCTGACCCTGCTCTACTGCGGCTGTCTGGAGGCCATGGGCCTTCATCCTTTGGTGGTTGTGCTGCCCGGGCACTGCTTCGCCGGCGTGTGGCTGGAGGAGCTGAGCTTTCCCGAGGCGATCCAGGACGACGGGAGCCTGATCACCAAGCGGCTGGCCTCCGGCGTCAACGAGATCGCCGTGGTGGAGTGTACCGCCCTGACGGCGGGCAAAAACATGGACTTTGACAAGGCCCGGGCCGCTGCCGAGGAGGCCCTTCAAAATAGTGGTAGCGTGCTGATCGTGGATTTGCGCCGGGCGCGGCTCAGCGGCGTCCGGCCCCTGCCCCAGCGGACCCCCACGGCGGAGGGCTGGAAGGTAGAACGCCCGGAGGCGCGGGAAGCCGCCCGCACCGGCGCACCGGAGCCAGTCTTTCCCACGGCGACCGCCAATGCCGCCGTGGAGGAGCCCACCAAGCTCCAGCAGTGGGAGCGGAAGCTGCTGGACCTGGGCCTGCGGAACAACCTGATCAGTATGCGGCTGTCCGGCTCCGCTGTTCCCATCCTCACCGCCTCCCTGGACGAGCTGGAGGACGCCTTGGCGGAGGGAAGCGATTTTTCCATCCTGCCCCGGCCCCAGGAATATGTGCCCGGGGAGGGGCCGGCTCAGACGCCCCAGAGCTGCCAGGAGCTGATCGCCTCGGAATTCGGCGGCAAGCGCCTTCGCTCCGCCATGACCGAAGGAGAGCTAAATAAGGCGGTAAAGGAGCTGTACCGGGCCTCCCGGTCGTCGTTGGAGGAAAACGGCGCCAATACGCTGTACCTGGCCCTGGGCCTTCTCAAATGGTACGAGTCCCCGAGAAGCGCCAAGGCAAGGTATGCCCCTCTGATCCTGCTGCCGGTGGAACTGCTGCGCCGCAGCATCCGCCAGGGGTACACCCTCCGGCTCCGGGACGAGGACCCCCAAATGAACATCACCCTGCTGGAAAAGCTGAAGCAGGATTTCCACATTACCATTACCGGGCTGGATCCTCTGCCGGCGGACGACAAGGGCGTGGACAGCCGTCAGGTGTTCACGGTGATGCGCAGGGCCGTGATGGAGCAGCCCCGATGGGACGTGGTGGAGAGCGCCTATCTGGGTATTTTTTCCTTTAGCCAGTTCGTCATGTGGAACGACCTGCGCAACCGGGCTCAGGACATTGTCCACAATCCCCTGGTAAAAAGCCTGATGGAGGGGCGGCTGGCCTGGGAGGCCGATGAAATGGAGATCCCCCAGACCGTGCCCGAGGAGGGGGTGCTGCTGCCCATTCCCGCGGACGCCTCCCAGCTCTACGCCATCCGCTCCGCCGGAGAAGGGGCCACCTTCGTGCTCCACGGGCCCCCCGGCACCGGCAAATCCCAGACCATCACCGCCCTCATCGCCAACACCCTGGCCCAGGGGAAGACGGTGCTGTTCGTGGCGGAGAAAATGGCGGCGCTGGAGGTGGTGCAGCGGCGGCTGGAGGCCATCGGCATCGGCCCCTTCTGCCTGGAGCTCCACTCCAACAAATCCAAAAAGCGGGACGTGCTGGAGCAGCTCCGGCGAGCTGCCGAGGTTACCAAGGTCATGCCCCCGGAGGCCTTCGGGCGGAAGAGGGAGCAGCTGGCCCAGACCCGGGCCCAGCTGGACCGGTACGCCAAGGCCCTGCACCGGATCCAGCCCTGCGGGGAAAGCCTGTTTACCCTGATCAACCGATATGAATCCCTGCGCCTCGCCCCGGAGCTGCCCCCCTTCCCGGAGAGCTTCCTATCGGGCGCCGACGCCGCCGTCCTGGAATCCCGGCTGCGGGTGCTGGAACAACTGGTGTCCGCCGGGCAGGCCATTGGGCACCCCCACGACCATCCCCTGGATCCGGTGGGCCAGACCCAGTACACCCAGCAGCTTCGCTTCTCTCTGCCCCAGAAAATCGACGACTGCCACCGGACCCTCGGGCCCTTCCGGGAGGCGCTTCAGGCCCTTTCGGACGCTTTGGGCGTTCCGATGCCCCGCCGGGAGTCGGAGATCCGCCGGTTCTCGGCAGTGGCGGAGGAGCTGCGTGCCTGGCTGGCCTTTCCCCGGAGCTGGGGAAGGCGGGAGGAGCCGGAATCCTATTTTCGGGGCGTCCGGGCCCTCTGCGCCCACCTTCTTTCCGCCGGGGAAAAGCGTGATCTTCTCCTGAAAAGCTGGCAGGAGGAGTTCCTGCGCCAGGATGGGGCGGCGTTGGCCCAGAGCTGGGACAACGCTACGGAAAAATGGCTCCTGCCCCGGCTGATGGCCCAAAACGGCCTGGCGCGGCGGCTGGCCCCCTTCGCCAAGGGAAAAATCGACGCCGGCGCCCTTCGAGAAGCGCTGGCGCTGCTGGCCGCGTATCAGCGGGAGCTATTTGAGGCGGAAAAGCTGGCAGGGACCTTTGGCGACGAGACCTTCTTCTTTGAGTCGGACCCCTCCGCCATGGACCGGGCCGCCCAGACCGCCTGGGACAGCGCCGTCAAGCTGGACGGCGCCTTGGAGGCCCGCGCCCTGCGCCTGGGATTCGCCGGAGATCGGGCGAAAAAGCCGGTTTTGGAGGCGTATTTGGCCGCCGGTAACGCCTTCCGGGAGGCGAGAGCCGCTCTGGATCAAGCGCTGAACCTCTCCTGGGCGGATTCCGAGGATTTCTTCAACGCCCAGGTCCAAATGTACGACACCCTGCGAAACCATTTGCGGGACCTGAAAGATTATATCGCCTGGAACGCCATGGCGGAGACCGCCGCCAACGCCAAGCTGGGGGCCGTGGTGGACGCCTACCGGGCGGGTCTGGAACACAGCCAGGTACTGCCCGCCTATCAGAAGACCCTGGCCATGGGCCTGGCCCGGCAGGCCATCGACCGGGAGGAGGCGCTGCGGAGCTTTTCCGGGGCGGTCTTTCAGGAGCAGATCCGCCAGTTCCGCAAACTGGACGGAGAACTCACCAGGCTGACCCAGCAGGAGATCTACTGCCGTCTGGCACAGCGGGTCCCCAGCTTTGCCCGGGAGGCGGCCCAAAGCTCCGAGCTGGGCATTCTCCAGCGGGCAATCCGCAGCGGCGGACGGGGCGTGAGCATCCGCAGGCTGCTGGATCAGCTCCCCAATTTGCTGCCCAGGCTGTGCCCCTGTATGCTGATGAGTCCCATTTCCGCCGCCCAGTATTTGGACCCGGCCCGGTCTCCCTTCGATCTGGTGGTGTTTGACGAGGCTTCTCAGCTGCCCACCTGCAAGGCCGTGGGGGTGCTGGCCCGGGGCAACGCCGCCGTCATCGCCGGGGACCCCAATCAGATGCCGCCCACCTCCTTCTTTGCCTCCAATAACCTGGACGAGGACAATCTGGAGCTGGAGGATCTGGAAAGCATTTTGGACGACTGCCTGGCCCTGAACCTTCCCCAGACCCATCTGCTGTGGCACTACCGCAGCCGCCACGAGAGCCTGATCGCTTTCAGCAACGCCGAATTTTACGAAAACCGGCTCTACACCTTCCCCTCGGTGAACGACCGGGCCTCCAAGGTGGGGCTGGTCCCCGTAAAGGGTACCTTCCGCCGGGGCAAGCAGCGGCAAAATCCCGAGGAGGCCCAGGCGGTGGTGGCGGAGTTGAAGCGCCGCTGCCACGATCCCCAGGTCCAAAGGCAGAGCGTGGGGGTGGTCACCTTCAACATCCAGCAGCAGAATCTGATCGACGATCTTCTGAGCGAGGCCTGCGCTTCCGACCCGGATCTGGAGGCCTGGGCCTACCACGCCCAAGAGCCGGTATTCATCAAGAATCTGGAAAACGTCCAGGGCGACGAGCGGGACGTGATCCTGTTCTCAATCGGCTATGGCCCCGATCCGGAGGGGCGGATCTCCATGAATTTCGGCCCGCTGAACCGGGACGGGGGCTGGCGACGGCTGAACGTGGCCATCACCCGGGCACGGCAGGAGATGACGGTGTTCACCGCCCTGTCTCCCGAGCAGCTGGATCTGTCCCGCACCTCCGCCCGGGGCGTGGCGGCCCTGCGGGGATTCCTGGAATACGCCGGGCGCCAGAGCCTTCCTCAGAACGAGGGGACTGTCCTTCAGGAGCCCGACGATCCCGGCATCGCCCAGGCCATTTGCGACCATCTGGCGGGGCTGGGCTACCAGACCCAGCAGGCCGTGGGCCACTCGGCGTACCGGATCGACATCGGCGTGGTGGATCCGGAGAGGCCGGATACCTACCGGCTGGGGATCCTTCTGGACGGCCCGGGCTATCGCGCCGCCAAAACCACCCGGGACCGGGAGCTGGCCCAGCAGAGCGTTTTGGAGGGGCTGGGCTGGCGGATCCATCGGGTCTGGGCCATGGACTGGTGGGATAACCGGGAGCGGGAGCTGGAGCGGATCGAGGAGCTTCTGAAAAGCCCCCTCCCCGCCCCGCCGGAGCCGGTGGAGGAGCCAGTGGAACCGGCCCCGCTGTTGGCCCAAAACGCCGCCACTAAAAAATCCGGGCCGCCGGTGTATGCGCCCGCCGCCCTGAAAGCAACCCCCATGACCGCCGAGGAATTTCTGCTCCCAAAAAACGCCCAAAAAATTCGGAAAAAGCTCCAGACGGTGGTGGACAAGGAGGCCCCCATTAGCCGGAGCCTGCTGACCCGCCGGGTGCTGCAAAGCTGCGGCATCAGCCGGGCCGGGAGCCGGGTGCAGAGCTATTTGGACGGGCTGATTCAGGAAATGGGTCTGGTAGAGACCAGCCGGGAGGATCAGATCTTCTACTGGGCCCGGGAGCAGACGCCGGAAACGTACCTGCTCTACCGGGTCAGCGCCACGGAGGAGGACCGCCGGGAGGCCAAGGATCTGCCGGTGCAGGAGGCCGCCGCGGCGGTGTGCCAGGTGCTTTTGGAGCAGATCAGCCTTTCGGAAGAGGACCTCTACCGGGAGGCCGCCAAGCTGCTATGCTACGCCCGGCCGGGCGCGGCGGTGACGGCCCTTCTGCGGGAGGCGATCGCCTACGCCGCCGAAAAGGGCCGGATCCAAGCGGGGACCAATGGCTGTTACGTCCTTACAGAGTAAAAGAAGCGGGAAACCGGAGCCGGTTTCCCGCTTTCTCATCTTTTTTCCCGCAAAACCGACTTAAAGAGCTTCCCGATCCCCACGTTGTAGCCCGCCGCGGCGAAGCGGCACACGCCGTCCCTGCACAGAAGGCTCAGTGGAAGCAGGTCCGGCGGGGCAAAGACGTTCCGGGCCAGGATCTCGGGGGTCTCGGGATCCGCCGTCCAGCGCTCCGCGCCCGGACAGCGGGGAATGGGCCCCGTCCCCTCCGGCGCGATCAGCAAAACCCGGCAGGGCAAGGGGTTTTCCATCAGCTCCAAAAGCAGATGCTCCGTGGGCTCCCGGCCAGGCTCCAAAAAGCACAGCAGCTGCCAGCCGGTCAGCAGCCGGCGGCTGTCCCGCCAACCGCCCTCATCCTTCAGCCGAAACGCCGGCAGGGGCCGGGAAATGGTCAGCTGGTCCCGAGCGGGCTGGGGAGCGGAGAGGGTGAGCCGATATTCCCCGTCCTTCAGCTCCACGGTCCGCTCCCGGAGCAGCTGATCGCCGTTGGGCAGCCGGGCGGCGGCCATGGCCCGATAGCGACCGGCTAGCAGAAGGCCCGTCCAGGTCTTTCCCGGCTCCACCGTCACCAGGGGGGCCTCCCCATCCCATTTGGACAGGGTCACCGGCTGGGCCTGGGCTTCCAGGGTCAGCCTTGCCGTTCTGGGACCACTAGCGGAGCGGTAGGCCCCGTCCCAGTAATACTCTGGGCTTTCGTCCAGAGGCGACAGCCGGGCCGGGACGCCCAGGCAGCGGCAGACCGCGCAGAACAGTACCGCCAGGGAGGCAGGGTTTCCCCCCTTCCCCGCCAGAGTCGCCAAGGGCGAGGCTGTCAGGGTTGAGTGACTGTCCACCACCCGGAAGGTGTCCAGCCAGACTCCAATCTCCCGGGGGTCCGCCTGAAAACGCCGCCGCTGATTTAGTGTCAGCCCATCCCGCAGGGCCCGCCGCCAAGGTCTCAACGGTTCCCGCCCGATCCGGGGACACAGCAGGCCCTGGGAAAAAACCGGCTCGGGAAACCGATCCTCCCAGGAAAGGGCCTCCGCCGCCTCCGCCAAAACCAGGGGATCCACCGGTACCGCTCGGTCCTTTTCCGGCAGCGTCGATAGTACCCGCTCATCGGCATCGCTCCCAGGGACCCTGGGGGGACGGATGGCCTTGCTCCGGCAGTCCGCCGCCTGGGCCCAGGCGGCCCGGCGGGCAGCCCGCTGGGCGTCCGAAAGCGGCTCCGGGGGCTGGGCATTCCCCACGGGGGCGGGGAACAGCAATGCCCGCTCCCCCAGTTTGGGGCCGGTGAGGCAAATTTCCCCGAAGGAGACCGATGCCGTGTCGAAAACCGCCTCCCCCAGGTCCCCTTCCGGGCAGTAGCAGCGGATATGAACCCCTCCAAGGCCCAGGCGGAGACGGGCAAGGCCCTGATCGTCGGTCCGCTTCTCTCCAATAGGCAGCCAGGCCCCCAAATTGGCCACGCTGTACACGACTTTTGCACGGGAAACCGGACGGCCTTGGGCATCCGTCACCCGCACCGTCAGCACCCGGGTGGAGGCGTACCGGGCGGTCCGCACCCGGTAGACCAGTCCGTGGCGGAAATAGGTATCCGGGTCCTCCGAATCTTCCGGCGCCGGGACAAATTCCCGGCTGTGGACCATCATAGCCCGGCTGGCTGCCAACTGGAACCAGCCCCGGTCCAGCACCGGCTCCGGCTCACAGGCTCCCATAAAGCGCCAGTTTTCCCCGTCATAAACCTCCACCCAGGCGTGGTTGTCGTCACAGTGGGACCACCAGGGACAGTAGACCTGCCGGGCGGCGATGCCAACGCTCCGCAGGGCGTTCACCGCCAGCACCGTCTCCTCCCCGCAGCGGCCCCAGCCCCGGCGGTACACCTCCATGGCCGAGGATGTCCGCTGGTCGGTGCTTCGGTAGGTTGCCTGCTCGGCGCACCACTGATTCACCTCCAAAATGGCCTGGGGGAGGGTCTTCCCCCGGATCCTGGGGGTCAGGGCCAGCCGAAAGGCTTCCCGGCAGGGCTCCAGAAGCTCGTCGTTGATCCGAGGATAGGCAACAAAGCGGAAAAACAGCTCCTCCTCCAGTTCCCCGCACCAGGGAAAGGTCTCCCGGGCGATCAGGGCCTGCCGCAGCTCCTCCCGGAAAAAGTCTTCGCCGTACTCTGCCCTGTCCGAGGGCGGCAGGGCGTCCAGAATCCTCTGGAGCAGGCGGTTCTCCTCCCCGGCCGTCACGGCAGCTCCTCCCATAGAGCCTCCTTGGCCATGCGCACCTTCTCGGCGGAGGTGCGGTAGATCTCATACTCGCTGATCCCGGGCAGGCCCATGGGCACGCCGGCACGGCGGTAGGACATGGGGCTGCCCAGGGTGATCTTCCCGCTCATGTGGAAGGCCCCCGCCGCCGGCAGCCGCCGACGAATTTCACGGATGGCCGTTGCACTCACCCCCGCGCCGATGAGAATTTCCACCGTTCCCCGTTGGGCCAGCAGCTCCTCCAATACAGGCAGGCCGCCCAAGCAGGCCGCCGCCTGGCCGGAGGTCAGGATCGTGTCCACGCCCAGGGCCTGGGCGGTGCGCAGCGCCTCCAGCGGGTCCCGGCACAGGTCAAAGGCCCGGTGGAGGGTGCATTTCTTTCCCCGGCTGTGGGCCAAATCGACAAAATACGCCATTTTCTCCCGGTCCAAAGCACCCTCAGGGGTGAGAAAACCCGTCACCAGGGCGTCCGCCCCGGCATCAAGCAGCGTCTGGGCGTCTGAGCGCATCACTTCCACCTCCGCCGGGGTGTAGCAGAAGTCCCCGAACCGGGGCCGGACCATGGCGTGGACCGGCAGGCCGGTCTCCGCCTTTACAAGCCGGACCAGCGCCGGGCTGGGGGTAGTGCCCCCGATCACCAGATTGGCGCAAAGCTCCAACCGGTCGCCGCCGCCCAGAGCCGCTTCCCGAGCGGATTCCAGGGAGTCCACGCAAATTTCCAGCACCTTTTCCATCTCTTACCTCCTCAGCGTGATTTCCAGTACCGTGTCCACCGGGTCCGGCAGCACCGGGTCGGGTCCCAGATCGGCGAACACCAGATTGGGATAGTTGCTTCGGACCCAGCTCCTGGCGATGGGCACCTCGGCATAGGAGGAGAGCAGCCGCATCTCCGCCACGTCCTCTTCCCGAATGCCAAGGATTGGCAGGGGTCCGATGGAATTTTCATAGATATGGCAGTAGAGCCGGTTCCCCTTCTGGGTGAAGCGGCCAAATTCCGGCTTGGGCAGCTCCGCCTTGCCGCAGCCATAGACACTCTCCCCGTTGACCGCCATCCAGGCCCCCAGCTTTTCCAGAACCTCCCGGGACTGCCTGGGGATCCGGCCCCGGCCGTCGGGTCCCACGTTCAAAAGGAGGTTGCCGCCCTTGGAGACGCACTCCACCAGCTTTCGGATCACCATGTCCGCCGGTTTGAAATAGCCGTCGTCCCGGGCATAGCCCCAGTTGTTGTTCATGGTGACGCAGGCCTCCCAGACCATGTCCCGGCCCTGCCGGTCCCGAAGTCCCTCCGGCGGGATCAGCTGCTCCGGACAGGCAAAGTCCCCGTGGCAGACGCCGGGGTCTCCCGTCCAGAGGGAGCCGAAGCCCCCCTCCCCGCTGACCTCCAGGCGGTTGTCAATGAGGATGCCCGGCTGGAGGGTGCGGACCATGCTGACCAGCTCCCCGCCCCGCCAGGTCTCCGCCCGCATGGGCGCATCCGGATTGTCGTAGGAAAAGTCGAACCACATCAGATCGATCTTGCCATAGTTGCTGCAAAGCTCCCGGACCTGGCCGTGGAGGTAGTCCAAATACCGGGAAAAGTCCCGGTTTTCGTTTGAATACCGGGGATCGTCCCGCATGGGATGATACCGGTCCCCAAAGTGGGGATAGTCCGGGTGGCGCCAGTCCAGCAGAGAATAGTACAGCCCCACCTTGAGCCCCGCTTCCCGGGCAGCAGTCACATACTCCGCCACAAAATCCCGGTGGCAGGGGGCGTGGACGGAGGTATAGTCCGTCAGCTTGCTGTCAAACAGGCAGAAGCCGTCGTGGTGCTTGGCGGTGAAGACCATGTAGCGCATCCCCGCCGCCTTTGCCGCCTGGGCCCACTGCCTGGGATCGCAGTCCGGGGCGGTGAAGGCGTCAAAATATCGCTGATAATTCTCCAATGGCATCCGCTCGTTGCTCCGCACCCACTCCCCCCGGGCGGGCAGGGCATAGAGCCCCCAGTGGATGAACATGCCGAGCCGCGCCTGGCGGAACCAGGCCACCCGTTTTTCATAGGTCTCCCGATCAAACTGGTACATTTCGCCGCCTCCTTTGTCCCCATTATACATGGTTTTCCCCCTGTTGGCAAATCCTTTATCTTGCATTTCCGGGCCAAAAATGATAAAATGAAGAAAATGAGACAAAGAGGCGAAAAGCAATGTTTACCGGCTTCACCCCCGAGGCCATTGATTTTCTCTGGGGCGTCCGCATGAATAACAACCGGGAGTGGTTCCAGCCCCACAAGGAGCAGTACGTCCACGCCCTGTACGAGCCCATGAAGGAGCTGGCCAAGGACCTGTTCCCCCTATTTGAGGACCGGCCCGGCAACCAGATCAAGGTCAGCCGTATCTACCGGGACGCCCGGCTCCACCATCCCGACCCCTACAAGGAGAGCCTCTGGCTCTGCGTCCGGAAGGAGGTGGACTGGTGGGGGGAGCATCCCTGTCTCTACTTTGAAATGCGGCCGGAGGGTGCCTCCTACGGCTTCTTCCTCTGGCAGCCCAAGGTTCTGGCCATGGAGGACTTCCGCCGGGACATCGCCGCCCGGCCCGACGCTTTTCTGGACCTGATCGCCCAGGTGGAGGCCGCCACCGGCGCGCCGGTTACGGCGGACCTGTACAAGCGGCCCAAAGTGCCGGAAGATGCCAGGCTGGCCCCCTACTTCGCCTGGCGGCGGTACATCGACTGCACCCGCTCCCTGGAGCCGGGGGCGGCGCTGTTCGATCCCCAGCTGGGGCAGCGGGTGCGGGACTTCTTTGAACAGGCCCTGCCGCTGTACGAGTACTTTTATCGCTTCACCCTGGGACAGTAAAGAACCCAGCCGGGAAGGCAAGGCGCTTTCCCGGCTGGGACTTTTTATGACGAAAATCAGCGGCGGCGGGCAAGGGGTGTGGATTGGTCCTGAATGAGCAGCAGATCCGAAATAATGGAATTGGACACCAAAAAGCCCTCCGGCGTCAGCCGCCAGCGTCCCTCCGAGGACTTGGCGGCCAGCGCGTGATCCCGGCAGCGGAATAGCGCCTCCTCCAGGGGGTCAAAGGGCAGCAGGTACTGCTTTTCGTACTCCTCCCGTTCGATGCCGCCGGTGGTCCGCAGCCGGGTCATCAGGTACTCCCCCGCCCGCTCCCGGATGGGGATCTCCTGCACCTCCTCCAGCACCGGGCCGTGGCGCTTGATCCCGTCGATATAGGCGTGGAGATCCCGCACCACCTTGAACCGCTTCCCGGCAAAATCCGAACTGGCGTCGGGGCCAAAGCCCAGGTACTCCCCGCCCATCCAATACTTGAGATTGTGCTTGGAAACCATGCCCTTCCGGGCAAAATTGGAGATCTCATACTGCCGGTAGCCGTGTTCCTTGAGGATATCCACGGCGGACAGGTACATATCCGCCTGTACATCGTCGTTGGGAATGTTGCAAAGGTCCTTGTAGTCGTACAGCGGGGTCCCCGGCTCCACCTTCAGCGCGTAGCAGCTCATATGCTCCGGCGCCAGGTTCAGCACATGGGTCAGCGTCTCCTGCCAGGCCGCCAGGGTCTGCCCCGGCAGGCCGTACATCAGGTCCAGAGACAGATTCCGATACCCCGCCCGCCGGATCCGCTGGACGGCGGTGAGGACCTGGGCATAGTTGTGGGGCCGGCCCAGGCGCCGCAGCAGCTCGTCGTTGTCGTTCTGGACCCCCAGGCTCACCCGGTTGAACCCCTCCCCCCGCAGGCGGCGGAGGAGCTTGTCGGAAATGGAGTCCGGGTTGGCCTCAAAGGTGATCTCCGCGTCCGAGGCCACGTCGAAGGCCCGGCGGGCGGCGGTGAGAATGGTCGCCATCCCGTCCGCACCGAAATAGCTGGGCGTGCCTCCGCCAAAATACACCGTATCCACCCGGTAGCCCGGGGCCAGGGGCCCGGTCTCCCGAATGTGGGCGCAGATGGCGTCCACAAACCGGTCGATCAGCCGGTCATCCTTGGTGGTCAGCGAGTAAAAATCGCAGTACTGGCACTTGCTCCGGCAAAAGGGTACATGAATATAGATGCCCAGCGGCGTTTTGTCTCTTCTTCCCAAAATGGGCATAGGCTCCTCCTTAGTCGTCGTCCAGCTTCAATACCGCCATAAAGGCCTCGGAGGGAACGGAGACCGTACCGAAGGTGCGCATCCGCTTCTTGCCCTCCTTCTGCTTTTCCAGCAGCTTCTTTTTGCGGGTGATATCGCCGCCGTAGCACTTGGCCAAAACGTCCTTGCGCAACGCCTTGATGGTCTCCCGGGCGATGATCTTGCCCCCGATGGCCGCCTGGACGGGGATCTCAAACTGGGCCCGGGGAATGTTCTCCTTCAGCTTTTCGCAGATCTTCCGGGCCCGGGGGTAGGCGTTGTCGGCGAAAAGAATGAAGCTCAAAGCGTCCACAATGTCCCCGTTCAGGAGGATGTCCAGCTTCACCAGCCGGCTGGGCCGGTAGCCGATCAGCTCATAGTCCAGGGAACCGTAGCCCCGGGTACGGGACTTGAGGGCGTCAAAAAAGTCGTAGATGATCTCATTGAGGGGCATTTCATAGTGCAGCTCCACCCGGCGCTCGTCCAGATAGACCATGTTCTTAAACTCGCCCCGGCGGTTGGTGCACAGGTCCATGATCGCGCCCACATACTCCTGGGGGGCGATGAGGCTGGCCTTCACAAAGGGCTCCTCCGCCAGCTGGATCTCCATGGGGTCAGGGTAGTTCAGAGGATTGTCCACCATGACTACCTCGCCGTTCAGCTTCGTCACTCGGTAGACCACGTTTGGGGCGGTGGTGATCAGGTCCAGATTGTACTCCCGCTCCAGCCGTTCCTGGATGATCTCCATGTGCAGCAGGCCCAAAAAGCCGCAGCGGAAGCCAAAGCCCAGGGCCAGGGAGCTCTCCGGCTCGTAGCACATGGAGGCGTCGTTGAGCTTCAGCTTTTCCAGCGCGTCCCGCAAATCCTGGTACTTGGCGCCGTCGGCGGGGTAGACGCCGGAGTAGACCATGGGCTGCACCGCCCGGTACCCTGGCAGGGGCTCCGCCGCCGGACGCTCCGCCCCGGTGACGGTGTCGCCCACCCGGGTGTCGGACACGGTTTTGATGGAGGCGGTGAGATAGCCCACCTCCCCTGCCCCCAGGCTGTCCCGAGGCGTCAGGCCCAGGGGATTCATGGTCCCCACCTCCACCGCCTTGTAGGTGGCGCCGGTGGACATCATGCGGATCTCCATGCCGGGGCGAACGGTGCCCTCCATGACCCGGACGTAGACGATGACCCCCCGGTAGGAATCGTACTGGCTGTCAAAAACCAGGGCCCGCAGGGGCGCGTCCCGGTCCCCCTTGGGGGGCGGCACGTCCTTCACGATCCGCTCCAGCACGGCGCGGATGTTGATTCCGTTCTTGGCGGAAATCTCCGGGGCGTCCTCGGCGGGGATGGCCAGAATATCCTCGATCTCCGCCTTGACCTCCTGAGGCCGGGCGGAGGGCAGGTCGATCTTGTTGATCACGGGCACGATCTCCAGACCCGCGTCGGAGGCAAGGAAGGTATTGGCCAGGGTCTGGGCCTCCACCCCCTGGCTGGCGTCCACCACCAGCACCGCCCCCTCGCAGGCGGCCAGAGAGCGGGAGACCTCATAGTGAAAGTCCACATGGCCCGGGGTGTCGATCAGGTTCAGGTCGTAGACCTCCCCATCGTCGGCCTGGTAGGTCAGCTGCACCGCCCGGGCCTTAATGGTGATGCCCCGTTCCCGCTCTAAGTCCATGGAGTCCAGGATCTGATCCGCCATGTCCCGGCTGTCCACGGCCCCGCAGGCCTCCAGCAGCCGGTCGGCCAGGGTGGACTTCCCGTGGTCAATGTGGGCGATAATGGAAAAATTCCGAATTTTGGAAAGATCGGTCATAAACATCCCTCGCTGGTATGCTTTTATCTTCTGGGCATATTATACCGAATTTTGCCGGAAAAGTAAACCGTATGTTTTGCCTTTTCTCCGGGCAAACTGTGAAACAGGGCGACAAAAAACGCCCAAAGCCGCAAAAATGAGAAAATTCTCCAGAAGGCCCTTGCCGAATTCGGGAAAAAGGGATATAGTCATATCGAAATTCATCTGCGTATTCTCTTGAGAGGAAAAAATGGTATGAGCACACAAAAAAAATCCGGCAAACCCATGGACGACAATTACATCGCCCTTCAGAATCTCATCGCCCAGGGCCGGCGGGACGGCATGATCCGTGCCTCGGAGCTGAACGCCCAGCTGGAAAAAATGGACTTAAGTCCTGAAAAGCTGGAGGAGATCTATGACCGGTTCGAGGCCATGAACATCCAGATCATCAGTGCCGACCTGGACTTAGAGCTTGGCTCCGACATGGACGTGGGGATGGAGGACGCCCTGATCGACGATCTGGATATGGCCACCGGCGACGATGAGGAGCTGGTGGATCCGGTGGATCTGGCGGCGGAGTACAATCTGGACGACCCTGTGCGGATGTACCTGAAGGAGATCGGGCAGATCCCCCTGCTCTCGGCGGAGGAAGAGGTGGATCTGGCCAAGCGGGTCACCGAGGGGGACCAGGAGGCCAAAAACAAGCTCACCGAGGCCAACCTTCGGCTGGTGGTCTCCATCGCCAAAAAATACTCCGGGCGAGGCCTGCACATCCTGGATCTGATCCAGGAGGGCAACACCGGCCTCATTCGGGCGGTAGACAAATTCGACTGGACAAAGGGAAACAAATTCTCTACATATGCCACCTGGTGGATCCGGCAGGCCATCACCCGGGCCATTGCCGACCAGGCCCGGACCATCCGGGTGCCGGTGCATATGGTAGAGGTCATCAACAAGGCCACCCGGTGCAACCGGAAGCTGGTGCAGGAGCTGGGCCGGGAGCCCACCATGGAGGAGATCGCCGACGAGCTGGGGCTGCCGGTGGAAAAGATCATCGAAGCCAACCGGACGGCGGCGGATACCCTGAGCCTGGACACCCCCGTGGGCGACGAGGAGGACACCTCCATCGGCTCCTTCGTGGAGGACGACCGCACCCCCGGCCCCGCCGACGCCACTTCCAACGCCCTGCTGGCGGAGGCCCTAAAGGAAATTCTGGACACCCTGACCGAGCGGGAAGCGGATGTGCTGCGGATGCGCTTCGGCATGTACGACGGGCGCACCCACACCTTAGAAGAAGTGGGGCAGATCTTCGGGGTTACCCGGGAGCGGATCCGCCAGATCGAAAACAAGGCCATTCGGAAACTCCGCCACCCCAGCCGCGCCAAAAAGATCAAGGATTTTTACTGCTGATAAGGTTTCCCGGCCGCTACCCAAGCGGCCGGCCCGTCTTTTGTCCAAAGGCGTCGAAAAAATAGCCGCCGGCCCCCGGAATACCCGGGGGCCGGCATCCTTCTATTGACTGAGCTTGGTTCCGGAGAGGGCCTCGTAATACTGGGCGATGGCGCTGTGATCCAGCTGGCCCTTGCCCTGGGCGTGGAGCCACTGCATCACCTCCATAACGGAAGCGGTCATGGGCGCCGGCGCGCCCACGGCATGGGCGCAGTCCAGGACGTTATTCAGGTCCTTGATATGCAGGTCGATCTTGAAGCCGGGCCGGTCGTCGCCGGAGAGCATCATGGGCGCTTTGGCGTTAAGCACCGTGGAACCGGCCAGCCCGCCCTGAATGGCCCGGAACACCAGCTCCGGCTCCACCCCGGCCATTTTCGCCAGGGTCAGGGCCTCCGCCACCGCCCGGATGTTGCAGGCCACAATGATCTGATTGGCCAGCTTGGCGGTATTGCCGGCCCCCACCTCCCCACAGCGGACGGCGGAGGCGCCCATGGTCAAGAGCAGGGGCTTCATCCGGTCGAAAACCTCCTGTTTGCCCCCCACCATGAAGCTCACCGTGCCGTCGATGGCCTTGGGCTCCCCACCGGACACCGGCGCGTCCAGCATTTCAATGCCCTTTTCCGTCAGCGCCGCGGCGATCTCCCGGGAGGCCACCGGGTTGACGGAGCTCATGTCGATATACACCGCGCCGGGCCTCATGTGTTCCGCCACGCCGCCGGGGGCAAGCATCACGTCCCGGACCTGGGGGGAGTTGGGGAGCATGGTCAGCACCACGTCGCAAACCTGCCCGATCTCCGCCTGGGTGGCGGGGATGCAGCCAAAATTCGCCAGCTCCTCCATGGGGCCACGGCTCCGGTTGTTCACGAAGAGCTCGTAGCCCGCCCTTTTCAGATTCTTCGCCATGGGTTTGCCCATAATACCGAGGCCGATAAAACCGATTTTCATTCCTTGCCGTCCTTTCTTTGTCCCGATTCAAGCTTCCGTCAGTATTTTGAAGACCTGCCCCAGATCCATTTGGGGCAGGATGTAATCCGCCGGGGGCATGGGCTCCGCCGGGGACAGATTGGAGCGGATGTACACCGTGGCCAGGCCCACGGCCTGGGCCCCCCGGATGTCGCAGTCTCCATCGTTGCCCACCATGACGGCCCGGGCCGGGTCGATCCCCCGCTCTTGGAGCAGACGGCGGAAAAACCGGGGATCCGGCTTCTTCACCCCGCAGTCGGAGGAAATGGAAATGCTGTCAAACAGGGGGACCAGCCCCAGCTTCTCCAGCTCATAGATGGTGAACATCCTTTGGGCGTTGGACAGCAGATGGACCCGCTGCCCCCGGGCCCGGAGGCCCAAAAGCAGCTCCTTTGCCCCGGGGTAGAGCCGGATATAGTCCAGGGACGCCCTGCGGAAGACCCTGCCGGTTTTCTGAATCAAGGAAGGGTCCGCGTCCACCCCCTTTTCCCGGAACAGCCGGGCAAAAACCGTTTCCAGCCGGATCTCCTGGTAGCCACCCGGAATATCTCCGGCGGCCATTTCCGCCTCCGCCTCCCGGACGGCCTGAAAATAGGCAGCCATCAGCGCATCCATCGTATAATCCGCCCCCTGGGTGGTGTACCAGCCGGCCATTTCCCGCCAAAATGCGGGGCGCGTCTCGTCGGTGTGGATGTCCACCAGGGTGCCGTACAGGTCAAAAATACAGTCCAGATACCTCACAGCGCCCGCCTCCGGTAGTAAATCCGGGCCTCATAGGGCCGCAGCGTCTCCCGGATATCCGGGTAGTTGGCCAGCAGCGGCACCGCCTCCCCGAACCCTTCCGGCCGGGAAAAGGCTGTCTCCTCTCGGGAAAAATTGCACACCACCAGCAGCGCCTCCGTCTCCGTCTCCCGGGTATAGGCAAAGAGCCGCTCATCGTCAGGCGCCAGCAGGGTAAAGTCCCCCTCCCGGAACACCTCATACCGCTTCCGCAGGGCGATCAGCGCCTGATAGTGATAAAAAACCGAGTCCGGGTCTCCCAGCGCCGCCTGGGCGTTGATCTCCTGATAATTGGGATTCAGGACAAACCAGGGCTTTCCCGTGGTGAAGCCGGCGTTTTCTCCCCCGGACCACTGCATGGGGGTCCGGGCGTTGTCCCTGCTCCGGGCGTAGATGGAGGACAGTACCTCCGCCTCCGGCACCCCCCGGGCGATCTGCTCCTGGTAGCGGTTCCGGGTCTCCAGGTCCTCATATTCTTCGATGGGCAGGCGGATGTTGGTCATCCCCAGCTCCTCCCCTTGGAAAATATAGGGGGTGCCCTGGAGGCCGTGGAGGGCGGTGGCCAGCATTTTCGCGGAGGCGACCCGGTATTCTCCCTCGTCTCCCCACCGGGAGACGATCCGGGGCAGATCGTGGTTGTCCCAGAACAGGCTGTTCCAGCCCTTGCCGTGGAGGCCCCGCTGCCAGCGCTCCAGGCACCGCTTGAGAGTGGGCAGGGACAGGGGCACCACATCCCACTTGTCCCCATGGGCGCAGTCGGCGAAGGTATGCTCAAATTGAAAGACCATGGACAGCTCCCGTCTCTCCGGGGCGCTGTACCGCTTGGCCTCCTCCACGTCGGCGCTCCACGCCTCCCCCACGGTGACCAGCCCCTCCTCCTGGAAGGCCTCCCGGGACAGCTCCCGGATGTACTCGTGGAGACGAGGTCCCCGGCTGGTGACGCGCCGGTCCGGCTCCTTGTCGATGGAGTCGATGACGTCCAGCCGGAACCCCTCCACGCCCTTTTCCACCCAGAAGCGGATCATGTCGTACAGCTCCCGGCGCACTTTTGGGTTGTCCCAGTTGAGGTCCGGCTGCTCCGGGGCAAACTGGTGGAAGTAGTATTCCCCCAGCTCCGGCACATAGGTCCACATGGACCCGCCAAAAACGGCGCACAGATCGTTGGGCGGGGCGTCGGGGGTTCCGGGCCGCCAGATGTAGTAATCGTGGTAGGGGTTCTCCCTCCCTTTGCGGGCCTCCCGGAACCAGAAGTGCCGGTCGGAGGTGTGGTTCAGAACCAGATCCATAATGATGGAAATGCCCCGTTTTTTTGCCTCCGCGATGAGGTTTTCCATGTCTCCCATGGTCCCGAAGGGGGGCCAGATGGCCCGGTAGTCGGAAATGTCGTAGCCGTTGTCCACCTGGGGGGAATCGTAGACGGGGCTCAGCCAGATCCCGTCGATACCCAGCTTTTCCAGATAGTCCAGCCGGCTGATGATGCCCGGCAGGTCCCCGATGCCGTCGCCGTCGGAGTCCTGAAAGCTCTTGGGGTAGATCTGGTAGAAAACGGCGGACCGCCACCAGCCCCATTGGGTTTTATCCAGCATGTTCTTCCTCCTGTTCCAGGGCCTGATAGACCCGCAGCAGCTCTCCCACGCTCCAGGCCTGGGCAAAGCAGCCCTTGGAGGGGCCCGGCGTGCCCCCGTCATAAATTTCCGGCAGCTGGCCCACGCAGCCCTCTCGGAGCAGCCCCGCCATGGGCGCAAGCCATGCGCGCACCTGGGCAATGGCCTTGGTAGAATGGTCGTTCACCTTCAAATACGCCAAATACCACGCCCCCAGGGGGAAGGGCCAGACCGTCCCCTGGTGGTAGGCCAGGTCCCGCTCCTTTTGAGGGCCGCCGTAGAAGGGATGGAACTCTGGGTCCTCCGGGGAGAGGGTCCGCAGCCCGCAGGGCGTATAGAGATGGCGGTATACTGTCTCCACCACCCGTTTTCCCTGGGCCCGGGAGAGCATGGTAAAGGGCATGGACACCGCCCAGATCTGATTGCAGCGGATCTGCTCGTCGGCCTGGGTGCCGGAGATCACATCCTTTAAATATCCTTTGTCCTCCATCCAGAAGGCGGAGACAAAGCTGCCCTTCACCCGCTCTGCCAAAAGTCCGTATTCCGTCCCCGGCTCCCCGGCGACCGGGGCCAGGGCCTCCATAATCCGCAGGGCGCTATACCAGTAGGCGTTAATCTCCACCGGTTTGCCGTGGCGGGGGGTGGGCAGGATCCCGTCCACGCACACGTCCATCCAGGTCACCTGGTCCAGCCCCTCCCCGGCCCGGATCAGGCCGTCGGCGTCCATGGCGATGGCGTGGCGGGTCCCCGCCTGGTAGGCCCCCACGATCCGCTTCAACACCGGCCAGGCCTCCCGGACAAAGTCCCCGTCCCCGGTGTCCCGGTAGTAGAGCCAGACGCAGTTGATCAGAAGCAAAGCCGCGTCCACGGTGTTGTACCTGGGCGGGGCGTCCCCCTCCGGGAACAGATTGGGCACCAGGCCGTCCCGCTCATAGGCCAGAAAGGTCCCGAGAATGCTCCTGGCGTCCTCATACTTTCCCCGGGCCAGGACGCAGCCCGGCAGGGCGATCATGGTGTCCCGGCCCCAGTCCCCAAAGAAGGGATAGCCCGCCATGATGGTCTTGCCCCCGGTAGAGGGGCGGTAGGCAATGAAGGCGTCCGCCGCCCGGGCAAGCTCCCGGGCTACCGGGTCGTGGAAGCCTGTGTCAAGGGCCTTCCGGCGGCGGCACATGGCCCGCCAGATCTCCTCCGCTGACTCCTCCTGCTGGGCCGTGGAAAATACCAGCGTCAATTTTCCCGTTTCCGCCGGCGGGACTGCCAAAACCGCCTGGGGCCCGGCAACCCCCAGGCCCGTGGATGGGCGGCCGTCCTTTTCATCGTCGGCATAGAAAAGCGTCTCCGTCTCCGGGGGGAGGTCCTCCCAGTCGCCGCTGGGGCGGATACGCAGCTCCCAGCCCGCCCACCGGGCCGTCAGGCCGGAGACCGTCACCGGCGTGTCGGGGTCCGTGGGAAAAACCGGCCGCACCCGGAGGGCGCAGGGACTGTTGCCGGCGTTTTTTAGCTCATAAAGGACGGCGGCGGTATTCTCCCCCTGCTTGACCGCGCAGCGGCGGGTGATGGTTACCTCCCCCACCCGGTACCGCCACGCCGGCCCCTCCTCCCAGGAGAAGGATTCCAAATACCGCCACCCCTCCTCGGGCAGGCGTTGTCCCGCGAAGGTCTGGGAGGAAAGGGGGAGCTCCCCCGTTCCGAAGTCCACCGTCTCCGCCAGCCGATGGACCAGCACCCGGCGCAGACTGGGCGATTTGGCCCCCACCAGCAGTCCCTGATCCCGGCGGGTGACGGAAAAGGCCGCCGAGGTGGAGGCGTAGCCTCCCAGGCCGTTGGTCAGGAGCCAACAGACGCCGTCCTTCCCGGGGTCTACCTCCCGGGCGGTATAGGTAAAGCGCATCCCGTTTCCTCCTCTTTTTCCCGCCTTTAGCGGGATCCTGGTGGCATTATAAAATGGATGGCAGGAATTGTCAAGACAAGCCTTCCCGGGTTTTCCCGGGAAAAATGGGGGAAAAGCCCTTGCATTTTTGGCTGGCGGCTGTATAATAAAGGCAGTTGTTGAAAAGCAGGGAAGGGGCGTTTTTTATGGAGCCGGAAAAGGCATTCCGCAAGTATATTTCCGAAGGGTACACCTCCTTGTACCTGGGGCCGATCCTGGTCCTCCTGGGCGGGGTCATGTTCGTCGGGGAAACGATCCTTACCTATCTGGTGGGGCTGTTCCTCATCGCCATGGGGGTCTATATGGTCTACTGCTGGTTCCGGGGCAAAAAGCAGATGGACCGGCAGATGGAAGCCTGGCGAAACACCGGGGTCCTCCAGAGCCTGCTGGTGGAATTTCAGCAAAGCGCCCCGGTCTTCAAGGACACCCTGCGCTTAGGCCAGACCCACCTCTTCCCCAAGGGGGCCGGAAAAGTCCTGACCTACGGCGAGCTGACCCAGGTCTACCAGTACGTCCACAAGCGCAATTTCGTGGAGGACCGCCGGGAGCTGCGGGCCGTTGTCGCGGGAAAGGAGATCACCCTGGCAAATCTTCCCCTGAAAGGCAAGGGGGACGAGGACCTGAAAAAGGTCCTGGGCTTTTTCCTGATGAAAAATCCCGGCATCCACGTGGGCTACGGCAAATGAGTAACGCGCAAAAGTCCCTCACTTTTTGTGAGGGACTTTATTTTTTCCGTCTTTTCCGTCTAGGCGGGGGGTTCGGCAGCCGGATGGCGATCCGCTCATAGGGCAGCCGCCGCTGGCGGGCGTCCATGGCGGAGACCGCCTGCCGGATCAGCTGATCCCATTCCAGAGCGGTGCGGTGCCCGTCCAGGCCGGTGGTGAGATAGGGGCAAGCCCCCAGCCGCGCCTTGCCGAACCGCTTGGCGAAGGCCCGGTCCACCCCCAGGGCCACAGCGTAGGGCGCCAGGGAGAAGAAATAGTCCGGGTCCTCCCGGCGGAGCCGGTGCAGGTCCTGGGGCGCGGCCCGGCGCAGGAAGTGGCGCAGGCCCAGAATTTCCGCCAGGATCTGGCGGCCCAGGCCGCTTCGCCGCCCGCCGTAGGCGGCGGCAAGCCCCGCCATCAGCTCCCAGGCCATCAGGCCCAGGGCCAGGGGAACGCCGGAGGCCAGGAACCCCAGCAGCAGATACATCAGGCATCCGGCTACCGCCCAGGCCAGAGGCCGCCGGTTCCGGGTGTGGAGGCAGTAGGCCCAGCCCTGGATCCCCCAGGCGCAGACGCAGCCCAGGACCCCGAACAGGGTCCCGGTCAGACCGCCCAGGAGCCCTTCTCCCCCCAGGGGCGTCCCCAGGGACATGCCGCCGAAAAGGCCCGCCGCCGCCGCCAAGGCCCGGAACAGCTTGGGGTTGCCGGTGCCTCGCTGGAAGTAGGTCCGGGTGTGGGGGGCCAGCGTGGACATCTGGCGGCTGAGCTGGGCATAGCGGACGCCGGTACCCTCCACCATGCGCCGCTTGCCGAAGATGGCCCGGAAGCAGCGGCACTCAAAATCGTCCCGCTCGTTGCCCATCTCCATCCGCTTGTGGAGCAGCACCCGTCCGGCGCTGTCCAGCTGGATCAGGATATAGCCCAGCTGGGCCCAGGTCAGCACCAGGGCCGTCAGATCCAGGCCCTGGCCCGTGAGGGCGCAGGGCAGCTCTCCCGCGGAAAGGCCCTCCGGCGGCAGGGCCGTCCGCTGCCGCAGCACCGGCAGGCACCGGAGGAACACCAGCCAGTACAATGCCGCCAGGCCAATACAGACGTACATGGCCACGTCGTCCATGTCCACTGTCCAAGTGCGGACTTGGGTCTGGGGGAAGACCTCCTCCGATACCTCCAGGGTCATGGTCAGCGATTCCAGGTCCCGGAGGGCCTTGGTCACGGTCCCGCTGAGGGTCGCGCCCTCCACGACATAGGTCACGTCCGACTCGATGGCCTGCAAATAGTAGGAGCTGGAAAAGGACGGCACCGTGGTGATCTCCGCCGGCAGCGTCACGGAAAAATCAAAGCCGGTCACAGGATAGGAAAAGCCCGACAGCAGCGGAATGCTGAGCATCAGCCGGTCCGGGGTCTCCGCGTCCCCGTCGTGATCCTGATAGGCCACGCTGTTGGGAAGAGAATAGGAGATCAAAACCTGGAAATCTCCCGCCACCGCGCCGATAGCCCGGGAAAGGTCCACCTCCTGGCGGCTGCCGTTGCGGCGAAGGCTGGCGCTGACGCCGCTGAGCAGCACATTGCGGGCGTTGCCGGGGACGGGGAAGCGGAGATGCTCCACCGGGGAATCCAGGTGGATGCTCACGGTAAGGCTGACCTGGCAGGTGCCGTCGCTGGCGACAGTAGTGTGGTTGTCAATACCGCTGGCGTTGGTGACGGCATAGGCCGTCCCCGCCAGCAGACTCAGGGCCAGCAGCACGGCGCAGAGGGCCAAAAATCGCCGCAAGTTCTTCCCCCTCCTTTCCAAGCAAAATCGAAAGTCGATTTGGTTCCGGCGGCAGGGCCAATCTCCCCGGAAAAAAGGGAAAATTCCCGATTTTTTCCAAAATTCCACCATTACCCGGCTATTTTATCACGAAAGGATAAGAAATGCAACCCCCAAGGCCGCCCCCCTCCGCCGGCGCCGGGAAAAACGCAAAAAGCAGGGGAAGGCAAACGCCTTCCCCTGCCGGGTGCTATGGAAATTACTCGATGCTCAGGCTCACGTTGGGGAAGTTCTCGTCCTTCAGGCCGGCTTCGTAATCGGCGTCCACAACCAGGGAGCCGTCCTTCAGCTTGGCCATCAGAGCCTCGTACTCGGCGACAGTGTAGTTCTCCATTCTCCAGGAATCGGCGGCGGTGGGCATCCCAACCGCGTCGTCCTTGGCGCCCAGCACGGTGCTGATACCGCCCAGATCGTCCCAGTCGCCAGCGTAGAACTTTTCGCAGGCGAACATGACGGACTCCCGCAGGCCCTTCATGGCGGAGGTGATGACGGTGTCGGAGTCGCCGGCCTGGTCCACGTCCACGCCGATGACGTAGCCATCATTGGCAGCGGCAGCGGCAAAGGCGGACTGGCACATCTGGCCGCCGCAGGAGTAGATCACTTCGGTACCGGCAGTGTACCAACCGTTGAGCATGGTCTGCAGCTCGCCGGAAGCGCCGAAGCCGGCGCCGTACTGCCAGGAGTACCGCATCTCCACGTTCACGCCCATTTCAGCGGCAGCCGCCTGGGCACCCTGGACGAAGCCGTAGCCGTAACGGCAGCAGGCAGGGTTGGTGCCGCCGCCGCCGCCGGAGAAGCCCAGCTTGGTGAAGCCTTCCTTCACGGCAGCGTAGCCCACCAGATAGCCGGCCTGCTCCTCCTGGAAGGAGATGGGAGCGATGTTGGTGAGAAGAGGAGAGGTGTTCTCCTGGCCATCAACATCGGGCTCTTCCCGGATGGGATAGCCGTCGATGAAGACGAACTTGGTCTCCGGATACTCCAGAGCGGCCCGGCGCAGGGCGGTCTCCTGCAGGAAGCCGGCACAGATCACGATCTCAGCGCCGCCGTCCACAGCGGCCTTCATGGCGGTGAACCGGTCATCGTCGGTGGCGGAGGAGCCGTTGGCGGGCTGGTAGTACTTGTAGGACTTGTTGTTCTCGGTGGCGTAGCGCTTCACGCCTTCCCAAGTGCCCTGGTTGAAGGATTTGTCCTTCAGCTGGCCCACGTCGGTAACGAAGGCGATGGCGTACTTGCCGTCCTCGGCAGTCATGGTGTCGGGAATGGCGTCATAGTCGTAGGCAGTGTCGCCCTGGGGTTCGCCACCCTGGGGCTCGCCGCCCTGGGTGCCATCGGACGCCGTGGAACCCTCAGGCGGGTTGGAGCCCTGGGCGCCGCCGGTGGACTCGGTGCTGCCGGCAGGGCCGCAAGCGGCCAGCAGGCCCATGACCATGATCGCCGCCAGGATCAGTGCGATGATCTTTTTCATTCTTTTTCCTCCTGTTTGTAATTTGATTTTTAAGCATTGGTTCCAATGCCGAGCCTATTGTGACATATTTTTGGAAAAAAATCAACCGGTTTGCGCATCTTTTGTAGAAACGCACAACTCTATCGGGAAAAACTGGCCATTTTGCCGCCAATATTTCCCTTTAGCGCATATACTTTTCCGCCTGGAAGCCCCCGGGCAGCAGCTCGGCCAGGGTCCTTTTTTGCCAGCCCTCCGGGCCGCCGTCCAGATAGATGACAAAATCGTCCCCGCAGAATTCCCGCATCACCTGGCGGCACACCCCGCAGGGCGGGAAGAAGCCGGTAAGCACCCCGTCCTTCCCGCCGCAGACGGCGATGGCGGTAAACGCCCGCTTCCCGTCGTACACCGCCTTAAAAAAGGCGGTACGCTCGGCGCAGACCGTGGGGGTATAGGTGGCGTTTTCAATGTTGCAGCCCTGATACACCGTCCCGTCGGCGCACAGCAGCGCCGCCCCCACCTGATAGTGGGAGTAAGGGGCGTAGGCGTGGGTCATGGCCTCCCGGGCCAGGCGGATCAGCTCCTCCGGCGACATGGCGCTCCCTCCTTTAAAGAATCTGCCCGGCGAAGCTGGTCCCCGGCGTGTCCAGCTTTACCCCCAGCAGCTCCGCCGCCGTGGCGGCGATGGCGGCGAAGGTGGGCAGGGTGCCCAGGTTGACCGGCCGGACCTTGGGCCCCAGGACCAGCAGGGGCACATACTCCCGGGTGTGGTCCGTGGTGGCGGTGTAGGCCGGGTCGCAGCCGTGGTCCGCCGTGATCATCACCGCGTCCTCCGGTCCCAGCTTAGAAAGGAATTTAGGCAGCCACCGGTCAAATTCCGTCAGGGCCTTGGCGTATCCGTCGATGTCCCGCCGGTGGCCGTAGAGCATATCAAAGTCCACCAGATTTACAAAGCACAGGCCGTGAAAATCCCGGTCCGCATAGGCCAGGGTCTTTTCCAGTCCGTCGGTATTGCCCTTGGTGTAGACATGCTCGGTGATGCCCGCCCCGGCGAAAATGTCGAAAATTTTCCCCACGGCGATGGAGTCCATCCCCGCCCCCTTCACCGCGTCCAGCAGGGTGGCCTTCGGCGGCTCCAGGGAGAAGTCGTGGCGGTTGGTGGTGCGGTAATACTGCCCGTTCTCCCCCAGGAAGGGCCGGGCGATGACCCGCCCCACCCCGTGCTTGCCGGTGAGAATTTTCCGGGCGATACGGCAGTCCTCGTAGAGCTCCTCCAGGGGCACCACCTGCTCATGGGCGGCGATCTGGAACACGGAGTCGGCGGAGGTGTACACGATCAGATCCCCGGTGCGGACGTGCTCGTCGCCGTAGGCGTTGATTACCTCGGTGCCGGACCAGGGGGCGTTGGCCAGAGTGCCCCGGTGGGTGGCCGCCCGGAAGGGGGCCAGCACCTCCTCGGGAAAGCCGTTGGGATAGGTGGGCAGGGGCTCCGGGGACACCACGCCGGCGATCTCCCAGTGGCCGATGGTGGTGTCCTTGCCCATGGAGGCCTCCGTCAGCCGGGCCACGGCGGCGGCAGGCGCTTCCGTCCGGCCCAAAAAGTCCAGGCCGTCCACATTCCCCAGGCCGGCGGTCTGGAGATTGGGAATTATCAGCTCCTTGGACGTGGCGCAGGAGCGGAGGGTGTTCACCCCCACGTCCCCAAAAGCCGGGGCGTCCGGCATGGCCCCGGCGCCGCAGGAGTCCAGCACGATCAGGAATAGCCGCTTCATTTCTTATTTCCCCTCCATGGCCGCGGCCACGTCCAGGGCCACCTTCATCATGGTGGTGAAGGCGTTCTGCCGCTCGGCGGAGGTGGTCTCCTCCCCGGTGAGGACGTGGTCCGAGATGGTGCAGATGCACAGCGCCCGCTTGCCGTACCGGGCGGCGTTCATATACAGGGCGGCGGCCTCCATCTCCAGAGCCATGACGCCCATTTTTTTCAGGCCGTAGACGCTGTCCAGCCCCGCCGGGACTCCCTCGTGGTCGCCGTAGAACACGTCGGAGGAGTTGACGTTGCCCACATGGTACACGGCCCCGTTTTCCTCGGCGGCCTTCACGGCGGCGGACAGCAGCTCGTAGGAGGCGATGGGGGCGAAGGTGCCGGGCAGATGGAACTGACTGGCGAAATTGGAGTCGGTGCAGGCGCCCATGGCCAGCACCAGGTCGTACAGGTGGATGTTCTCCTGGATGGCCCCGGCGGAGCCCACCCGGATGATGTTCTCCACGCCGTAGCCGTTGTACAGCTCGTGGGAGTAGATGCCGATGGCGGGGATGCCCATGCCGGAGGCCATGACGGACACCTTGACGCCCTTATAGTACCCCGTGTGGCCCTGGACGCCCCGGACGTTGTTCACCAGCACCGGGTTTTCCAGGAAGTTTTCCGCGATAAATTTGGCCCGCAGAGGGTCGCCGGGCATGAGGACGGTCTTGCCGAAATCCCCGGGCTTGGCTTCGATATGGGGCGTGGGGGTAGTTAACATAATATTTCCTCCTTCAATATTCCGAATTTTAGTAGCTTCCGTCGTTTTTCAGGCCCTTGGCAATTTTCACGATCCGGGAGGTCCCCAGGCGAGAGGCCCCCAGCTGGATGAATTTTTCCGCGTCGTCCAGGCTGGAAATGCCCCCGGCGGCCTTGATCTTCACGTTGGGGCCGATGTGCTTGGCAAACAGCTCCACATCGTGGAAGGTGGCCCCGGCCTTGGAAAAGCCGGTGGAGGTCTTGATGTAGTCCGCGCCGGACTCGGTGACCGCCTGGCACAGGGCGATCTTCTCCTCGTCGGTGAGCAGGCACGTCTCGATGATGACCTTCAGGAGCTTTCCCCCGCAGGCCTTCTTCACGGCGGCGATCTCGTCCCGGACCGCGTCGTACTTCCGGTCCTTCACCCAGCCCAGGTTGATGACCATGTCGATTTCGTCCGCCCCGTTTTCCACCGCGTCGGCGGCCATGAAGCACTTGGCCTTGGTGGTGGCGTAGCCATTGGGGAAGCCGATGACAGTGCAGATGGGGAGCTTCTCCCCCACATAGGCCTTGGCCTGGGCAACATAGGACGCCGGGATGCACACCGAAGCGGTGTGATAGGCCATGCCGTCGTCGCACAGGGCCCGGATCTCCTCCCAGGTCGCGGTCTGGGACAGCAGGGTGTGGTCGCATTTGGACAGAATTTCAGACAGATCCATTTTCATTCTCCTTTATAAAAATGTTCTTTGACAAAAAAGCGCACCTTTTCCGCCCAGGGCCGTTTCTCCTGGGCGCAGTCTCCGGGAACCTGGGTAAACCGCTCCCGGCTCACCGCCTGGGCAAGGCCGTACCGCCGGGTGCGCAGCTCCGCGTCCCGGGCGGAGCCGTAGTGATAGCGCATCTGCTTGTCGGTATTGGCCTCCTCCTGGGGGTAGCCCAGCATGACGTAGGCGATCACGTCAAAATTCCGGGGAATCCCGAAGGCCCGGCGCAGCGCGCCCTGGCGCGGCAGATTGCAGATCCAGCAGCCCCCCAGGCCCAGATTTTTAGCTTCTAAGAGCATATTCTCGATGGCCGCCGCCGCGCTCTGCACATAGTCCCGGTGCTTCCGCCCGGTGACGTACAGATCGTTCCGGTAGGTCACCAGCACCCCGCAGGGAGCCCGGAGGACCAGATCGAACCGGAGCTTTTCCATCTGGGCCCGGTCGGTCAGCACAATGAATTTCCACGCCTGGAAATTGCAGGCGCTGGGGGCGTAGAGCCCGGCGGTGAGAATTTTTTCCAGCAGCTCCTCCGGCACCTGCCGGTCCTGGAACCGTCGGACCGACCGGCGGGAAAAAAGAACCTCCTCAAATTCCATGGCTTCCCTCGGTTTACAGCGGCAGGGGCTCCCCCATGCCGTGGAGCTTGATCCGCTTGCCCTCCCGGATGCCCCGGACCCAGCACTTGTGACACATGGCGATGTAGCTGTCGTTGCCCCCCAGCAGGAGCTGGGCCCCTTCCGTGACGATCTTGCCGTCGGCGCCGATCCGGGCGTTGACCGTGGCCTTGGCCCCGCAGTCGCAGATGGTCTTGATCTCCTGGATGGTGTCCGCCACCTCCATGAGCCGCCGGCTCCCGGCAAAAAGATGGCACTGGAAGTCCGTCCGCAGGCCGAAGCACATCACCGGCACGTTGAAATCGTCCACAATGGCCCGGAGCTGGTCCACCTGGGCCTCCATCAGAAACTGGCACTCGTCCACGATGATCACGTCGCAGCGGCCCAGCTGGGCGTCCTGAAACCGGGCGTACACGTCCTTCTCCGGGGGCAGGATCTCCACCTCCGCCTCCAGGCCGATCCGGCTGCGCAGGCGACTGGCCCCGTCCCGCACGTCGGCGCTGGGCTTGATGAGCCAGACCTTCAGCTCGTTTTCCTCGTAGTTGTATTTGGTGATCAGGGCCTGGGCGGTTTTGCTGGAGCCCATGGCCCCGTATTTGAAATAGAGCTTTGCCAAAGATAGTCCTCCCTTGTATTTTTCTCCATTATACCGGATTTTCCTGTCTTTTGCAAGCCCGATTTAGATAAAATACTCAAATGTGCCAAGCATTCCTGCTTTCATACAAGAAAATGGGGGCTTGAGTCCGCCCCGTTTTTCTGCTACAATAGGGCAAGAGGTGAACGCAATGATTTTGGAAGGCTGTCAGGGGAAAAAGGGGCCCCAGATCCTGGAAAAGGCCTGCCCCCGGTGCGGGGAGACGGTGGAGCTGCTCTCCACCGATCTGTTCGTTTTATGCGGCAACTGCGGGGAAACGGTTTACAGCGATCTCATGGACTGCTCCCAGCGGTGCCCCAAAGCCCGGGAGTGCCTGGGAGAAAAAGCCTATGAGCGGATGGCCGCTGCCCGGGACGCCTGGCGGCGGGAGTGGCGCCGGCTCCAGGAATCCGACGAATGGTGAGGTAAGCGCTATGAAACAGGATATTCACGCCTATTTGACCGGCCAGGGCGTCTCGGAGGAGCTGATCCGGGAGGCGGCGGCCTTCCGGGAACGGTATCCGGTGGAGCCGGAATTTGCCGGGCGGGTGGAGGTCCCCGCCATGCCCTTTCTTGGAAAGGACACCCTGGAAATGGCCATGGCGGGGCTGCTCCAGGGGGAAAATCTGCTGCTGTGCGGCGGGAAGGCCACGGGAAAGAACGTGCTGTGCCAGACCCTGTCCTGGGTCTTTGGGCGGCCGGCCTTCGACATCTCCTGCCATATTCATACAGATAGCGCCTCCCTCATCGGCACCGATACCTTCCGGGACAGTCAGGTGCAATTCCGGAAGGGCCCGGTGGCGCTCTGCGCCGAGGCCGGGGGCTTTGGGGTGCTGGACGAGATCAACATGGCGAAAAACGACGCCGTTTCCGTTCTCCACGCCGCCCTGGACCACCGGCGGCGGATCGACGTGCCCGGCTATCAGCGAATCCCCCTGCACTCCGCCGCCCGGTTCCTGGCCACCATGAACCTGGGCTATGCCGGCACCCGGGAGCTGAACGAGGCCCTGGTGTCTCGGTTCCTGGTGGTGGACATGCCCCCGCTCCAAAAAGAGACGCTGGAGGACCTGCTGCGGCGGTACTTCCCGGATATGAAGGATTCGGCGCGGGAGCAGTTTTCCGGGCTGTTTCTGGACCTTCAGCGGAAAGCCGGAAACGGGGAGATCTCCACCAAGGCTCTGGATCTGCGGGGCATGATCGGCGGAATCCGCGCCATCCGCTCCGGCCTCCGCCCCAGCCTCGCCATCCGCATGGGGGTGCTGAACAAGAGCTTCGACAGCTTTGAAAAGGAAATTTTGGAAGACGCGGCCAACACCCGCATTCCCGCCGGCTGGAGCCGGGAGGATGTCTTTGGAGGGTAGGGGCCAGGCGGCGGAAAATCTGGCCGCTTTGGAGGACCGCCGCCTGGAAATCGAAAACCGGCTCCGCAACCTGTTCTGGACCGTCAGCGGGGACTACTCCCTGGACATCCGGCCCGACGCGGAAGTCTTTCTGCGCAGTCCGGGGTTGGCGCTCTACGATGCCGTGAAGCAGGGGGCCTTCGTCAGCCACTTTGACCCCCGGGCCCTGGCCCTCTACACCCTGCAAAAACGGGCGAAGGGGGCTGATGAACAGGCCCTTACCACCCTGACCCAGCTGTGCGTGGACGCGGCGGCCTATCCTCTGGCCAGCCGGGAGCGGCGGGGCGTAGGGGAAATGCGGGCCCGGGCCTTCCGGGAGCTGCTGGCGGGCGGCTCCTTCCGGGGCCGTCCGGGGCGGCTGCGGAAATGCCTGATCCTCCGGTTTTTGGGCCAGCCGGCGCAAATCCCGGAAGAGCTGCTGCCTGCGGTGGAAATCATCGACGGTCTTTCCGACGCCCGGGATACGGACGCCATCATCGCCGCCATCGACCGGCTCTATAACAGCCTGGCGGACTCGGCCTTTGAGGCCCTTCATGGGGATCTCAAGGCGGTACGCCGGGTGACCGGGGAGGAGCTGGCGGCCTTTTCCCGCAATCAGGCCCTTTCCGACCGGCAGATTCAGCAGGTTTTGGATGAATACCTGTCCGCCGCCCGGGAGGAGCTGCTGAAAACCGGCCAGATCCGCCCCGCCCGCCGGGAAGCGGTCCGCCCGGATGACAGCAGGGAGGAGGTCGCGCCGCCGGACCCGGTGGAGGCGGAGAAGGTCTACGCCTTCATAGAACGGCAGTTCGGGAAAAGCGATCTGCCGCCGGAAGAGCGGGAAAAGCGAAACCGGCGGCTGTGTACCGGCATCCATCGGGGCTGCTCTCTCCACTTTACCCAGGGGGTGCTGCAAAACCCCGTGCTGAAAAACACCCAGTACCTGCGCACCCAGATGCAGAGCATGAAAAACGAGATGTACTTCCAGATGAAGCGGCAGAACATCCAGCGGAGCGTCACGCTGCTCTCCGCCATGCTGAAGCAGGCCCGGATCCAGCGCATGGACGAGGACGCCGTCCCCTCGGAGCAGGGGCAGATCGTCCCCGGGCGGCTGTGGGAGGTGGGCAGAATTCGGGATCCCAAGCTCTTTGACCGGGAAAAAAGGCGGGATCAGGCCGATTTCCTGGTGGACATCCTCCTGGACAGCAGCAGCTCCCAGACCCTCCGCCAGCCACAGATCGCCGCCCAGGGCTACATCGTCAGCCAGGCCCTGAGCCTGGCGGGCATTCCCCACCGTGTCTGCGGCTTCTGCTCCTACTGGGACTACACCATGATCCACCGGTACCGGGACTATGACGACCCCATAGAGGCCAACAGGAACATTTTGCAGTTCCGGGCCTTCGGGGAAAACCGGGACGCCCTGGCCATCCGGGCCATTCGGGAGGGGATGCTTGCCCGCCCGGAGGAGAAGAAGATCCTGGTCCTCCTGTCCGACGGCAGGCCCAATCATCTGGGCGTCCGGCGTCCCGGCAGCCGCCACCCCCCGGCCTATGTGGGAGAGGAGGCCATCAGGGATACGGCACTGGAGGTGCGGAAGACCCGGAGCCAGGGCATCGGAGTGCTGGGAATCTTTGTGGGCGGCGAGGAGGACCTGGCCGCCGAGCGAAAGATTTTCGGCAAGGAATTTATTTACAGCCGCAGCATCCTCAGCTTCGCCCACATTGTGGGGACCTATCTGCGGACGCTGATGGAGGATTCCGATTGAGTTTTAGATGTTTCCCGTCCCAAGGAAAGGGCCGCCGGTTTTCCCGGCGGCCTTGCCTATTTTATGAATCTTCTTCCCTTCCGGATGGGTACGCGAGCAGCGCTCTTCGGAGAATCCATTCCCGCGTCTGGCAGCGGTGATCATCGTAGGCATCAAACACCGCCGCCGCCAGGGCCGGCAGCAAAATCAGCAGGTGCAAAACGCAGCATTTTTCCACAGTGAAGGGCAGGCCCGTCAGGGGCGGCCCCTCCTCCCCACCCGGCACGGTCGCATCCGGCACATGGGGGGCATCCGGAGCGGTGGAAGGGCCCGGCCCGCCGGTTGGCCCAGAAGGGCCCGGCGGAGTCTGGGGAGCGAAGATGGTCAGCTTGCCGGTGACCTGGACAGCGTAGTTGCCGCTTACGTCTTGATCTCCGTTTAATACGCGCAGGCTCTCCAAATCCTCCACCTCCGTGTAAATTCCCGGGTCCGTGCCGGTGATCCGGGCGCGCAGTATCAGGCTGTCGCCATACACAAGCGCGCCCTCTTGAAGGTCTTGCTGGGTAATCTCCAAGGTAACGGGGCCGCCGGTGTAAGGACGGGTCTCCTCCCTGCCCAGGGAAAGTTCCCGCCGCGCGATGACAAAAACGGCGCTGGCCCGCGCCTCGGGCAAGTTCTTCGTGGCGGGCCAAACCGCCTCCACTTTGTACATCCCCGCGTCCTTCGGCCTTTCGGAAAGGGGCTCTTCCCCGGTTTCGCTTACTCGATAGTAGGTGATCTCGGGCTGGCCGTACCCTTCCGCGCCGGGGCCTTCCACCGCTGCCGCAGGCTCCGGCTGCGCGCCGTAAATGAGGCCGCCCTGCCGGACCGTGGCTGTGTATGCGCTTTCTCCGGCAGGCCTAATCTCCAGGCAGCCGTCGGTATACCGGATTTGCACATCATAGCACCCCGCGTTTTCACCGGTTACGGAAAAATCCGCCGCCGTCAGGCCCATGGGGTAGACGCCGGCGTCCGTGCCGGCGGCATAGGCCCTTTTTCCGGAGGCAAGGACCACCTCCAGTCCGGGTGGCAGCGCCGGACGGCCCTCCGTCTCCACGGTGAAGCCCCCGATTTCGTGGGGCTTTCCATCATACGGAGCCTCGTCCCGGTTTCCGGTAATCACGACGGTCAGGGGGATTTTTTCGGTGGCCGTCACCGCCGCCCCGGAGGCGGAGATCTTTTCGCCGCCATATACCCCCTCGGCAAAGGCCGTATTTTCAAGGACGCCGGCGTTCACATCCGCCGCCGTCACCACATAGGCCGTGGTAAAAGCGCCGCTCTCGCCGGGCAAAAGGGACGGGATGGTTTCCCGCAGCCCGGTCAGGGAATCGGTCACGGTGATTCCGGTGACCGTCACGTTTCCGGTGTTGGAAACCGTGACGGTGTAGGTGATCGTGTCGAATAGCTGCGCGCCGCCGGTTTGATCAGCGGTTTTGGCCACCGTCAGCGCAGGCCTGGGGGTGGGAATCGTCACGGCGGCGGCATCCGAGGCGGTGACCTGGATGCCGAAAAGGCTGTAACCGGTGGCGGTGGAGTAGCCCGTCAGGGTTTGGCCCCCAAAGGCCCGGATGAGTTCCTCCGTCACGGTGAAGGAGGCGGTCCGTTCCCTGGCCTTCCCGGCGGGAAGGTCGCCGATCTCCCAATCCTGGCCGCCGGGCAGCCCGATCCCCTCCATCCGGTCCTCCACCGTCACGCTGTGAAGGTCTACTTGTCCGCTGTTTGTGACCGCGACCGTATAAGTAACCGTATCGCCAAGCTGCGGAGCCGGTTTGTCCACGGTCTTGGTCACCTCCAAAGCGGGACTGCGCACGGGAAATACCACGGTATCGGTGCTGTTAACGGTGGCGCTGGTGGTAAACGTACCGTTGTCGGCGGTTTCGCCGTTATTGGTCACATTCACTGTGCCATAATAGTTGACGGCGGCGAAAACCGTGGCCGTCACCAGGCCGTCCCGCACATCCTCCCCCCGGACCGTGTAGGGAAACGCGCCGGCCCAGACCCCGTCCTGATCGTGGACGGGAACGGTATAGGGCGTATCCCCGATAATCACGGTGACCGTTTGCAGGGATCTTTCAAAGCCTTGCAGCTGCTCGCTATCGTCCGGCGTAACGGTCAGGTCCAGTGTGACGGTCTGGCCGACCTCCGCTTCCTCTAGCTCTTCTTGCCGGATGGAGACCGACAGCTTGGGGCGGTAGGCCGTCACATAGTGGTCCACGTTCTGGTTGGCGTGCATGGTGTACGCGAATTCCACGCTGCCGTTTTGGGAAACGATCCCGCCCCGCAGGCCGGGGTTGGCGTGATTCTCATAGTAGGCGCTGGTGATCAGGCAGCCCTCCTCCGGCGTGACCGTGAAGCTGACGCCCACACCGTCACCTGTGAAATGCTGGGTGGTAAAGGTGGTGACCGAATCGTCGGAGACCACGGTCCAGTCGCTGGGAAGGACGGTCTTCCCCACAGCCGTGACGGCGCAGTGCTCCAAATGGAAGACAAAGCAGCCGGTCACCTGTTCCCCGGCGACTTCGGCCTGCTCCATCACGGGTCCGCTCCGGCTGTCAGCGTAGACAGAAGCGCCCCGCACAGATCCAAGAAGCACCACGGACAACACGAGCATCATCATGCTTCGAAATTTCATACGCTACCTCCTTATTCTGACTCCATTGAGCGAATTTTTAAAGTGGGAACGGGAAGCGCCCCGTTCCTCCCTTCATTCTATGCGCTTCGACACCGTTTGACATTTTTCATGGGCCGTGGGGCCGGGAGGCGGGAAGAACAAATACAGCGCCGCTCCGGGGCGTCCTCCGCAGGGGAGGCGCGCCGGGGCAGCGCTGTGCGTCTTTATTTTGTTTGACCTTTTAAAACGGCGGGCCTGAAAACCGGGCCGCTTTCCCCGCCTGCTCATCTCTTCAAATGCTTTAAATCACCGCCTGTGCGGCCTCGATGGCGGAAGGTTCCTCGTCATAGGCGGGGTACCCATAGCCCCAGATCTGCTCCGCGTCCCGGGAATACACCCGCTGGGCCACCTGATCGGCGGTATTTCCCTCAATGGTATATACGTTCTCCTCGTCCACCCGATAGACCAGCCCGGTATGGGTCAGCTTGTTTTCCTCGTACCCGAAGAAGATCTGGGCGCCGACCTTGGGAATCTTCCCGGCTTGCCCCTTCTCCTTGTAATACCCGTAGGAGTATGTACAGCCCGCGCCCCTGCTTTTTTCGGGCTGGCAGAGCAGCTTCAGCGCCGCCTCATAGCCATAGGCGGTCAGGAAGCACCAATCGATGAACATATCGCACCAGGCATAGCCGTTTTTCTTGCCGTTGTACCAATTCGGGTACTTGGTATCAAAATCCCGGGCGTACTTGGTGTAATTCCCATCCCCCGCGTTGGCGGTCTTGCTGTCCAGACCGCAGTCGGTCTACTTTTCAAAATAGCCGATCTCCCCCATGGCAACGGCAATCACCTTGCTGGCAGGATTTCCCATTTTTATGCACTCCTTCGCTTTTTATTGTCGTAAAATTGAACCTGCTTTGCGGCTATTTTACTACGCCCGGCCTGCCCTTGTCAACATGGACGTCCCCCGCGAATGCCTTTCATTCATGTTCGCCGTTGGCAATTTTGAGAAACGCGCCCGTTGTACGCAGGAGTATTTTAAATTACATTTTGTTGCTTTTTCCCAGTTGCGCCAGAAAATTTCCACTTGTGCCAAGCCCCTTGATTTTCAAAAATATGGGCGCTATAATTGATACAAAGGGGTAAAATCGCGCGAACCAGTATTTGGAAGGACTCATACGCGCGGCACTTGATCGCATGATATAAGGAGGCGCTTTTTATGGGTTTCAAAGGGAAAAAATGGATGATCCTAACACTAACCCTGTTCATTCTCGGGTTGCTCTGCGTCGGGATCGGCGTCTTTGCCGTAAGCAGAATGAACGCGGACACGAAAACCACCTTGGAGCGTCCGGAGGGAACCCAGGTGATCCTGAACCTGTCCACCTTTTCTTCAGTTAATGCGTTTTCCTTCAATCCGCCGGCCCGTTCCGATCTCCTCTATTACGGTCAGGATAGCGAGCTGCTAAAGCGGCACCGGAGAGGCGAGGAAGTCAATGGGGATTTTATCGTTCAAACCGGAAACGCGGACTACTACTTCTATCCCAGCGAAACGGTCCTCTCCATGGCGGGGATTGAGAAAACATTCCCCAATGAAGTGGATACCGCGCTGCGTATTCGGTTTGGGCCCGACGATTTGGGCTATGTGCAGCAGACCGGCACCGCTTATGCCCTGTTCAATGTGGGGGCGCGAAAGGATGTGTATGACGGTCAGTATATCAACGTGGTTCGCTTCGCCAATCCGAATGATTGCTATGACATCGTGCTGCCCTATTTTTTGGACCACATCAGCTTTGACCAGGAGAGAAACCGCTTTGTGTGCGTGGTCAGCACCAACAG
>CANQXH010000011.1 GCA_947627745.1 uncultured Oscillospiraceae bacterium
AGTCGGACACGGTGTTCGTCTTTGACGAGCCCACCATCGGCCTGCATCCGCTGGACGTGGAGGTGCTGCTGAAGGTGTTCCGGCGGCTCATTGAGAACGGGGCCACGGTTGTCGTCATTGAGCACGACCAGGATGTGATTCAAAACGCCGACTATATCCTGGACATGGGCCCGGGGGGCGGCGTTCTCGGTGGGCGGATCGTGGCTAGGGGCACACCCGACCAGATTCGGGAAAACAGCCAGAGCCTGACGGGCCATTACCTGAAAAATTCAAAGAAACGGGACCCCGCCTGACGGCAGGGCCCCGCTTTTACTTGGAGAAAGGGCTTTGCCCCTCAGACCTCGATCACGGCCTGGCTGCCGCCGCTTCTTCCCTTGGTGACGACGATTTTCCGGTCGATCCGGTCCTTCAAATCAGCCACATGGGAGATGATCCCCACCAGGCGGTTGCCGTTTGTCAGGTCGGAGAGGGCCTTCATGGCCTGGTCCCGGGCGCCGTCGTCCAGGGAGCCGAAGCCCTCGTCCACAAACATGGCGTCCAGCCTGACGCCGCCGGCGGCGGACTGAATTTCGTCGGAGAGGCCCAGGGCCAGGGCCAGGGACGCCAGGAAGGACTCGCCGCCGGAGAGGGTCTTGACGCTGCGCTCCGTGCCGTTGGCGTGGTCGATCACGTCCAGCTCCAGGCCGCTTTGGCTCCGGTAGTTGTCCGCCTCCCGCTGCCGCCGAAGCTCATATTGGCCCTCCGACATGACCATCAGCCGCAGATTGGCCCGGCGGAGGATCCGGTCGAAATAGGTGGTCTGGATGTAGGCCTCCAGGGTGACTTTCCCCTTCCCGGGGATGGCGCCGTTGGCGGTTTTGCTCAGGGCCTCCAGCCAGGTCAGGCGCTTTTCCAACGCCGCCAAATCGCCGGACTTTTCCCGGATGTTTTTCAGGGCAGGCCGGTTCACGGCCAGCCGCCGGTCGATGCCCGTCCGAATCTCCTCCGCCCTTGCCCGCTGGGCCAGGAGGGCGTTCTTTTTTTGCTTTTCCGCCGCCTCGTCCAAATCCCAGGTGACGGAGAGCTGCCGGTCCAGGGCCGCTATTTTGGCTTCCAGGGTGGCCAGCGCCTTTTCGGAGTTGTGAAAAGCGGTCTGGGTCCGGAGCTGGGCGTCTTTCCCTTGCCGGTATTGGCGTTCCAGTTGCCGGATTTGTTCCTCCGCCTGGCGGCGGCTTTCAAACCGCAGATGCTGCCGTTCCTCGTCAAATTGGCTCTTTTTCGCGGCAATATCCGACGCTGCCGCCGCTTTTTGCTCCCGAATCTTCTCCAAATCCCCTTTTAGGCTGGCAAGCGCTGCTTCCTTTTGGGGGATCTCCTTTTCAAGAGCCGCTTTCCGGACCCGCTGCCCCTCCGTCAGGGAAATGGCTTCCTTTAAATGCCGAAGGACCTGGGCGGTCTGCGCCCGCTCCAGGCTCAGCCGCTCCGGCGCGTCCTGGAGGGAAGCGTCGGGCCAGAGGGCCTGGATCCGTTCGCCCAGCCCTTGGAGGAAGGTTTCCAGACTGGCCTTTGCCCCGGAGCATGCCCGGCTTTTTTCCTGGGCGGCCTGCTGGGCGGCGCTGGCGTCCTTTTCCAATTGCTTCAGCTCCGCCTCCGTGGGGGCGTTTTCGGATTTGCGGGCCGGATGGGGGTGGTCCAGGGCACCGCAGACGGGGCAGGGCTTCCCGTCCTCCAGGGTCCCGGCGATAATCCCGGCCTGCTCGTCCAGAAACGCCTGACGCTTTTCGTGGAACAGCCCCTCCTTTTCCGAGGCGGCGCGGCATTCCGCCACATAGTCCTCCTGCTTCCGCCGGAGATGCTGGGCATCCGAAGCGTATTTGGTCAGCAGGGCGGCCAGGGCGTCCAGCCGCTCCCGCTTTTCTTCCGCTTTTTCCTTTTGAGAACGGAGCTTTTCCAATTCCAGCTCCGCCCCGGAGAGAGCGGAAAGCTCCTCCTTCGCCCGCAGAAGGGCCTGCTCGGCCTGGACGCAGGCCGCCTCCGTCTTGCTCAGCGCTTCGTTTTGGGCTTCCAGAGCGCTCTGCTTTTGCCGGATCTCCTTGGAAAGGGCTTCCAGGGCAAGGTACCGGGGCAGCTCCGCCTCCAGACGGGCCTTTTCCAACCCGATTCTTTCCACTTCGGGGGCTTTCGCCTGTTCCGCCTCCCAGGCGGCCTTCCAGTTCCGGTGGCGCTCCCGCTCCTGGAGCCATTCCCGCTGAGCGGTCTCCCGATCCAACTTTGCTTTGGCCTGGGCCTCCAGCTTCCCCAGATTCCCGTTGACCTGGGCCAGCTGCCCGTCGATCTCCTGGATTTTCCCGTTCAGGCCGGCCTTCCGCGCCTCCTCCCGCTGAATGCAGTCCTCCAGGAGCCGGGCCGTGTCCTCTATGGGAAGTGTACCCCCCCGGCCCTTTGCCAGGTCCAGGGAAAAGGGGTCCCCGTCCTCCACCTGAACGCTCTCCAAAAACTGCCGGAGGCTGCCGCGAAGCTGGGCGCACTGGCCGCCCAGGGTCCTGGCCTCCTCCCGGAGCAGATCCTGGAGCTTTTGATACCGTTCCGTCTTGAAAATTCTGCGGAAAATCGCCTTCCGTTCCTCTGTGGAGGCAAGGAGCAGCTTCCAGAAGTCCCCCTGGGCAATCATGGCGATCTGCAAAAATTGCTCCCGGCCAATGCCCAAAATCTCTTCCCGGATGGCCTGATCCACATCCTTTTGCCGGGTGATCACACGCCCGTCGGGGTATCGCAGCTCCGCCTCGGCCTTCTGGACGGTCACGCCCTCCCCCCGGGCTTTGGGGCGGCTGTATTCCGGGTTCCGCCGGACGGTGTAGTTTTTCCCCCCGCAGGAAAAGGTCAGCATCACTTCGGTGGGGGTGCCGGGCGCGGCGTACTTGGAGCGCAGCATGGCGGGCTCCCGGTTGTCGCCGCTGGCTCTGCCGTAGAGGGCGAAGGTGATGGCGTCGAAAATGGTGGTCTTTCCCGCGCCGGTGTCCCCCGTGATCAGGTAAAGGCCGCTCTCGCCCAGCCGTTCCAAATCCAGGTCGATCCGGTCCGCGTAGGGACCAAACCCGGAAATCGTCAGTTTCAGCGGTCTCATGGCTCTCCCTCCCATACGCGTTCCATCAGCGTCCGCACGAAGTCCGCCTGCTCCCGGCTCATGGGCTGGTTGTTCTGCGCCCGGTAGAAATCGGAAAAGAGTTGAAGGGGAGACTTGGCCTCGATCTCTTCCGCGGCTTGGAGCGCCCCCTGGCTCCGGGTGCGGGTGTTGTCGTAGTCCAGCTTCATCAGCCGGTGGTAAATGGTCCGCAGCTTCCCAATGGCGTCGGGGACGTCCTCCTCGTCGGTCAGGGTGATGTGGACGTAGTCCTCCTGCCAGGAGGTGTTCGCGTAAAAGGCTTTCAGGGTCAGATCTTTGTATGTCCCCTTCAGCTCCACCAGATCGTGGAGGGGCGTCAGGGGCACCGTCCGGCAGGAAAGGGTTCCTTTTTCCCCAAGCTCCACAACGGTGACGGATTTGGCGTCCCTGGACTCCGAAAAGGAGTATTTTAACGGCGTGCCGCAGTAGCGGATCCGGTCTGTTCCGCAGTTCTGGGGGGTGTGGAGATGGCCCAGGGCCACATAGTCGAAGGCCGCGAACACCCCGGCGTCCACGTTGTCCGCTCCGCCGACGGACAGCTCCTCCGACTCAGAGCGCCGGGCCCCGGTGACAAACTGGTGGGTCACCAGCACGTTTCGACGCTTCGGGTCAATATCCATGCTCTGAATGGCCCGGTCTACGGCCTCCGTGTAAGTGGACAGCTCCGCGCCCTCGAAAAACCGACGGACCTGGGCGGGTTTCAAAAAGGGAAGCATATAGACGTCCACCGGGCCGTACTCGTCCTCTAACGACGTGGGCCGCACCTTGCCGCCGTACACGGGGGCCAGGTGAATTCCGCTGGCGTCCATGATCCTGGCGCCGAAGGAGATCCGCTCCGGGGAATCGTGGTTACCGCTGATGACGAACACCTCCAGCCCCCGCCGGGCCAGGCCCACCAGAAACTCGTCAAACAGCTCCACCGCCTCCGTAGGCGGAACGGCTTTGTCGTAGACGTCTCCGGCCAGGAGCACGGCGTGGGGCTTTTCCGCGTCGATGATCGTAAGGATCTGCTTTAGGATGTACGCCTGATCCTCCAGCATGGAGAACTCGTTTACCCGTTTCCCCAGGTGCAGGTCCGATAAGTGAATGAGTCTCATGGCGGCGCCCTTCTTTCTGTTTTTCACGTCTATTTTAGCAAAAGCGGTCAAAAAATGCAACCCTGGGGCCCAAAATGTGGCAGCCGGCACGGATTTTGACCGTGCGCGGGCGGCGCGGCGCCTGGAAACGACGGGCCTGGATCGAGGAAACCGGGCCTGGACGCGCCGCCGTACAAGGGCGCCTCTTTCATCATTCTGGACGAACCTGCCGCCGCCCTGGACCACCCAGGCCTGGTATGATACGGATTGACGCTTAAAAGGACCGGTTTCGACCGCAAAAAAGGACACATTTCGGCAAAGGGCCGAAAGCCTCTGAAATCCCAGGAACTTTCGGCGCTTTTTACAAATTTTTCCTGTGGGCACGCGTTTTGCCGTTTTTGAAAAAACGCCTGATTCTCGGCTTCATTCTGCTTTTTCGGGATATTGACAGAAAACGACGGTCAAAAAGCACAATATATGGGAGCATTTCCCTTACAAACCACTATTTTTTCTGAAAAAAGGGGGAGATGTTGTTGTTCTTTCATTGACAAATGGCCCGCCGCATAGTATAATAGCAACGCTATGGGCGGATTGCGCCGCTTTTCATAGCTTTTTCCCATGCCTATTAAATTTGTATACTTTACGACACATTGAAAGGAGCGGTCGCATGATTCAGTCTGCCAATAGTTGGGAAGCATGCCGGGCCGCTTCTATTATGCGCTTCAAAATTGGCAAGCCGCCGTTATCCATCCAGCCGGGACCTGAGAAAGCTGCCGCGTGACGATGGCGCGGGAATGAGAAACGGAATACCGCGGCAGACATGGCGAATAAAAAGAAACCGTTTGACGAATTCGGTCAAAAACAGGGGGACGCAGGAATGAAGGGAATTATTTTAGCGGGCGGATTGGGTACACGGCTGCATCCGCTGACATTGGCGATGTCAAAGCATTTACTGCCGGTCTACGACAAGCCAATGATTTATTACCCGCTTTCCACGCTGATGCTGGCAAAGGTGCGGGATATTCTCATGATTTCTACGGAGCAGGACGTTGAAAAATATCGGAAATTGTTGGGCGACGGCCATCAATTTGGCGTGAATTTAAGCTATGCCGTACAGGCGTCCCCGGACGGGATCGCGCAGGCGTTTCTCATCGGCAAAGAGTTCATTGGCGAGGAGTCCTGCGTTCTGATCCTGGGGGACAATATCTTCTACGGAAGCAACTTTACAAGCAAGCTGCTCCGGGCGGGCAGGAATGCGGACCTGGGCCAAGCCACGATTTTTGGATATTATGTAAAGCATCCGGAGCGATTTGGCGTAGTTGAATATGATGACAACGGCCAGGTGGTTTCCATTGAAGAAAAGCCTCGGAAGCCAAAGAGCAATTACGCGGTTGTGGGCCTGTACTTCTACCCTGCGGGGGCGGCGGAAATGGCCGGGCGTGTGGAGCCATCTCCCAGAGGGGAGCTGGAGATCACAAGCATGAACGAGATGTATTTGAAGGCCGGGAAGCTGAATGTAGAGATTTTGGGCCGTGGCAACGCCTGGATGGATGTGGGGACAGTCGAGAGCCTGAGCGACGCGTCCATGTTCATTCGGATGGTGGAGCAGCGGCAGGGCATTCAGATCTCCGCCCCGGAGGAGATCGCCTACCGGTACAAATGGATCAGCAAAGAGGAATTGATAAAATCCGCCAATAGATACGGAAATACCTCCTATGGCGCCCATCTGCGCGCGGTGGCGGAAGGAAAAATGAATTGGTAAAGCGATCTTGAGATGATAATCCTAAGGAATCAGTGGCAGGAGGAAAAATATGCCGACAGTTAACAATTTCAATGCGGATGAGAAAATCATGAGATATCTGGATAAGCTGGACTATTTTTTTAATGGTCATAAGACGCTTATCGTTACGGAGTTTGACTTGACGAACCGGTGCAACAACAGATGCCCGGGATGCTGCGGCGTCAATGGAAATGGCGCGGAACTGTCGCGGCATCAGGTGGAGCTGGTGGTAAAGAGTATCGCGGATATGGGGGGACAGGGCGTGATCCTGTCAGGCGGGGGGGAACCCCTGATTAGTCCGCAGTTTGTTTATGCGGTTACCGAATTGAAGAACAGGGGCATCAAGCTGGGCCTTAACTCCAATGGCCTGGCGCTTACAGAGGAATTGGCAGAATTGATTGCCAAAAACTTTGAGTATTTCCGAATCAGCCTGGACGCCGCGACTCCTGCGCTGTATGAGAAGACGCATGGAATGCCGGAACGGGCGTTTCTTAAGACGGTAGACAATATACGCCTATTCTCACGGGTAAAGAAGGAATTGCATAGTCCGGTGAGCTTTGGCGTCGGCTTTTTGACGAGCGAGGAAACCGCCGCGGAGATGGAGGATTTTGTCCGTTTGGTAAAAGACTGCGGCGCTGACTTCGCGCAGTTTAGGCCCTTTACTGGAAATATGTGCGATATCACTGAAGAGTATCTGCGCATTAAGGAAAAATATGAAACAGACTGCTTCGCGGTGCGCGCATCCCTGCAAAAATACCGGGAGATGAAAACAGGAGGAGACCGGAATTACGACAAATGCCGGGGAATGTTTTTCTCCACGGTGATTACCGCCGACGCGAAGGTGTTTTCCTGCCTCCACCATCGTCAGGAAGAACAGCATTATTTGGGCCAGATCAGCGACACCGTCAGCCTTTCAGATATTTTCCGAAGCGCCCGCATGAGGGAGGTCTACGAAAATATGGACTGTTCGCAGTGCCCCACGCTGTGCAGAAACGATGTGTTTAACCGGACGCTGAATACGTTGTCATTTGACGTGGCGCATTGTGAGTTTCTGTAGAAGTACAGACCGGGAATATGCGCTGAACCGCTCTCTGCAAGGAAAATCATCGAACGCCAAAATGGGACAACTCGGGCAAAAACCGATTCAGGAGCGCCGCTTTTGAAATTCGCTTTTACAGTCACTGAGTTGTAACCTTCATTTGCTACAATGTTCATTGGCAGAGGACTTGTTCCTCTGCTGGATGTGCATTGTCAAAAGCAAGCACACAAAAAGAAAAAAGGAGGGGCTGTTTATGGAGAAAATCAATGTTATTCGCTCATCGATGCCCCCATTTGAAGAATATGTAGAAGAGATTCGGGACATTTGGGACAATCGATGGCTGTCAAATTGCGGCCCTAAGCACCAAACATTGGAGCAGGAACTGTCAAAATATCTCGGGGTAGACAATACTTCTCTGTTTTGCAATGGCCACACAGCCTTGGAGGCCGCGTTTTCCCTGCTTCCCCCAGGCTCGGAAGTGATCACAACGCCCTTTACATATGCCTCGACGACTCTTGCCATTGCCCGATGCGGTCTCATTCCGGTATTTTGCGATATTGAGCCAATGTATTATACGATTGATCCGGAGAAGATTGAGGCGCTAATAACGGAAAAGACGGCGGCAATTGCGCCGGTCCATGTTTACGGAAACCTGTGCGATTGGCGCGGGATCCGGGAGATTGCCGCAAAGCATGGCCTGAAAGTGATTTATGATGCGGCCCACGCCTTCGGGGTCAAGGACGGAACCATCGGCGCCGGTAGTCTTGGAGATGTTTCTATGTTCAGTCTCCATGCGACAAAGGTCTTTCACACCATTGAGGGGGGCTGCTTAACCTATCACGATGCGGAGCTTGCCTCGCGGTTCAAAGCGTGGAGCCAGTTTGGCATGTACGAAAAAGACTGTACGGAAATTCTGGGCACCAACGCCAAGATGACGGAGTTTTCGGCAGCTATGGGGCTGTGCAATCTGCGCCATGTGTCGGAATATATTGCGCGGCGGCGTGATGCGGCTATGCGTTACCGGGAGAGACTTTGCCGCAGGGACGGCTTGGTGCTTTGTGGGGAACAGCGGGGAGTCGTGTCAAATTATGCATACATGCCGGTTCAGATAGATCCGGCAAAATTCGGGCATGATAGGGATGAACTAGCGGGGTATCTTGCAGAGCGTGAAATATATGTAAGAAAATATTTCTATCCTCTCACCTCCAGCTTCCCCCTTTGCCAGAGGAATTTCACGATTCAGGAGACCCCGGTGGCGGACAAGATTTCTGAGCGGATCCTATGTCTGCCGCTATATTCCGATTTGGAGATTCAGGACGTGGACAGGATCTGCGACGCCATCCTGGCGTTTTGATTCTGGCGGAACATAACATGTTTTTCAGCATTTTTTCTTTGCGTGCTGATCCGCACGGTTGATTTTGATAAAAGGACTGAAATGAGTTATGCGCATTTCAAAAATGGCAAAAGTAATCGAGCCCTCGCTTACGAGGAAGCTCTTCGATATGGCAAAGGGGTACCCGGATGTGGTAGATTTCACGCTGGGGGACCCGGATTTTCCAACGCCGGAACACATCAAGCGCGCCGCCTGCCAGGCTATTATGGAGGGGAAAACCAAGTACTCCGCCAACGCGGGACTTCAGGAGCTTCGGAACGTAGTTGCTGACAGGATCCAGCGGGAGACGGGCGTGGGTTACGACCCCGCCACGGAGATCCAGATAACGGTGGGAGCCATGGAGGCCATCTATCTGGCGCTGTGCTGTCTCATCGATCCGGGCGACGAGGTAATCATCCCCTCGCCCCACTGGGTAAATTACAGGCACATGACATCGCTTCTTGGAGGCGTCCCGGTCCTTGTCGATGCGGATGAGGAGCATGACTTCGTGGTGACCGTGGAGAGTATCCTGAATGCCGTCACTGAGAGAACAAGGGCCATCATCATTAACTCCCCCAATAACCCCACCGGCACGGTCTATGACCGGGCCACCCTGGAAGCCATAAGCCGGGTCGCGGTGGAGCGGGACATCACGGTGATCTTTGACGAGTGCTACAAGAGCATCCTCTATGATGGGGCGGTGTTTACATCGATTTTGGATTTTCCTGGCATGAAGGAGCATGCGGTCGTTATCAACAGCTGCTCCAAGCGCTATGCCATGACGGGCTGGCGGCTGGGATATGCGGCGGGGCCGGCGGAGCTTATCGCCAATATGCCCAAACTGCAGGAAAACATCGCCGCCTGTGCGCCGCTGCCGTCACAGTATGCGGCGATCGTTGCGCTGTCCGGCAGCGATGAGGAGCCCAACGCCATGCGGGATGGGTATGAGAAGAGAAGAAATATTCTCCTTGAACAGATCAATAAAATCGATAAACTCAGCTGCAAACCACCCAAGGGAACTTTTTATGCGCTGGTCAATATTAAAAAGACCGGTATGAAAAGTGAGGAGTTTGCCTATGCGCTTTTGAAGGCCGTCCATGTGGCGGTGGTGCCGGGGATTACCTATGGGGATGCCTGCGAGGGGTATGTCCGGATCGCTTACACCGTTACAGAGGAAAAGCTCCGGGAGGGCCTGAGAAGAATCGGGGAATTCGTCAATTCCCTCTGAGGAGTGTATGTGTTGAAGAAACTTTTGATGCTGGGCGGGTCCATGCAGCAATTACCCGCCATAAAGCGTGCCCGGGAGATGGGGAATTATGTGATTGTCTGCGACTACCTCCCGGATAATCCGGGGCAGTACCATGCGGATGAATATCACAATGTGAGTACTACCGACTGCGACGCGGTGCTGGCGCTTGCGAGAGAGCTCAGGATCAATGGCATTGTGGCCTATGCCTCCGACCCGGCGGCGCCGACGGCGGCGTTCGTTGCGGAGAAGCTGGGTCTTCCGGGGAACCCATATGAGTCCGTGCGGCTCCTGACAAGAAAGGACCTTTTCCGAAGTTTCCTCCGGGAACATGGATTCAACACCCCTGAGGCTAGGGGCTACGATACATATGAGCAGGCGATGGCGGACATTGACCGTTTTCGTTTTCCCGTGATGGTGAAGCCTGTGGACTCCTCCGGCAGCAAGGGTGTCGTCAAAGTGTATGATGCGGCTGGCGTGAAGGCCGCTGTGGAGGAGGCGCTGTCCTATTCCAGAAGCGGTCGCTTCATTATTGAGGAATTTATTGAGAAAAAAGGCTATCAGGTCTCCGGCGACGGCTTTTCCGTGGACGGCAGGCTGGTCTTCACCAGCTACGGCAACGAGCTGTACAGCGGCAAGGGCACCAGAGAATATGTGGCGTTGGGAGAGTTTTGGCCGTCGCTTTTGACACCGGAGCAAAAGAACAAGGTGGACTGTGAGCTTCAGCGGCTGATTACGGCCTTGGGCATGAGGACGTGCGCCTATAATATTGAGGTTATCCTGGACAAAAACGACATACCCTATGTTATCGAGCTGGGCCCGCGCAACGGCGGGAGCTATATTCCGCAGCTCATCAAATACGCCACAGGTGTGGACCTCATCGATTATACCGTTCATGGCGCTTTGGGGGAGCCCTGCGGGGACCTGAAGATGACTCCTACGCACGGTGTCTGGAGCAACTACATGATCCTTAGCAAGAAAAGCGGGGCATTTCGGGAGCTCTGGTTTGACGAGGATTTCCGCAAAAACAACCTTTTAGAGGTTCACTGCACTGCCAAACCCGGTGACGCGGTTCATGCTTACCAAAATACCACCCATTCCCTGGGCACTATTCTTTTCAAAGCCAATTCGGTGGAAGAGATGGTGAAGATTACGGATAATATAGAGAGCTACTACCGGGTGGAAATTGATGATTAAAATTTTGGTTAAAGAGGGAAAGAACCATGCAGGCGCTGCAAAATGTACAAAACAAATACTTATGCGTTTCCTGAAGAAAGCAGAAATTGGCCCGACTGATAGCCGAAGATACATTGCCGGTCGTTGATCAGGATATGTGCAATGTGAAGTCCCTGACACATTTTACATGCGATATGGCAAAAGGATATTGGATATCTTTATTGCCATGTTGGCTCTTGTCGTAACAGCGCCTATCAATCTTGTGATTATGGTGATTACCTATTTTGATGTGGGACGGCCAGTTTTATTCAAACAATTGCGAAAAGGTAAAAGCAATAAATTGTTTACACTGATCAAGTTTCACAATATGACAAATGAAACGGATGCAAACGGTGCTCTGTTACCGGCGTTTTTATGGGTTGTTTTAAGAATGAAAGAGTAATGACATCCGGTGAGATATCCGCTGAATATTATATGAGAGACGTTCTAATTTACCACTGCTTTTTGCTATGGAGGGTATCAAGATGAGCTACAAATTACGCGACCTGAGAAAAGAAGATATGGCAGTAATCAATGAATGGAGAAATGATCCCGAGTTGATAGAGAATGTTTGCGCACCCTTTAGATTTATAAATCTAGAAACAGATGAGATTTGGTTTAATCGTTATATGTCTTCAAAAAGTAATGCGGTGCGGTGCGGTATTGTTGAGTGCGAAAGCGATCGTTTGATTGGATGTGTATATCTCTTAGATATTGACTGGGTGGCCCGCTGCGCTGAGCTGGGCATCATGATTGGATCACCTCTTGACCGTGGACGTGGGGGGGGTAAATTTGCTATAACAGCTATTTTGAAGCATGCTTTTTTAGATTTAAACCTTCACAGAGTGCAGTTAGAGGTCCTTACTGAAAATATAAGAGCGCATAGTCTGTATAAAAAATGTGGTTTTAGAGATGAAGGAGAAAAGCGGCAGGCAGTTTATAAGAATGGCAGATACCTAGATATTACATTCATGGGCATTCTGAAAACGGAGTATACTATCTGAACAGTTGAGTTTGCCCTCATGCCCGTTCTTCATGTTTAGTTCTACACCATGTGGAGGCTAATAGGCAGGGTGCACACGATAGGGAAATGAAGGGGAATTGGCCATATGGGAGAGATCGGCGGGTTTATCGAGCTTTGGGAGAATACAGGCCCCATGCTGCACGATGGAGCTGTGGCTTTAAATTCCGCTAGAGGGTGCCTTGCGTACCTTATCGAGGCAAGGGGAATTAAAAAGCTGGCGTTGCCGTTTTTTCTATGCGACTCTGTTTTAAAGCTTTGCCAGATTCTTGGCGTTGAGGTCAGCTTTTACCAGATCGACAAGTCTTTCCTGCCACGGAATGTCGCACTGAGTGATGGCGAGTGGCTATATCTTGTAAATGCCTATGGTCAGCTGGACAGCAATGAAATACGCACCTTTAGGGAGCGCTTTGGCCGTGTGATTATGGATAATGTCCAGGCATATTTCGATGAGCCAGTGGAAGGGATCGATACCTTGTACTCATGCCGAAAATTCTTTGGTGTGGCAGATGGCGCATTTCTCTATACGGATGCTGTGCTTGGACACGAACTGGAGCGGGACGAGTCGTGGAACCGTATGAAGCATCTCCTAGGCAGGTATGATAGATGTGCTTCCGATTTTTACGGCATGTATGTGGCGTGGGAGAACGCTTTCGATGCACTTCCCTTTAAAAGGATGTCAAGACTAACGGAAAATCTCCTGCGGGGGATCGACTATGGCTGGGCAAAACGGCGAAGAACCGAAAATTATGGTTATCTTAGCGAAAGGCTTGGGCACTTAAACAGGCTGAATCTCAAGAAGACCGAGGGACCGTTTGCGTATCCACTGCTGATTGATAACGGTCCCGAGCTTCGGAGAAAGCTCATAGCCCAAAAAATATATATTCCCACACTTTGGTCCAATGTGCTGGAGACTTGCACACCGGATACGCTGGAGTACGATTTGGCGGCCAACATCCTGCCGCTGCCATGTGACCACCGATATAGTGTGACAGAGATGGAACGCATATGCAACCTAGTAGAAACAAGGGGAAATTACTGATGCCGGTTGAAAATGTAAATAAGGGCGTGCGATACCGTGACCTGACGGAAGAGCAGGTGAAGCTGCTGGCAGAACAGATCGCACGCGAGAATCTGCCCAAGGTCAACGATGGCTTTGTGGAGTTTGAGATCCCTGATACCTTCTATACAAGATACGGCAAGCGTGCCCTCGATATAGTTATTTCAGCTCTTGCACTGATCGTATTTTCCCCGATTATCCTGGTGGTGCTGATTGCCACCTACTTTGATGTTGGCAAGCCGATCCTGTTCAAGCAAGAGCGGATCGGAAAAGACGGAAGGGTGTTTACCCTAGTCAAGCCGCGCAACATGACAAATGAACGAGATGAAAACGGCATCCTGCTTCCCGCACCCGAACGGATCACAAAATGGGGCCGGTTTGTCAGAAAGTATTCGCTTGATGAGCTGCTGAATTTCTGGAGCATTTTGAAAGGTGATATGTCTATTATTGGCCCGCGGCCGCTGAATGCTTTCTATGCGGCACGTTTTTCAAAACGCCATAATATGCGTCACAAAGTCCGGCCCGGCCTGGAGTGCCCACTTCATGACCCTTCCATGGGCGCCATGACCTGGGATAATCGTTTTGAAAATGACGTATGGTATGTTCAAAATATCAGCTTTAGAACCGATATAAAAATGCTCTTTTTACTATTTCGAGATACTTTATGGGGTCGGGATCGGTGCAGCCGCGCCGATGCCGATGTTGGTGGTGATTTTATGGGGTATACTGAGAATGGTCAAGTCATGACATCAGAGGATGTCACGGAGCAGCAGCTTATAGCTGTCATAACGTGACTAATCTATTATATGTAGAATTATATGCAGGTGCAAAAATGGATAAGTTTATTTTTGTAGGCAATCGTTTTTTCGTTTATGAAAAAATGATTAATATGGGCCTGGACGTGACAACTGTTTATGCGGTCAGAGATTCTTTTCTGGAAAAAGAGCTGTTGAATCGAAAAATTCCTTATGAGATCCTCCCGGGGAAAAAGGAGTTTATAGATCTACTAATGAGCGGCTGTTATGATTACCTTATTTCCAACGGTTGCCCTTATATTCTTCCAATTTCTAAATTAGCTGATGGGCATAAGAAATTCATCAATATTCACCCATCACTTCTTCCCGACATGAAAGGGAAGTCTCCGATCAATGGTGCGCTACTATTTCACAGGCGGCATGGTGTTACATGCCACTATATGAATGATGGTATCGATAGTGGCAATGTGATTGCACAAATGGAAATCCCGCTGACATACGATGTAAATCTTGATCTTTTGTATCAAATCTCTTTTAGGCTTGAAGGAGCAGTGTTTGAAAAAGCATATCAAAATGGTTTCCGCCCGTCAGATCCCATTTGCATACCAAAGCAGCCGATCTATTACTCCCGCAATGAGGCAGACAGGATTATTACAATCCATGACGGTTGGGATAAAGCCTTTTCAAAGATTCGCGCTTTTCATTTAGCGGGACAGTACCTCTATATTATGCACTCTGGTAAGCCATATGAGATTACGGGTGCAACGGTTATTACAAACCCTGTTGTGCGGGAAATGTATTTTGATGATAAGTTGGAAAATTGTATTTGTGCGGTATATAGCGGTAAATATGTATTGGCGAAAATATGGGGCATGCTTCTGCAATTTGAGCTGTTAGATGTTGCTGGTTTGGCTGTCGGGGAAAGCTTAATTCGATAAATTCTTGAATACAGAAAAAAGATTGAAATTATGATGCAGTCCAAATGCTGTCTGATTTGTTGGAGAATGCCTTACAATATAAATGTGAAAACAATTGGAAAACCTTGCATTTGTAGAATAATTGATATGATTTGTAGGTGAAATAAAGTGACGGACGTAAGAAAACTGCAGCTTGTGGAGAAAGAATTGCTCAAAGTAGCTGTTGATATCTGCGAAAAGGAACATCTGAGGTACTACATCATAGGTGGTACTTTGCTTGGTGCCGTGCGCCACAAAGGCTATATTCCCTGGGACGACGATACGGATGTTGCGATGCCAAGAGAAGATTATGACAGATTTTTGCAAGCGGCAGAATCCTATCTTTCGGACCATGGTGGCTATAAATTAGAAACATATGAAAAAACAGCCGGATACTTTCGCTATTTTAGCCGTGTTACGGATCGCCATGTAAAAATGCGCTTTGTGACTTCGACAGAAGGTTTGCTTGAAAATGTTTGGGTGGACATATTCCCCTTGGATGGGATGCCAGACGGAAAATTTGCATCAAAAATTCATGCTCTACACATGCTGTACCACCGTGCGATGTATATGTTTTCGATATTCAGCAAGTTTGAGCATCCAAAGCGAAGCGGCAGACCTTGGTATGAAAAGTTTCTGATTTGGGTCGGCTATCATTTCCCCGTTGAAAAATTTCTAGAGCCCTATAAAAGATTGATGTTAATGGACAAGGCCATGCGAAAATATCCCACGGTATCATCTAACGTATGGATCAATTTTATGAGTTCCTACAAAATGAAAGAGATGTTTCCCAGAGAGGTCTTTGGCGAGGGGCGGCTATATGAATTTGAAGGCATGATGCTTAAAGGCCCACAGGATGCGGAAACCTATCTTACCCAGGTGTATGGCGATTATATGTCACCACCACCTATCTCCGAGCGGGGTGGACACTGTGTGGAGATCATTGAAAGCGAATCGGGCTATTTGGATAAACTGTTTGGAGGAGAGCAATGCCACAGAAATGTAGCCGGGGGGGGTACACCTACCTGATTATAGTACCTGTCTGGATACTCAGCAGCAAACAGCCGCTGGAGCACTTAAGGACATCAGGAAATTGCAGCTTGTCGAAAAAGAACTGCTCAAAGCTGTTGTTGATATCTGCGAACAGGAGCATTTGAGGTACTACATCATTGGTGGTACTTTGCTTGGCGCTATACGCCATAAAGGATATATCCCGTGGGATGACGACACTGATATTGCGATGCCAAGAGAAGATTATGACAGGTTTTTGCATGTGGCGGAGCGCTATCTTTGCGCATATGACGGTTACAGTTTGGAGACTTACCGTGGAACAGAGGACTGTCTTCTTTGCATATCGCGCATTACGGACTGCCACGTTAAACTTCGAATAGCTGAATCCGTAACAGGGCGCCAAGATAATATCTGGGTAGATATATTCCCCTTGGACGGGATGCCGGGGGGAAAGCTCATGTTTAAATTTCACGCATTTCGCCTGCTGTATCATCGTGCCCTGTTTGCCTATTCCAGGTTCAGTCAGTTTAAGCATTTGGAAAGAGAAAAAAGACATTGGTATGAGAAGCCGTTGTTATGGCTAGGCTACCATTTCCCTATAGAAAAATTTCTGTCGCCGCGAAAATGCTTGGAATCGTTGGACAAAGCTATGCGCAGATATCCCTGTGAGACATCGCCTCAATGGATCAATTTTATGAGCGTCTACAAAATGAAAGAGGTATTTTCCAAAGAGGTTTTCGGTAACGGTGCATTGTATGAATTTGAGGGCATGCAGTTACGAGGGCCGCAGGACTATGAAACGTATCTTACCCAACTCTATGGCGACTATATGACGCCGCCACCTATCTCCGAGCGGGGTGGGCACCGTGCAGAGATCATAGAGACCGAACCCGGCTATTTGGATAAGATCTGCGCCGGAAAACAATAAACAATCCTTGGTAAATGGCGATACCGACGCTGCCAATGCAAAGGTAAAAAGACTGCAAGGAGAAAGACAGATGATCATCACGAAGACCCCGTTTCGGATGTCGTTTTTTGGCGGCGGGACGGACATGGAGGACTTTTTCAGAGTCCACGGTGGAGCCGTTCTCTCCACCACCTTCGATAAATATTGCTACGTCAATGTTCGGCATTTGCCCCGCTTTTTTCACTATAAAAGCGAGCTGAGCTATGCGGAGACGGAGCGGGTGTCCTCCTTTTCGGAGATTCGCCACCCCGCGATCCGGAATGCCATGCAAATGCTGGATATTCATGAAATACATCTGTCCTATGATGCGGATCTGCCCGCCCGGTCGGGATTGGGCACCAGCAGCTCCTTCGCGGTTGGGATGCTGAACGCTTTTTACGCACTGAAGGGGAAATATGCGGACCGGCAGAAGTTGGCTGCGGAGGCCATCTATTTGGAGCGGGTCCTCTGCAACGAAACCGGTGGCTGGCAGGATCAGATCGCGGCGGCCTACGGCGGCTTCAACCGGATTGATTTTTCCAAAGCAGGCTTTTCCGTGAGACCGGTTATCATTTCGCCGGAGCGAAAGCGGCAGCTGAACGACAATCTGATGCTGTTTTTTACCGGCTTTACCCGCTTTTCTGCGGAGGTGCAGGCAGCCAACGCCAAGGACCGCAAAAATAAGTCTGCGCAGCTGCTAAAGATGCGCTCCCTGGTAGACGAGGCGGAAGGGGTCCTGACCAACAAAGCGGCGGATCTGGATGACTTCGGCCGCCTACTGGACGCCACGTGGAGGCTCAAGCGGCAGACGGGCTCCGTGATCTCCACGGACAGCATCGATAGCCTTTATGAGAAAGGAATCGCGGCTGGCGCCCTGGGCGGAAAGCTCCTGGGGGCGGGGGGCGGAGGGTTCCTGCTGTTTTATGTCCAGCCGGAGCGGCAGGCGGCAGTGAGGGAGGCCATGAAGGGGCTTCTCCATGTTCCTTTCGCTTTCGAGGACGATGGAACCCGCGTCATTTACTATGCACCGGAGAGCTATGAACCGGAGCAGGATGCGTGCGTAAAGTGAAGACGGTTATTATGGCTGGGGGCAGGGGCACACGGATCGCCCAATTGGTGGGAAGTATTCCCAAGCCCATGATTCCCATAGAGAACAAGCCCGTGCTGGAGCGGGAGATCGAATGCCTGCGCGAACAGGGCTTCACGGAGATTCTTCTTACCGTCGGCTATATGGCGGACAAGATCATCGACTATTTTGGCGACGGGAAACAGTTCGGCGTAAGCATCGAATACTTTGTGGAAAAGGAGCCCTTGGGGAACGCTGGAGCTCTGTTTCGGCTGTGGGAGAAGCTTACTGAGGACTTTCTTCTACTCAACGCCGATTCGGTGTTTCATATCGACTTCAACCGCTTTGTGGCTTTTCATAAAGAGCACGGCGGCCTGGCCACCCTGTTTACCCATCCCAATGACCATCCCTATGACAGCGGCCTGATTATTTCCGATGAAAGAGGCGCCGTTTCGCACTGGCTGACCAAGGAAGACCAGCGTCCCCAGTGGTACAAAAACCGCGTCAATGCGGGGCTCCACATTCTCTCCCCCAAGCTGCTGGAAAATCGGCCGGATACCCCAAAAGTGGATCTGGACCGGCAGGTTCTGAAGCCCCTGGCGGGTACGGGGAAGCTGTTCTGCTATGACAGCCCGGAATATGTCAAGGATATGGGTACTCCGGAGCGGTACAAAGCCGTGTGCCGAGACTTTGCCGCTGGCCGGGTTACGGCCCGAAATCTGAAAAACAAGCAGAGGGCTATCTTTCTGGACCGGGACGGCACTATCAACAGCTATGTGGGCTTCTTGCGAAACATTGACAACTTCAAGCTTTTGCCCGGTGTGGCGGAGGCGATCCGGGAGATCAATCGGTCCGGATATCTGGCCATCGTGGTGACCAACCAACCGGTGATTGCCCGGGGCGAGGTGACATGGGAACAGCTTCGGGAGATCCACAACAAGCTGGAGACCCTTCTGGGCGAAGAAGGGGCCTATCTGGATGGGATCTACGTCTGCCCCCACCATCCCCACAAGGGCTATCCAGGGGAGATCCCGGAGCTGAAAATCGACTGTGACTGTCGGAAACCGAAGCCTGGGCTGCTGCTTCGGGCGGCGCAGGACTTTAACATCGACCTTGCCGCTTCCTGGATGGTGGGGGACAGTGAAAACGATATGCTTGCGGGGCAAGCGGCGGGGTGCCGCTGCGTGAAGCTGGAGACCGATGGGGATCTGAGGGCGGCGGTACAGGCAATTTTGGAGGGTAAATCTGAATGACGGAAGCGGTAAAATCGCATTTGAATACGCTGCTGGAGCGATACCCGGCGCTCATCATTTGCCGGGCGGATATCCAAAAAGCATATGAGGCGCTTGCCGCCTGCTTTGATAATGGCGGGAAATTGCTAGTTGCCGGAAACGGGGGCAGTGCGGCGGACGCGGAGCATATTGTGGGAGAGCTGATGAAAGGCTTTGTGAAGCCCAGAAGGCTGAACCGAGAGGATGCTGAAGCCCTGACAGCGGTAGACGGGGAACTGGGGCCGGTTCTGGCGGAAAATTTGCAGTGCGCTCTTCCAGCCATTGCGATGGACGGACATCCGGCACTCTCCACGGCCTATCTGAACGACTGTGAACCGGCGCTGTGCTTTGCCCAGCAGGTGAACGGTTTTGGCAAAGCGGGGGATGTGTTTCTGGGGATTTCCACCAGCGGAAACAGTAAGAATGTTCTCTATGCGGCGGTGACGGCGAGGGCGAAGGGCATGAAGACCGTCGGCCTGACGGGCGCAAAAGAGAGCAAGCTCGCGCTGCTGTGCGATGTATGCATCCGGGTACCGGAAACCGAGACCTATAAAATCCAGGAGCTCCACCTACCGGTGTACCACACCCTGTGCTTGATGGTGGAGGAACGGTTTTTTGGTTGACCAATTAATTCTATTGATTCTATTGAGAAAGTGACGATTTAATATGTTCGTTGTTGTTGGCGCAAACGGCTTTTTAGGGAGTTATATTCTCCGCTCTATCCTTGAAAACACAGACGAACAGGTGATAGCAACAACCAGGCACATCCCGGATCCCGATGGGCAAAATGAACGGATTCAATGGCAATACTGCGATGTCCAATCTGAAAAATCCGTCGATGCGCTGCTGGAGGGCCTGAAGGCAGAACGCTCCGTAAGCGTTGTCTATCTGGCGGCCTATCATCATCCGGAAGAGGTGCAGGCCAATCCAAGCCTGGCGTGGGATATCAATGTTACTGCCTTGTCCCGTTTTGCCAACAAGGCCGGCTTTGTTGACCGTTTTTACTATGTTTCCACAGACAGCGTATATGGAGACAGCGTGGATCATTATCATTTCCGCGAAGATGACCCGCTGAGACCCGTTAATTTTTACGGGCACTGCAAATGCGCTGCTGAAGCCATTACGGTGCATTTGGAACGGAATGTGGTCCGACTGCCGTTCCTCATTTCTCCCAGTCTTGCGGGGAAAAAGCATTTTTACGACAAGATTGTGGATACAGCCAGGCAGGGAAAAAGGGTGGAGATGTTTTCGGATTCATTTCGTTCCACTCTGGGATTTGACCAGGCGGCCAAGCTGATTGTCGCGCTGATCCAAAGCGGCCAAAAGAATCCGGTTGTCAATATATGCGGAGACGAGGAGCTTTCCAAGTACGATGTAGGGCTGATGATTGCCAAACGGGAGCATTTGGACCCAAATCTAATTATTCCTGTGTTGTCAGAGGCCTCCGAGGAATGGAATCAGGTGCAGCGTGCGCACAGCACTCTGATGGATAATACATTGCTCAAAACGATTCTTGATATTGACCGGATTCGTTTGTTTGAAGAAATTTCGATTTCATGACTATAAAAAGGGAGTTGCGTAAAGTATGAAAAAGGCTTTAATCACCGGCATCACCGGCATGGTGGGTTCCCACTTGGCGGACTTTCTGCTTGCGAATACGGACTGGGACGTCTACGGTGCATGCCGTTGGCGGAGTCCCCTGGACAATGTGAGCCAGCTTTTGGAGCGGGCTAACCGGCAGGACCGGGTCTACTTTGAGTATGCGGATCTGAACGACCAGGTCTCCCTGATTACTCTGGTGCGCAAGGTCCGGCCGGACTATGTGTTCCACCTGGCGGCCCAGAGCTATCCGCTGACCAGCTTTACCGCACCTATCGATACCCTGAATACCAACATCCTGGGCACCTGCCGCCTTCTGGAGGCGTTGCGGCTGGCCATGGAGGAGGACGGGGAATATCATCCGGTGATCCACGTCTGCGCCTCCAGCGAGGTGTTTGGCAAGATCCCGGCGGAGAAGAAGCCGGAGACCGGCATCCATGAGGAGTGCCCCTTCCATCCGGCCAGTCCCTACGCCATCTCCAAGGTCGGCACAGACCTCTTGGGCCGCTACTACGCCGAGGCCTACGGCATGACGGTAATGACCACCCGGATGTTCACCCATACCGGCCCCCGCCGGGGAGATGTGTTCCATGAGTCCACCTTTGCCAAGCAGATTGCCATGATCGAGGCAGGGCTGATCGAGCCCAAAGTGATGGTGGGGAATCTTAAATCCCTGCGAACCTACGCCGACGTTCGGGACGCGGTGCGGGCCTACTATATGCTGGTGACCGTGGATCCCATTCCGGGGGCGTACTACAATATCGGCGGCTCCTATACCTGCGAGGTAGGGGACACCTTGAACACCCTGATCTCTTACTCTCCCATGAAGGACAAAATCGAGATCGTCACCGACCCGGCCCGTCTGCGGCCCATCGATGCCGACCTCCAGGTCCCGGACTGCCGGAAGTTTAAGGCTCACACCGGCTGGGAGCCGGAGATCCCCTTTGAGAAGACCATGCACGACCTGCTGGACTACTGGCGGGAGCGGGTCCAAATGGGCGGAAAGTTCCTGACGAGGTAAATGGGAATGCTGATGGAATATCTCAGGCCCGACTTCGTGTTTGAAAACGACAGCGGCTGTCTGAAGCAGCTTGTCCACGACGGCTGGAAGCAGATCAACGTGATCACCTCCCGGGCCGGAAGTGTCCGGGGCGGGCATTACCACAAATACAACGACGAGGGATTCTATGTGGTCCGCGGCCGGTTTACACTGACCCTCTGGCGAGATGATGTGAAGGAGACCTATGAAATGAAGGAAGGGGATCTGTTCCGGATCCCGCCGTATGTGTTCCACACCTTTGCGTATCATGAGGACACGATTCTGGTCTCCATGTACAGCCGGGGCGTGGAGCTTTCAGAAACGGAAAAGGACATTTGGACAGAGTAAGGAGCGACGGAATGAGAATTGCTGTATTGGGCGCTGGAATATCAGGACTGAGCGCTGCCAGGTTATTGAAGGATCGGGGCTGTGACGTCACAGTGTACGAAAAGAATCCGACTATAGGTGGTCTGGCCCGTAGCCGGGTGACGGACGGCGTTCTTTATGATCCCCATGGCGGACATATCTTGAATTCTAAGCATCCAGAGGTCATGGACTGGGCTTTCTCGCTGTACCCCAAGGAAAACTGGCAGTTTACGGAACGGAATGCGAAGATCTATTTCAATGGGAAATTCGTCTCCTATCCCTTTGAGCTGTCTCTGTGTGAGTTAGACACGGAAGACGCAGTCAACTGTGTGCATGATTTTATTCTTTCTCAGCAGGGACCCCGGCCGGACAATTACCGGGACTGGCTGGTGTGGAATTTTGGTCAGGCAATCTGCGACTACTATATGATCCCCTACAACGAGAAGATCTGGGCCTATCCATTGGAAAAGATGGAGACCCACTGGATGGAGGGGAAAATGCCCCTTCCAACCAAGAAGGACATGATCCGCTCTATGTTGCTCAAGGATCCGACCGAGCGCAAGATGCCCCACTCCACCTTCTACTATCCCCTTCACGGCGGGATCCAAAGCTTTGTCGATGCCGTGGCGGCGGGGCTGCGAATTTACCGCAATGCATCGGTTCAGCGGATCGAGCGGCAGGAGAACCAGTGGTTTGTCAATGGCGACGGCCCTTATGACTGGGTGATCAGCACGATCCCACTGCCAATCCTTCCCCATGTTATGAATCTGCCGGTCCATGTCGCGGAGAGCATCGGCGATTTGAAATACAACAGCTTGACGACGGTGCTTTTCGAGTGCCCGGAGACGGACGTTACCTGGCTGTATATACCTTCCCACGACTATCGCTCTCATCGGGTGGGCTACCAGAGCACACTGACACCCTATGCGGGGAATCAGCCTGGCGGCAGTTGTGCGGCGCTGGAGATCATCGGCAGCCGCTTTGATGTGGAGGGGTTGGACAGGCAGCCGAACATTCTGCCGGTGGAGCTGGGGTATACCCAGACGCTGGACAGCGAATTTACAGAGTACGCCTATGTAATCCACGACTGGAACATTCGCAGGAATTTGGCGTGTGTCAACGAGTATTTTGACAGCTTGCCCGGCTTTGAGCTTCTGGGCCGGTGGGGCCGGTGGAACTACAACAATATGGACCTGTGCATTTGGGATGCAATGAAACTGACGGAAAAATTGGAATTAAAATGAAAGGAGCATTCAAATTATGCCGTCTTTTTTGATCATCATAAAATACTCTCCGTATAGATTGAATTGAGGTGAAATAGATTGGCTTCGCTAGTTGTATGGATTGCCACATTAGTTGTATTACTGATAGTATGCAACATCTTTTCAAAAAAGGTTTTACTGACGCCACAGTTTTGCTATGTAGGGTGCTTCTTGCCACAGGCGCTTTTTGCTATTACCCTTGCAACGAAATGGAACATCAATCTTAGCGTTGAAACTACGCTTGTACTGATAATTGGGACAACCTTGTTTGTTGCCGCCAGTATTTTTTTTAATTGGCTGTTATCGAGAAGAAAGGGAAATAAAGAAACACCGGTATTAGTTTCAAACAAACAGGATGAAATATGCATACCATTGAAACAAAACATAGAAAGTTGGAAACTAATTGTCTTTCTATTGTTTCAAATTGTTGCGTCTATTATCTTTATCGCTTATGGTATCAATAGCCAGCCGGGAGCAACTGTCCTTGAAAAATTGAGATACATTAATGACATTAATAAGTTTGGAAATATTGAGGACAAAATTACGTTTCCAATTTGGGTAAGCTGGCCTCGAACAATTAGTTCATCTTCCACTTATTTAATTGGGTATTTTTTACTTCGTGGTATTGTATTCAAAGATAAGAAAAATAGAGTTTTACTGGTTTTTAATCTTCTCATTGGGTTTTTTAGCACCTTCTTATCGGGCGGACGCATACAGGCTGTCTCAGTAATAATTGCTTTAATTATACAAGCTTATTTTATCTGGGGCAGCGCTGTAAATTGGGAGAAAAGAATTCCCTTGAGAGCAGTGCTTATAGTAACTGCTGTTTGTAGCTTTGTTTTGTTGGCTTTTCAGTGGACAGCGCAGTTCATTGGAAGAGGAAGCTCGTCTTCTATTATTGAATACCTTGGGGTTTATGTTGCTGCTCCATTAAGAAATCTAGATACTTTTGTTCGTCAAAGAAATTATGGGAATAGTATCTCTAACTGGGAAACATTATTAACAGCAGTTAACAATATAGGAGAACTCTTTGGAATTGATAAATGGGTTCATCAACATGATTTACCATTTATATATGAAAACGGGCAAAATTTCGGTAATGTATATACATGCTATTATGATTATCTACATGATGGCGGGTATTTTGCGCTGGTTGGATTCGTATTGCTGGAAGCCTTTCTTATGCAAGCATTATTACATCGAGTTTTGAAAAACGCACATAAAAATAAAACAAATGTAAGCTTAGTCGTGTACTCATATTTAATGGCGGGTGTGGTTTTAAGCTTCTTTATGAATCGCTTTTATTCTATTGCTTTTTCAAGAACAATGATATATACTCTTATATGTTGGTGTCTCCTTAGCTGGTTTTTCACAGAGATGCGTATTTCAAAATATATTCAGCTTATAAAGTCGAAGAGAAAGACTGATTGAGTCGGGTGTGCTGATGTAAGCTGAATCCGCAAAGGGAGATATTCGGCTCTGGTTTCCGGCGAAGCGACCACCGAAGGCGTGACCAAACCACACGGGAGAGAAACTTTTATGAAATTCAATTTGAAATCTCTGAAACAGCGCCTGAAACAAAACGACTTTGTCAATATCGTCTACCGTATGCTAACCAATAAGGAATACAGAGGCTATTGTGCAGATTTCGGGCGCAACGGCAGGATTTTTCGTTTCGAGCATCCAGGTACTGAGAATCCCGAAGAAAAAATATACCTTATCCAGGATGGTGTCAGTTCTCAAGGAATGTTTTCACTAGTAACATGGACGTTACGTCGATTGGAAGTGGCGGATAGATTCTGCTTTACTCCGGTGGTAGCATGGTCGGAGGATATACCGTATGCAGTTATGGGCTGCTCAAATCCCTTCTTGCTGTACTTTCAACCGGTTTCCCAAATTTCTGTCGAATCCGCCGTCAAAAGTGCGGATGTAGCGTTTGCAAATAAATGGGACCGGGCATATGGCTCTACTGCGGATAGTTATGAATTCAGCCAGGATGAAATAAACCGTCTAGCGCGAATCTACAAAAAATACATGAGGCTACAGCCGGATCTTCAAGAAAGAATCGACTCTGAGGTCAGAGAACTGTTAGAAGCAACTTCCGGCAAGGTACTGGGCGTCCATGTACGCGGTGTGGATTGGCGCCAAAAAAAGATATATAACCACCCGATTGCAATTACAGAGGAAGACTACCTACAGGTTGCCCGGGAGTTGATGAAGGAGCTTGGATATGAAAAGATCTTTCTGGCAACTGACGGCAACGGAACGATTGAGAAATTCCGGGCGGAATTTGGAGATTGCCTGATTACTGCTCAGGCTGTGAGGGCTCCTGCGGATAGCGGCGCCTTGGCGATCTTTGACGAAAAAAACGACGGATATCAAATGGGGTATGAAGTTCTGAGGGATGCATATGCTCTTGCGACCTGTGACTCCCTACTGTGTGGACTGTCCTATGTCAGTTACGGAGCGAGAATTATTCGTCAAGCACAGGGCTTGCCTTATGAAAAAGTTGTAGTTCTTAATAAGGGAAAGGCTGAAAACGGACAGTCGCCGCAGGCTGCTGAAAAGAAAGAGAGAAAATCCCTGCGTAAATGATAAAAGGGAAATGGGGCATTGGAATTAAAAATGGAGAAAGATGCAAATCGGCATCCGACGCTTTGGGGAACAAAACTGCCGCTGAAAGTGAATATGCTGCTGAGTGCGGTCAAGGGCTTGATGAGCGTTCTGTTCCCGCTGATTTCCTTCCCCTATATCTCCCGGGTACTGGGAGTGGAGAATGTCGGAAGGTATGACTTTGCCCACTCCATTATCAGTTATTTTCTGCTCATTGCTGGACTGGGAATCAGTAAGTACGCGATCCGGGAGGGCGCCGGAATCCGGGACCGGGAGGAATTTCCCCGCTTCGCCGACGAGATATTCACCATCAATGTGATCGCAACGGTGGTAGCCTATGCGCTGCTGGCTCTGGCAATGCTGCTCCCCAGACTGCGGGAATACCGGGCGCTGCTGGTGGTCCTCTCCATGCAGATCGCTTTTACGACCCTGGGCGTTGAGTGGCTTTATTCGATCTTTGAGGATTATGTGTTTATCACTGTCCGCAGTGTATTGTTTCAGCTGCTGTCGCTGGTGCTGATGTTTGCATTTGTGCATACTTCAGATGATTTGCTGATTTATGCCGCCATCGTGACCTTGTCTGGAACGGGCGCGAACATATGGAATTTCTTCCACTCAAAACGCTATTGCAGGATCCGCTTAACCGGTAAAATTGACTGGAAGCGGCATATGAAGCCCATCTGGATCCTGTTTGGTATGAGCCTGACCGTTTCCATTTATGTTGCTTCAGACACAACGATTCTGGGCTTTCTGTGCGGAGAATATACAGTCGGCATCTACTCCGCTTCTGTAAAAGTATACACTGCTGCCAAGACGGTTCTGTCCGCTATTTTGGTGGTCTCCATCCCCAGACTCTCCTCTTTGCTGGGCAAGAAGGAGAAACAGGCGTTTGACCGGGAAGCCGTGGATATTTATTCCACCTTGCTGACTTTCGTGGTGCCCGCCATTATAGGGATCATTCTCCTGCGTAAGCAGATCATTTTACTGCTGTCTGGCAGCGCCTTTCTTCCCGCCACATCCTCGCTGGCCCTGCTGGCTGTTGCGCTCTTCTTTTGCATGGGCGCATGGTTTTGGGGCCAGTGCATCATGGTCCCGCTGAAGATGGATACGCAGATTTTGCAGATCACGGTCATAAGCGCACTTGTGAATATCGCTTTGAATTTCGTGCTGATTCCGCTATGGAAGGAAAACGCCGCTGCGCTTACAACGATTTTAGCGGAGGGGATCTCTTTCTTTGGGTGCCGGTATTTTGGGCGAAAATATGTGTCCATCAAGGGAATTGGAACCATCATTGCCAAAGTTCTTGCCGGATGTATCGCGATCGCGGCCGTCTGCCTTTTCCTGCGGCTTCTTCTGCCGAATTTGCTGGCGTATACGATTTTGGCCGTACTAGTGTCGGTTATTGTATATTGCATTGTGGAAGTACTGCTTCGCAACCAGGTCATGGTGAATATCCTGCATAGCGTTCAGTCCCGTCTTCAGAAAAGCAAGAATCAACAATAGAAAAATAAACCTTTATTTTGAAGGGGATAAAGAAATGACAAATCAACCTTCCGTCTATATTTCCTTCTCCACAGACATTCTCCACAGTGGGCACCTGGCGATTCTGAACAAAGCAGCCGCCCTGGGCCGTGTCACGGTTGGCGTGCTGGCCGACCGGGCGGTGGCCAGCTTTAAGCGGTACCCGCTGCTGCCGTTCAGTGAGCGCAAGGCCCTGTTTGAAAACTTAAAGGGCGTGGAGCGGGTCGTCTGCCAGGAGACGCTGAGCTATAAGGGCATCGTGGAGCAGCTCCACCCGGACATCGTGGTGCATGGGGACAACTGGAGCACCGGTTTTCAGAGCCCCATGCGGGCGGAACTCATTGAGCTCCTGAACGCATACGGCGGGAAATTGGTGGAGTTTCCCTATACGGAGAGCCCGGAGCTTCGCGCTATCGAGAGCCGGAGCCGTGCCGACGCCGCCATTCCCGACGTGCGCCGGGGCCGGCTGAAAAAACTGCTGGACATGAAGGGCTTTGTCCGAATTTTGGAGGCCCACAGCGGCCTTTCCGGCCTGATCGCCGAGAACGCCGCTGTCTATCAGGAGGGTGCCGTCCGCTCTTACGACGGGATGTGGATCAGCTCCCTGTGCGACTCTACCATGAAGGGCAAGCCGGATATCGAGCTGGTGGACATGACCAGCCGGATCCAGACCATTAACGAGATCATGGATGTGACCACCAAACCCATTATTCTGGACGGGGACACCGGCGGCCTGACGGAGCATTTCGTACATCACGTCCGCACCCTGGAGAGTATGGGCGTTTCCGCCATCATCATTGAGGATAAGACGGGTCTGAAAAAGAACAGCCTGTTCGGGACCGAGGTGGCCCAGACCCAGGACAGCGTGGAGAATTTCTGCGCCAAGATCGCCGCCGGGAAGCGGGCCCTGCGCACCCGGGAGTTTATGATTATCGCCCGGATCGAGAGCCTGATTCTGGAACGGGGGATGGAGGATGCGCTGACTCGGGCCCAGGCCTATGTCCAGGCGGGGGCGGACGCCATCATGATCCATAGCCGGCGAAAGGAACCGGACGAGATCTTCGAGTTTGTCGAAAAGTTTCGGGCGGCTGATGCCGCGACGCCCATTGTGGTGGTGCCGACCTCTTTTAATACGGTGACGGAGGAGGAATTTCAGGCCCGGGGCGTGAACATTGTGATCTATGCCAACCAGCTGATCCGCAGCGCCTTCCCCGCCATGATGGATACGGCGAAGAGCATTTTGGAGCATCACCGCGTCAAGGAAGCGGAGGATCACCTACTGCCCATCAGCAAAATATTGACATTGATCCCGGAAGAGCTGTAAGCCGAAAAGCATTTTTAGAAAAGAACAATAACTGTCTAAGGATGGAGAAAGCAATATGGGGAAAATAGGTCTGCTCGATTGTACACTAAGAGACGGGGGCAATGTAAATAATTGCTTGTTCGGAGCTGAAAACATAAATGATATTATTAGCGGCCTTATTGATACGGGGGTCAATATCATTGAGATCGGTTTTTTACGCGATGAGACGTATAATCCGGATAGATCCGTTTACGCGCACAGAGAGGACATTGAGTCCGTTTTACAAAACGTAAGATATAACAATCAAAAAGTAAGATTTGCTGTCATGATAGAACAACAGGAAACCGTTGAGAAAACCTTTCCGCTTAAAAAGGTTGCAGCATTAAAGGATTGTGGGATAGATCTAATAAGAGTAACCGCATGGGAACGGTTGCTTGAAGAACATCTTGAATATTGCAAAAAAGTCTCGGATATGGGTATAAAAATATCTGTTCAACCAACAAATGTGTCAGACTACACAGATGAAAGATTCATCAAACTGTTGGAAATGGTCAATGAGATACATCCATATTCATTTTATATTGTTGATACTTTTGGAACTGAACTTCCGGGGAAAGTGCGACATTTAGCAGATATGGCGGACAAAATTTTATTGCCGGATATTATTCTCGGCTATCATGGACATAACAATAAAATGCAAAGTTTAGCGTGTCTTGAAGCCATTCTGGGAATGAATATGCGCAGAGACTTATTGTGCGACGCAAGTATTGGGGGAATGGGAAAAGGTCCAGGAAATCTTCAGACTGAGGTTGCTGCGGATGTGCTTAATGTAGAAAGAAATGGAGATTATAATGTTGAAAGGTTATTCAGCATATATGAAAAGAACGTGGCGAGGTTTAATGAGGAAACGCCATGGGGATATTCGCTCTATTATTTTATTGGGAGTCATAATTTAGCTACACAGAATTATGCATCCTATTTCAAAAGAATGGGTTACGGAGAGGAACTATTTTCAACATTTGTAAAAAGTTTAAATATAAGAGAGAAAGGCTATTTCCGCAAGGACTTTACAGAAAATCGCTTAAAGGAGTTAGGACTAAAATGAAGGTTTCGGATTACATCGTCAGGGCCCTGGAAAAAGAGAACATCACAGATGTTTTTGGGATTCCAGGCGTCGGCTGCGGTCACTTTACCGATTCTCTAAAAAAGTCCAGCATCCGAAACCATATCACATATCATGAACAGGGCGCGGCATTTGCGGCCTGCGCCTACGGACAGGCTACAAAAAATATCGGGGTCGCATACGCAACAGCTGGGCCGGGCGCGACCAATCTGCTGACTGGAATTGCCAATGCCTATGTCGACTCGGTACCAGCGCTCTATCTTGTAGGCGATAAGGATTCGGACACGCTTCGAGGCAACTTAAAAATCCGGCAAAAGGCTTCCCAAGAGGTGGGCATTGTCGGGATGGCGCACCCTGTGACGAAGTGGAGCTATCAGATTCAAAATGCCGGGGAAGTGCGCTTTGCTCTTGAGAAAGCGCTTTACATTGCCAGGAACGGCAGGCCGGGGCCGGTATTGCTGGACATCCCCAGCGATATCCAACGGGCAGAATATGAAGACCAGAGCGGTTTCATTTCGGAGCCTGAAACAGGTTATCATGTGGATGAAATAACCACAGCCCTTCGGCGGTCTTCCCGCCCGCTGTTCCTTGTGGGAGGAGGCGCGAAGCAGGCGGGTCTGATAGAGGATTTAAAAACGATCTCTGCCCGCTGCGGCATCCCGGTTGCCGCGACCATTGTATGCGACGATGAACTGTTCGGATATGAAAACTATATTGGCTTTTTGGGGATCGACGGGGATCCTGGCGCCAATCAAGCGGTTGCCTCTTGCGATTTGCTGGTTTGTTTCGGCGCCAGGCTGAATTTGAAAGAAGTTGGTAAGAACCGGAATGACTTCGCTTCCCAAGCCCATATTATCCGGATCGATGTGGACCCGGCGGAGCTGGAGTATCAAATTGGCTCCGAAAAGGCGGTCCATGCCGACCTGAAAGCGGTTATTCCGGCCCTTCTGGCACATGCTACAGAAATCGGGGAAAAAGACGCTTGGGTGTGCGGTAGCATTCGGAGAAATGACGGTGCTTCGACTTCCAACAGCGCGGCATTCCAGCTGGTCACGGAGGTAGCTTCCAAGATCCCTGAGAATGTGGATATATCTGTCGGGATCGGCAGCCATAGAAGGTGGTTCCTTTCCGGCAGGATGGTCAAAACGGGCTGGCGGATCTTTCAGTCGGCGGGCTTGGCTTCCATGGGCTACGCTCTGCCGGCAGCGATCGGTGTTCACTTTGCATCGGGCCGGCCGGTAGTCTGCGTGGACGGAGATGGCGGGCTACTGATGAATGTCCAGGAATTGCAACTTATTCGCCGGGAACAACTTCCAATCACGGTGGTGGTCTGCAATAATCGGTGCCTTGGCGAGATCATGGAATTCCAAAAGAAAATTTTCAACAAGAATTATATGGGCACCACCGAGGAAACCGGATATTTATCAGCGGATTTCGAGGCAATCGCCGCGGCTTTTCACCTCGCGTACCGAAAAGTGGTGTCCACGGCGGATCTAGAAGCTTTAGAATTCAATTTTACAAGGCCGGAGCTGATCGAATTGCTTCTGCCGACCAATATTGAGAGGGAAACGTCATGAAGCTGTACAATCCAACCAAAGTATATTTTGAAAAGGATTGTGCCGTGAACCACGGGAGGGAAATAACAGGCAGGCATATTCTGATTCTGACTGGCCGGAATTCTGCCAAAGCGAATCATTCCCTGGATGATGTTCTTGCCGGGATTGGCCCTGGGGTAGAGGTATCGGTCTTTGATGAAGTAGAATCCGATCCGACGATTGAAACCGTCGTAAGAGCTGCAGCACAGAATCGGGCCGCTGGGATTGATTTCTGCGTTGGTGTAGGCGGTGGTTCCGCGATCGACGCGGCAAAAGCTGTGGCGGTCCTGCTGGCAAACGAGGAAAACGCGGATTTGGAAAAGCTGTTCTACGCGGACCGGAACGCTGTCCATCTTCCCATTGCGGCTGTACCTACTACTTGCGGAACTGGTTCGGAGGTGACTCCGTTTTCGGTTTTGACAGATTCTGCGCAAGGTACAAAGAGAACAATTTTTTCCCAGCTCTATCCTCAACTGGCTCTGGTAGATCCAAAGTATTTGGAAACAATTCCCTATCGAACATGCGTTTCTACCTGCGTTGATGCGCTGGCCCACCTGATCGAGGCGTATATGACTACGCGGGCGAACAATTACAACCGATTTTACAGCATCACGGGGCTGCGCTTGTTCCGGGAATTTAAGGACTTCCTGAAAGGTCCAGAGTATTTTGAGCGGATCGACGACGCGGTCCGGGAAAAGATGATGGCCTGCGCGATGTTTGGAGGCTATGCGATTGCCACGAATGGATCCGGACTCCCTCATGGGCTGGCCAATTCCATTACTCATGAGCTGCAGCTCGCCCACGGCAGGTCGGTGATTTTGTTTATCCCCGGTTTTTTGCGGTATTACCAGGACCAGACCGTGGTAGCCGAGATCCTGAAGCTGCTGGGCTACCAGTGCGTGGACGAATTGGAAGATGATTTGTACGCTATATTAGGCTGCGTCCCGGTACCTGTGGACCTTTGGAACCGGGAAATTGATAAAATGCTCTCTAATGCGCACAAGCTGTCCAGTTATCCGTTCCAGATGACCGAGGATATTTTGAGACGCTATCCCGGGAAACTGTTTCGCTGCATATAAGGAGGAATCGAAATGGAGTACTTAAGCAGAGAGGATTTAAATCTCAAAGAGGGAGAAAAGCTGGTTTACGTCCCCATGGCGGCGGATATCGTCCATCCCGGGCACATCAATATTCTGAAGAAGGCAAGAGAGCTGGGGACGGTAATGGTGGGCCTTTTCACGGATGACGCGATCCGAAGCTATAAGCCGGAACCATACATGGATTATGGAATGAGAGAAAAAGTGATCTCTGAGATCAAAGGCGTTGCTTTTGTGGTGCCTCAAGTCTCCAAGGATTATAAGCCTAATTTGAGGAAGTTTCACCCTGATTATATGGTGCATGGCACCGATTGGAGAAACGGCCCGCTTGCGGATGTACGCCGGGAGGCGATCGCATTGATGGCTGAGTGGGGCGGCGAGGTTGTTGAGCCGGAATATACGCAGGGCGTCTCTTCCACAGAATTGAAAAAGAAGGCAAAGCAGCAAGTATGAGAGTCGAAGACCTTGTAAATTGTATTGGCGCGGAGTTTTACACCGGCGTGCCGGACTCCCAGCTGCGGGCGCTGTGTGACTGTCTGATGGAGCGGTACGGCATCGACCCGAAGCGTCACCTGATCGCCGCCAACGAGGGAAACGCGGTGGCTCTTGCGGCGGGGTATCACCTGGCCACGGGCAGGGTTCCGGTGGTGTACCTTCAGAACAGCGGCGAGGGGAACATCATCAACCCCGTGGCTTCCCTTCTAAACGAGAAGGTCTACGGCATCCCCTGTATCTTCATTGTCGGCTGGCGGGGAGAGCCGGGGGTCCACGACGAGCCCCAGCACATCTTCCAGGGAGAAGTGACCTTGAAGCTGCTGGAGGACCTGGATATTGCGTACTTTGTCATCGGCAAGGAGACCACGGAGGGCCAGGTGTCCGCCAAAATGGCGGACTACCGCGCCCTGCTCTCCGCCGGCAAGCAGGTGGCCTTTGTGATCCGCAAGGGCGGGCTCACCTATGAGGGCAAGGTCAAGTACCGGAACGGCTGCACGCTTGCCCGGGAGGAAGCGATTCGGCATATTGTCGCGGCCACGGGGGAGAATCCCATCGTTTCCACCACCGGCAAGGCGTCCCGGGAGCTGTATGAGATCCGGGAGGCCCGGGGGGAAGGCCACGGACGGGATTTCCTGACGGTGGGGTCCATGGGCCACGCTTCCTCCATTGCCCTGGGCATCGCCGCCCAGCGGCCGGAGAAACGGGTCTGGATCATCGACGGGGACGGGGCGGCAATCATGCACCTGGGAGCCATGGCGGTGATCGGGGCCAACCGGCCGGAGAACTTGGTACACATCGTCATCAACAACGAGGCCCATGAATCCGTAGGCGGCATGCCCACGGCGGCGGGAAAGATCCGCCTGACTCAAATCGCGGAGGGCTGCGGTTATCCCACTGCCGTCAGCGTCTCTACGCCGGAGGCTCTGGACGCGGCGCTGACCGCCGCGAAGGAGCGGCGGGAGCTGTGTTTCCTGGAGGTAAAGTGCGCTGTCGGCGCCCGGCCCGACCTGGGCCGGCCCACCACCACGCCCCAGGAGAACAAACAGGCCTTTGCCAGCCATTTGAGCGGAGATCCGGTCTAGAATACAATAGAGCGAGGCCAGGAACCGTGAAGGTCCCTGGCCTTGGTATTTGGATCCGCTTCCTCTTATTTCGCGCAGTATTGGTCGAAAAAGTCAGGTAAACGCGCCGCGCAGTCCTCCGCCGAAGCACCGTCCACCGCAGCCGCCAGGTAGGTATCCTCCCCTTGGAAATCGTCCAGCAGCAGGTATTTCCCGTCGCTGCTGATGGCATAGTAGCTGTTCCATCCGGGAAGGATATCGAACTCCCCGTTGGGGTAGGGGAAGTACCCCGTCTTGATGTCGAAGTCCGGGTCGCCGTTCTTATTGTACAGCCCGTTGTAGGTGGACCACAAATAGTCGCCGGTCGTAGGCATGGGGGTACCAAAGGTAAACCCGTAAAACAGAAGCGTGCCGTCCCCGTCGGTCACCCGGATGCTGGCACTCATTGCGTTCTCCGACCAAAGTTTGATGTACTTGGTGCCCTGAAGCTGGATTGTCACCGCCTCCGCCCGCTGGCCCTCCTGGACAACATAGCCCTGCATGACCTGGTCCACCTCCTGCTGGAAGGAAATAAAGGGGAGGGCGCACACCAGGCAGAACAGGACGATCACCATAAGCGCGATCAACACATAGAGAAGGCCTTTTTTGGTGGTTGTTTTCATCAGCAATCCACCCTTTCTAAATGAATGGAGATATTCTCACGTCACATCCGCTTCCCGCTCGCGCCGCTCTACGCTTCCTCGTGCTTGGCGGCCAACCAGGAAAAGAGGATGATCAGCATCTGCGCGACAGCCGCGACCATGAGCAAAACCACCAGCGCCATCAGCAACCAGCCGCCGTCAAAGGGAAACCGGATCCCATAGTCGCTGACCAGCATTCCCAGATTGTATAGCTGCGCGGCGGCGGCCCGCAGGGTCGGCACCTCCAAAACAATCAGCCCAGTGGAGAAGACGCCGCATAGGACGGAGCTCCCGGCGGAGGGCGCCATCCAGCAGGAGAGGATCGCCTGGCAGCAGGCAAGCACGGTCATTGCGGCGGTCAGGCCCAGCAGGACCCAGCAATGGGAGACGTACTGGGGGTGTTCCGCTTGGAAAACAGATTGGTTGGAAATGAAATTCGCGGTCTGCCAAGCGCAAATGGCCAGGCAGAGGAATCCAAGGGAAATGATGATGGATGTAGTCACTTTAAAACCTTTTGTTTTCATACCAAAAGCACCTCTTTTATAGAAACGAAAAATTCTTGGGCAGCTTTGGGAAATACGCCCACTAACGCCATTATAGACAGAGAATTTGTTTCTTTCAAGAGGTTTGGCACAACTGGGGATTTTCTGGCACAACTGGAGAAAAGCAACAAAATGTAACTAGAATGCTCCGGCGAAAAACCGGAGCATTTCTCCAAATGGAATCTGTTTATTGGGGCCGGGGGATCTCCGCCGCGAACTGGAACCAGCCATCGGCGTATTTGAAGGTGTATTCCGCGTTCCACTGGTTTAGGATGCCGCGAACGGTGGCCAGGCCATAGCCGTGGTTCAGCTTGTCCGCCTTGGTGGTGATGATGTGCCCGTTGTAGATCGCCACCTTGGGGGAGGTATTCCGCACGGAGAGGTAAAGGCTGTCCTCTAACAGCAGGCAGCAGGCGATCTCCTTGGTCCCGGCACATTTTTCCGCCGCCTCGATGGCGTTGTCCAGAAGGTTGGATAATAGCACCACCGTGGCGTCCTCCGGCAAAGGGAAGGCGGCGAGATCGTTCACTTGGATCTGCATGGCGATGCCCTTTTCCTGGGCTGCCTGATATTTTTCGTTCAGCACCACGTCCAGAATGGGATTTTTGGAGTTCACGCTGAACACCCGGACGGTCTGGGTCTGCTGGAGGCTGTCCAGATATGCCTGGGCTTTGGAAAATTGCTGCTCGTCCAGGAGGGCGTGAAGGGCCTGCAAGTGATGGCGAAACTCGTGGACGTTCTGCCGCTGGGCCCGGTAGCTCTTTTCCAGGGCGGTGATGCTCTCCGATTGGAGGGCGATCTGCTGCCGCATCAGGGCGGCCTCCCGGTCCTTTTGGGTGGTTTTTTCCAGAGAGAAGATGGCAAACTGGATCCCGATATTCGCCAGCGCCAAACCGATACTCAGGATCACCGCGCCGACGGAGATATCGGGCTGATCCGGCGCCGTAAAGAACAGCGTACATAGAAAGACCGTGCTTAATGTGGGGAAAGCGAGCGCCAGGAGCAGCCACTGGCCCCGCATCCGGACGCCCTGAAAAGAGGAGAAATGCTTCAAAAGGTAGGCGGCCAGGAGCATAAAAAGCCTTTCCGAAGTAACAACGAAGGTAAACAGTCCTCTTCGGGAAGTAAACTCTTCAACCGACAATCCAAGAATTGCCGAAGTTCCGTATCCGGCAACCGCGTCCATGACGGCCGAAATCAGGAGGGCATTCACGCACAAAATGAGCCTTGCGGACAATTTGCCGTCGAACAGGTAATAGGAAACAAGCAAAAGATCAATAAAGGAGGTTAAAGAATGGAGTGGGTTCGGGAGCGCGTTCAAAAGAATGATTTGCGCGGCCGTGAAAAATAGATAACCGAGAACGATTTGCGTCCGGTTCCGCTTCACAGGTAAAAACGCGGACAGGAACAGCAGAAGCGCCAGATCGTCGATCAGCGCCCAGAGAGCGGTCAGCACATATTCCATGCCCATCACCTCGGCTGCTTCCACAGTAGATACTTTTGCTTGATCTCGTTGTACTGCATTTGGCTGACCCGCAGGACCGTTCCATTGTCCAAGACGACCCCTTTGCTGGACAGCTTCGCGATGAACCGCATGTTCACCAGATAGCTCTTATGGATCCGCAGAAATCCACACACCTCCAGGTCCCGCGCGATCTCGGAAAGGGTGCCCCGGATTTGATAGCGCTTGCCCGCCGTCTCCGGTGGGATTGGGCACAGGAAGATCTCGATATTGTGCCCCAAGACCTCCAGGCGCTCCAGATATTTGATCGGCAGCTCTACCTTTTTGCCGTCCACCCAGATGGGGTAGACCTCCCGTGCCAACCGAATGCGGTCAAGGGCTTGGCTGAGATAGGTATTGAAGATCCCCTCCAGATCCCGTTTGAGGACATAGCGGAAGGCGCTGACCTCGTAGCCGGCGGGGGCGAACTCGATGAAATTGGTGACGAAGATCAGCACCGCGTCCTGGCGGAAGGCGCGGAGCCGCCGGGCCAAGGCAATGCCGTCGTCCTCGGGAGTGGCCAGGTCCACATCCAGCAGCGCCAGATCGCAAAGGGACAGCTCCCGGTCGGTGACGCGCGCTGGGTCGGTGCGGGCCAGAATCTCAAATCCTTCCCCCTGACTGCTCAGAAACGCCTCCACACGGCTTTTCACACGGTCCAGGAACAGCGCATCATCATCACAAAGCAGAACATGAAGCACAAGAATCACCTCCCAAATACTATTTTACAGGCAAAACGGTTCAATTTCAACCATAAATAGCAGGGGAGGGATACAAAGATCGACAAAGGCAGGCCAGGGACTGAAAAGGTCCCTGGCCTTGGCGCTTTGAGACGACATTGACTTTGGGTGCGGTGACGCTTTGGGGCAGATTTTTCGCCGTTTCAAAAGGGTATACGGTGGCTGAACAGGATGGATGATCCTACGGGGCGTCACCGCCGATTCCTGCCTGCGGTTCGGTCATTGACCGCTGGGCTGCTCTTCCTTTTTGTCCTTTCCGAATTTCTTTCTGAGCAGCAGGCCCAGGCCATAGGCTGCCGGCAGCAGCGTATAGGCAAACACGTAGGCGCCCATACCGGACTCAAGCCCGATGGCGCGCAGAGTCGCCTCCAGCATCGCCTCCAGGCTGATTTGGGACCAGAAGGGCAGATATACGATGCTGTGCAGCACAAACGCCGCCACGGCCCAGATCACGATGGTCACGAGACCCCCAACCAACCCGGGCCGGCAGACGCGGGGCGTGAACCACCCCATCATCACCCAGAACAGGAGAATCAGGACCCCGTTCGCGAGATATTCCCCAAAGCTCATAAAATTGTAGATGTGGACCGATCCATGGAACACAAACATCAGCAAATAATAGACCGCCACACCAAATAAATCGGCCAGAATTTGCACCAACAATATCCACAAAAACTGCTGGATGGTGATTTCGACCCGGCCCAATATTTTTTCCTTCATAAATAGCGCCTTCCTTTCCGTGTTGCTTTTTATAGAGAAATCAACGGGCGTTCCGTTCATTTCCGCTTGCTAGGAATAGATCGGTCAGCATCACGCCCTCGGCGTCGCTGTCCACGTTTTTCGGCGTCACATAAATCAGGGCCAGCTTCTCCGAGTGGACGCCCCGGCTCCGCCAGGCCCTCCAAATAGGAAAGGGTTTCGGTGTATCCACCACCGCTAGTCGTACAGGCAATCATCCGGCCACGAAGGCCTATCACATCAGCCAACAGCAAAACATATCCAAAAATAAACTTTTTCACAGTCAATAAATGAAATATTACTGTTCAACTACGGATGTGTCGCACTTAATTGTCCGGCTCAATTCAATGGCTTCAACCGGTGTATCCCAAGAATCCAAATCATAGGAAGCATATACGGACACATAAACCGTTTCTTTATTGCTTGGGCAATCGAAAGTTACTGCGGGTTCAAAAGCAAAAGAGGTTTTCCGCGCGGAATCACGGAGCGTAACATCCCAAGTAGCGGTATTGGTGGAACAAGATGCTTCAATATCGGTATCGTCAATATCGCACGTCCAGCTCCAACCACCGCTCGTAGACCAAGCGCCAGCCACATCAACGATATAACTTTTTGTATCTATTGTTCTATGTGGACCATATGCATCGATTGTTACGCTGCTCGTTGAAGTTCCGATCGTTGCGTATATCCCCTTGCCTTGATACTTTGAATCATATTTGGCGCCGCTCAAAATACAGCCGGGTATCCCATTCAAAGTCGCTTTTACAATATAATAATCACGGCCGCTGAAATCTTGCGCGGTAAATACTTCATAGCACGCGTTCAATGTTCCTTTGGGTTCTCGTATTGTCGCGATATCAATCATTCCGATTGATGCAGCGGATATTGATCCATCGTTTGGATCGGATTCTTGACGCTCTCGAATGGCGGAAATCGCGTCGGCAATTAGCGCGTCTTGCCGCGGATTGTCGTTGGTCCCCACATTGATAATATAGATTCCATCACGACCATTTCCGTAGTTATAATACAGCGTCGCGATATCTTTTCCCAAATCGCCACGCACAGTACTGCTGTTTAGATCGCTTTCCACCGAAAAAGGAAAACCCAGCTGTTCCGCGGAAATCTTCTTTTCTTCTCCATTATGAACAGCAATGACAATGCCACCGTCATTCATAAAGCTTCGTAATTGTTCTGGGTTATCATTTTCATCTGTGAGATACTGGACATTCCCTTCATCCCCGCTTGCGGTGATACCGGAGATACCGTTCGGGTCCACAAGGAGAAAACTTCTGATTACCAAATAGTCTGGAAGATCTTTTGGCAGCCGCAATTCATACGCCGTTTCAAAGCCCTCCTCGGTCAGCCGGGAGATGACCACCTTTCGGTCCTTGTACACATTCAAAACATAGACGTTGCCATCCGATTGAACGCTCACAAGGGACTCAAAAAAGCTGTCTCGGGGCTCATCGGGAGGGTCGGGCGTCCAGATGCTGTAAGCGTCCTGGAACACAAAGGGCATGGCGTATATTTCGATGTTTTCCGCGTCGGAGACCACAATGGCGTCCCCGTCTTCGACAAATGCGTAGACTTTTCCGTTTCTCGCGCACATTGGCGCGGAGGTAGAACCGCTGACCAAGCCAAGATACGGTGCCTCTTTGAGGTATTCCTTCACCAGTTTGCTGGAGACAAAGGCGTCCGAATCCAGATCGTACACATTCACCAGGACGTCCAAAATATATGTTTCCTCTGTGTAGTCCCTGGTATAGCACATGACCCGGTACATCAGCCCATCCTTCACGATGGAGCGGCTGTAAGAAATATGACCGTCGGACAAGCCGGGATCGGAAACGATATGAAGTCCTTCGTCCAACACATAGCGGGAAGTAGATTCCTGATAGGAAATGGTGGCATATACCAGGGCGTTTTTCTCAAACTCGGGGTGGGCGCCGCTGTTGGTGCTGACCACGCACACAAAGCGGTTTCTCTCCTGGTCAAAGCTGATGTGGTCCAAAAAATAGGGCAGCAC
>CANQXH010000012.1 GCA_947627745.1 uncultured Oscillospiraceae bacterium
CACAGTGGCAACTCGCGTGGGCGCGTGATGTAAGCAAAACGATACATAATCAACAAGATTAGGAGGATAAAAAATCAATGACAGCAAAACTAAAACCGGAGCAATATGCTCAATTGTCATACCCGCACAATTTGACTGCGGCACTTACCGATGCGCTCCCTCGCTTTTATAAGGGAGCAGACACCACAGGGTGGGAAATCACAGCGCGCGGCGCTAGGGCTTTGATGAATGAAAAGCTGAACGAACGCGAACGCGATGTCGTGATACAACGTTGGCGGGACGGCAAGACTTATGAGGAAATCGGCAGAATTTACAATGTTACGCGGGAGCGTATTCGGCAGATTGAAACGAAAGCCATACGAAAGCTTTCTTACCCGCCGTCCTTGGCTAATTTTGCTTGTATTCCCTTTTCAATGTATATCGACTTACAGAAACGTCTTGAGTATGCGCAGGAGATTATACGCCGCGAAAAGGTTCGTGTTACCGAGTTCAGTAACGAGGCTACAACGTATTTTTGTTCTATCGAAACCGACGAAGAAGATATTATAAAACCCGAACCAAAGCCCGCTAACACAAACGATTTTATCAAGTCCAAAGAGATTGAGTATATGGAGTTTTCCGTTCGGTCTTACAACTGCTTGCTGCGCGCAGGCTACCGAACGATTGGCGATATACTACAAGCCGACGAGGAGTCGTTTCGGCGAATACGAAACCTCGGCAAAAAATCTGCGGACGAAATAATTTATAAAATCCACGCTATCGGCGGTCAGATGTCGTGGGAGGTAGAGCCTAATGACAGTAAAGCAACTAATAGCTAGTGAGGAGGAGTTTTTTACAAATGTTGCGCTGTATTTATATAGCACTACGGGTATATTAAGTTTGGTTGTGGGACTATACGGGTTTCTCGCACAAAGCATTATCCTTGCAGGATTGTGTGCTGCCAGCGGGTTTATAAGTGTTAAATTAATTTTTAGGGGGTGATTTAAAATGATGAATGCTGTATATCTTATCGCGGGCGGTCTTGCAATTATGTGTATAACTGCTTTCGCTAATATCTTTACTAGTCGCTAGTGGGTTTATATGTGTCAAATTAATTTTTAGGAGGGTGATTTAAAATGACGGATTATTTCGTGCTTGTTATTATGTTTGCTCTCTTAGCAACTGTAGGCATTTGCAGTAACTGCCAGTAAGACAAAGTTGTTCAAGGGGGTGTGACAAAAAATGTATGTTGTAATATGTAAAGACGGAACAACCGTTACATATGACGGTGGCAACACCATTAGGATACCCAATGGCGAAACCTACACCTACACGCATTTAGGTAAAGTCCTAAGTAGTAGGTCAAAGGATTTCCGCGTTAAAAAAGTAAAAGATATTGTCGAAGCTATTGATATTGTTGTGGACTTGCACGGTGGAGCTGATTTTGCTGCACATCTACAAGGTTGACACAAGGTGACGGCGAAAGGAATAAATTATGACAAAGGCAGTAAAATTACAGTTGTATTACAAGGACGATGAAACTCTGAGCTTTAAACAAGCGCAAGAGGAATTGTGGAAGATGCAGCGCGAAATTCGCGCGGCGGCGAACCGAATTGTTCAATTGTGTTGGGAATACAACGGGTTCGAGAGCGATTGGAAAAAGGCTCGCGGCGAATATCCTACTAAGGACGAGAACCGCGAGATACTCGGCAAGTCGCTTTCGACGGTAATATACCATAAAATCAAGCAGGACGCGCCGAGCGTAATCACATCTAATCTAGGTTCGACGGAACAGGCTGTTGTCGCGCGATTTAACGCCTTAAAAGCGGATATTATGCGCGGAACGACATCTATACCGTCTTATCGCCGAAATATGGCGATAGATTTACACAAGCGTTCAATCAAGCTCACGTTTGACACGGACGAGAACGGAAAAACCGATTGGTACTTTGAGCTTGCTCTCTTTTCCAAATCTGAAAAGAAAGCGTTGGATTTGCCGAAGTCCTCGCTGAAGTTTAAAGCCGTTGTGCGGAGCAAGTCCAAACGTTTTGTAGAGCCGATACTTGAACGCTGCTATGACGGCATATATGATATATGCGGCAGTAAATTGCAATACGAAAACGGCAAGTGGTTTTTGCTGTTATGTTTCTCGTTTGAAAATGAAAAAGAGAGCCTTGTGCAATTGGAAAAAGACAGCATAATGGGCGTACATATTGCCGAACATAACGCTGTTACCTGTGTTTTCGGAAATGGTAATAAAGTCCGTGAAATCGAGGGCGGCGAGGTTCAGGAGTTTTCGGCGCAGGTCGAAAAACGCCGCCGTTCAATCGGTATTGCAAGCCGAAAGCACTCCAAGTTGTGCGGTGACGGCAGAATTGGTCACGGTTATCACGCGAAAATGAAACCTCTTGACAATATCGGGCAGAAGATTTCCAACTTCCGAAATACCGTCAATCATAGATATTCGAGGCAGATTATTGATTGGGCGGTTCAGAACGGCTGCGGGACGATACAGCTTGAAGATTTGACAGGCTATGCGACATCGGAGCTTGAAAAATACAAAATGCTGAAAAGTTGGTCGTATTACGATTTGCAGACAAAAATCGAATACAAAGCAAAGGAATACGGCATAAATGTTATTAAGGTAGGCTATCGAGATTTGCAGAAGTGGTGTGCCGCCTGTCAATTGCCGAGCGTTAAGGCGGTCAAGGACGATGACGGAAACACCAGCTTAGTCTGCGAAACGTGCGGAGCTGCTTACGGCGCAAACGACAATGTAGCAAAGGCTCTTTGCGTTAAAGACATTGCAAAAATTCTGTCGAAAAAAGCCGACCCCGATGACGAGATTGAAAATTGAGCTGATTATATTAAAGTTGGGCTGACTTAGCAGCCCTAAATCGAGAAAGTGGCAGTCAATCACCGCTTGCGGTGTATGCAATACTCTCGACAAGGTATTATAAACCTCACACATAAAAATCCGTGTGAGCGTTACGCGTGTTTCGCGGTTGCAATTCGCGCGCGTGCGCGTAATGTAAGAGCCAAATGCAAGATTGCACAATTAACTGTTGCAATTCGCGCGCGTGCGCGTGATGTAAGCCAAAGAAAGGAGGGAAGAACGATGTCAACCCAGCAGGAATTGATTGAAGACCCTGAAGACCTGTATTTACAGGAGTTGTATGCAAAGCAAATATCCGACAGTGTTATGGTGTTTGAAAGGCAGTCATCCAATATGGGGTTTGAGATATATGCAAGTTTTTGTGAGTTTCTGGATAACGAGCATTCAACAGGAAATGCCATTTCTGATATTTACCAAGCAGTTTATGTTTGTTTCAAGGAAATCGTAAACCCTTCAATTAAAAGTGGCGAATTTAAGAAGGGTGACTGCAAAGTCTTATTTAGTAGAGAAAGTGGCGCGGAAGATTTCACAGAGGTTTATTATAAGAATCTGCCTTTATGCGCCATTTATAAGCAAGGCGAAAACTTTGTGATAAAGCCGTCAACCACTGATGTCAGTCAAAATGATTTGCAGAAAGTAAAAGCTGCTATCGACGATGCAACAGGTTGCAATTCGCGCGTGCGCGCGTGATATAAGTAATGAGGGTACTTTCCTCCACACAAAACACAATTGTTGCAATTCGCGCTTGTATGCGTATCATAAGATATGTATGACATAGCCACGCAATGGCGCATTTTTACTCCTTTATACGCTATGCGTGTCTATATATATTCCTCTTGTTGTAAGGTGCAGCGAGTTTCGGCATTTCTCGCTGCGCCTGTTCTGTGCGGCGCAGGGTCACTCCCCTAGCTGCACTTCCAATGGTGTTATATGTAACACCGTTTTTCGGGCTGACTTAGCAGCCCTAAGTCGAGAAAGTGGCAGTCAATCACCGCTTGCGGCGTGTGCAATACTCTCGATAAGGTATAAGCCTCACACATAACAATCCGTGTGAGCGTTACGCGTGTTTCGCGGTTGCAATTCGCGCGTGCGCGCGTGATGTAAGACTGTCCGCCAAGCGGTTCTGCGTGGCGATTTGCCGTTGCAATTCGCGCGTGTTCGATTTTTCTTTTCTGATTTGCATAATCGCGCTTTGCGCGAGTTATATTTTGGCGGTGTTACATATAACACCGTTTTTCGGGCTGACTTAGCAGCCCTAAGTCGAGAAAGTGGCAGTCAATCACCGCTTGCGGTGTATGCAATACTCTCGACAAGGTATTATAAACCTCACACATAAAAATCCGTGTGAGCGTTACGCGTGTTTCGCGGTTGCAATTCGCGCGTGCGCGCGTGATGTAAGCGCAGGAGAAAAGCCAAATCTTCGCTTGGCTGCTGGTTGCAATTCGCGCGTGCGCGCGTGATGTAAGATTCGACAGATGAACGATTGCCGAGAGAAATTGGTTGCAATTCGCGCGTGCGCGTGATGTAAGAAAAAATCAATCAGCCAATTCAAAACATAGTTAAGTTGCAATTCGCGCGTGCGCGCGTGATGTAAGTTCTCGCTGAACATAACGCCGCGTGCCGATAACCGTTGCAATTCGCGCGTGCGTGATGTAAGAAGATACTTGATGCCTATCTGTCAAGAATAAACAGGTTACAATATTAGTAAAAAACCTCTTGACTTCTACAATATACTGTGGTATAATATAGATAGGAGAGGAATGGATAGTATGAAAGGAGTTTATTATGGAAAACACAAACGTTAATGAAATCAGACCAGAGTTCATTTCTGCGGAGCGTTTCCGTGCAGCAGAGTTCGCGACTGATTGGGCGTGCGGATACGGCGATGTGTTAAACACACGAAAATATTGGCAAGAGGATTTTTCGCCTATTCAACACAGAATATTTTCTTGGGTTGGTAAAAATCGCGACAGAATAAAAGGCTTAAAAACTCTTGAAGAAGTCGAGGAGCTGATGATTGCCGACGGCATTATCACTAGGGACGATATATAGTTCAGTCCAAATGGCGCTGAACAACGTCACAAAATACAATTGAATAACATTTAAACGCGGAGAAAACAACTCCGCGTTTTTTGTTTATAAAGGAGGTATTAATTTGGAAGAAAACGTGATTAACAAGCTGACAGGCAATCCTGTTTCTGATGAAATGCGGGCGGTGATTGACACGTTGAACAAAAACGTCTATGTATCTCAGGACGAGATAAACAAACTGCCCGAAATGCAATATGCAGAGCTTTGTGTTTCAAAAGCCGTTATGTCTGAAGAAGAATTGGAAAGGCGTGAACCTATACAAAAAAATGTTCTTCAAAGGCTTGAAAACAACATTAAAAGTGCCGTTACACAGAGTGACGGCACGGTTTCGTTTAACGGAGAAATACGCTGTGAAAAACGATTAGATGTTGTTATCGGACTGCCTGCGGCGGGCAAATCCACCGCACTTGCAGAACCGTTGTCGGAGTTTTATAAATCACGGCTTATAGACGCCGATGAGGCTAAAAAGCTCCTCCCAAGCTATGACCAAGGTTGGGGTGCAGGGTATGTACACGAGGAAAGCAAGCGAATTGCATATAAGCAGTTTGAAAACGCGATAAGCCGAGGCGAAAATATCGTTTATCCGCGCGTAGGCGGTGATTTAGAGTCAACGGAAAGCTACATAAAACGAGCCAAAAATGCAGGCTATAAGGTTTATGTACATTACAATGAGCTGTCGCGAAACAAGGCTCTGGCACGGCTTTTAACGCGCTTTTTAGAAACGGGTCGTTTTCTGCCGCCGAGCCTAGTCGAGGACGGTGCGGGAATACAAAACACTTATAATCAGCTTGTAGACAAGTACGGAAAGGGCGAACGCCTTATTGACGGCTTTTCGCATTGGAACAACGACGTGCCGCGCAACGAACGCCCTATTCTGGAAGATTACAGCCGTTTCTGTGAGGATTTTTGCCAAGCGCATAGTGCGCCGAGTATCGGCGCGCAAAGTACGGGCGCTGTCACCGTTGCCGATGTAGCGCAAAAGGTTGAAATCGAAAAACTTCGCGAGGAAAACAACTCGCTGCGAAATACTGTGCAGAGATTGACAAAAGATGTACAGACGCTTCGCGACAAAATAGACGAGGTAAACGAGGTGCTTGTGCGCAATCCCGAACTATTGAAAAAATACAAGGAAAAGCGCGATGAATATAGAACTGATAAGCAGTCACGACAGGCACAGCAACAGACAAAGCAAACGAAACCAAAGAAACCGTCATTGTAAGACAAGGAGGAAAAGAAAATGTCAACGGTGTTCAGAGTGCAGAAAAACGCAAATTATACGACAATGAGTAACTATCACCTCAAGGATAGGGAGTTGTCGCTGAAAGCCAAGGGTTTGATGTCGGTAATCCTTTCGCTGCCCGAAGATTGGGACTACTCGCTTAAAGGGCTGTCGTACATTACGAACGACGGATTGGCGAGTGTTCGGAGCGGAATACAGGAGCTTGAAAAGCGCGGGTATATCACCAGAGGTGAACAGACGCGCGACGAGAACGGACGAATGTCAGCAAGCGAATACTTCGTCTATGAGAACCCAGAGCAAAACCCTTACTTCAACGCCAAAGAGAGCGAAGAAAGCGACGCGTCAATAAATGGCATTACAAAGCCAAATCCCACCGCGTGCGAAAATCGCACGCGGTCAAGTGAAACCGTTTCCACCGCGTGCGATTTTCCGACAACGGAAAACCCGACGACGGAAAACAGAACGCGGGATACTTTATTAAATAATCAAGTACTAAACAATCAAGTACTAATCAATCAATCTTCTTCTGCGCGCGCAGGCGCGCGCGAGGAGGACGGGCGGACGGACGGGCAGATGACCGTATCGGTGGACAAGTCAACTCGAAACGAGTTAAGAAAAACGGTTCGGGAAAACATCGGGTACAACGAGTACGTCGGCACTTCAACAGAGGAGCTGGTCTACTTCATCACCGAACTGATACTTGACGTCGTGTTATGGCAGAAAACCACGTCGCGAATAAACGGCTGTGAAGTGCCGCAGCGTTTTGTCCGCGAACGCTTTCTTCAGCTCCGAAAGCCACACATTGACTGCGTGATTGACACGTTGAACAAAAACAAGTCGAGTATACGCAACGTGCGCGGATTTCTTGTTTCAGCTTTGTACAATGCACCGTTAGCCGTGGACGGCGGCAACAGAAAAAATCAGTACAAATCGTCGTTTGATGTGGACGCTTGTATGGCAACAATTCTTGAAAGATACAAGCATTGAAAGGGGGATTGAATGTAATGACGAATGCTGAAACGATGTTTTTGTTGCTCGGCGATATTGTTAAGAACGGCGCGAATAAAGACGGTTATCCGAACGTTGACGGCGAAGAACTTATGTGTTTAACCCAATTGATAGGTTGCCCATATGACTATAACCCGCTGTGCGCATTGCGTCCACTTCTGTTTTACGAGTACGACATTGAATTGGATTTACCAATAGAAAACGCCCCTAACGCATACCCCAACTGCGACCTTTGTAAAGCGCATTGGCTAATGGAACGGGTTGGTGAATGACAGGCACAAGCGGTGTTATATGTAACACCGCTTTTTTCGGGCTGAGTAAAGGGGGATAAAATTATGGAAGATAAGTTTTTGCACCCCATTTACACCAGATACATAGACAAGCGCAGTCAGAGAAAGCGTTTGTCCGCTGTGTTAAGGGATTGCATAGAATTTGACGATTTTTACGTTCAGCACGACGAAGAACGAGCCAAATCGGCATTAGTCAATTTCTTCAATGTGTATCTTAATGAGAAACCGGACAAGAGGTTAAAAAATGGCAGAGTGAGTTACTATTCATTCTATCTTAATCTTTTACCGCTGCGGCAGGCATTGATAAAAAAGCAATACGCGCTTGCCTGTCACGAGTTGCTAACCCTCTGCGCTTACGAGCCGTATATGCAACGAAGAATTTACTCGTGTTTAGAGGAAATTTATAGAGCTTACTTAAAGGCGTAGTTGTATTACAATTCAATTTCCACGGTGTTACATATAACACCGTTTTTCGGGCTGACTTAGCAGCCCGAAGTCGAGAAAGTGGCAGTCAATCACCGCTTGCGGCGTGTGCAATACTCTCGACAAGGTATAAACCTCACACATAACAATCCGTGTGAGCGTTACGCGTATTTCGCGGTTGCAATTCGCGCGCGTGCGCGTAATGTAAGGTAGCACAAAACCCTTGCAATTGTCAAGTCCTTGTTGCAATTCGCGCGCGTGCGCGTAATGTAAGGAATATATATAATAGTATCTTGCGTTGGTTTTCAGCATTTTGCAATGCTGATTTTCTACATTTTGCAATGCTGATTTTCTACATTTTGCAATGTCGCTTTTCAACATTTCGCAATGTTGTTTTTCAGCATTTTCACGGACTAAAGTTGCACTTCGCGCGTGTTCGATTTTTCTTTTCTGATTTGCACAATCGCGCTTTGCGCGAGTTATATTTTGGCGGTGTTATATGTAATATCGCTGTTTGGGCTGACTTAGCAGCCCTAAGTCGAGAAAGTGGCAGTCAATCACCGCTTGCGGTGTATGCAATACTCTCGATAAGGTTTGAACCTCACACATAATAATCCGTGTGAGCGTTACGCGTGTTTCGCGGTTGCAATTCGCGCGAGTGCGCGTAATGTAAGAACACCGTCAGCGTTTGAGGTGTTTCGGCTGTTGGTTGCAATTCGCGCGCGTGCGCGTAATGTAAGCGGAGCTGAAAGCGATTTTTCCGCAAATTGAAAATTATAATAACGAATGGAGGTTAAAAATGAAAGTAAACATAACACCGAACGGTGTGCTACAAATTGACGATGCAAACATTACGTTTCGTAACTTTGGCGGTGCGCCCGACAAGTATCACAAGCTCGGCGGTGCGCGAAGTTTCGCGGTACTAATTCCCGACGCTAATGTTGCGAAACAGCTTGTTGAGGCGGGTTGGAACGTTAAGAACATCAATTTCGACGACGGCTATAGTCCGTTTCTGACGGTCAAAGTGAACTATGGCAGCAATAATGTTCCCCCGAAAGTCTACTTGCAGACAAGCGGCATTATCAACCCCTTGTCGGCAGAAAGCATTGGTATGCTTGATAGGATAGAAATATCTTCTGTAAGTATGGACATAGCGCCGTATCCTTACAATGTTAACGGGAAAATCGGGATTTCGGCGTATCTTAGAGCGATGAAAGTAATTCAGAGCGTGGATAGGTTTGAGGCGCAGGAAATAGACAGGTTTGCGGCGCAAAATCAGAATACTGTTACTCAAACCGCGCCGCTTGCGCAAGGGTATGAGTTTCGCGAGGACAGCGGCTACGAACAGCCGCCGTCGGCAAGTTTGCCAAAACAGAAAGAAACAGTCGAAACCGAAAGCACAGCAGGAACGTGGACGGCAGGCGGCGGTTTGGACGATTCTGCGCCCGTTAGTGCGCCGATAACAAATACGCCGTCCGAAACGTACACCGCAGAGGACGATTACCCATTTTAGGGAGGAGCTGAAACAAATGGATAGGATTGAGCGCAAAGCACGGGAGCTGATGCGTTCGCGACAGAACCGCATATGCGACACTTGCAGACATAAGACTGATGACGGGAACTGCGAGGTCACGCCAGATATAAACGCTTGTAAATACAATGATTACGAGCTGTGGAAACCGAACTCGCAGGCGTTTGTACAACTCGCCGAACGCGTTCTGTCGGAATACTGAGGAGGTGTGAATTAAAATGATGAATAAGGGTATGGCTGAGTACGCCAGTAACCGCAACTACCCCATTATGGCAACTATTCCCGAAGCTGCACAGATATTTAACGTGTCGCAATGGTTTCTGCGGTCAAATTGCAGGCGCGGCGCGGAATGGTCTGTTCGCGCGGGACGACGTTATCTGATTAATTGCGACTTATTGGCGCGTTTTCTTAGCGGCGGTGGAAGTGGAAACGCACAAAACACAAGGTAACTTGTTTTTTCGGTGTTACATATAACACCGTTTTTCTTTTTTCAGTTATGAAAGGAGTGATTTTCTTGGAAGAAATGGTACAGATGACAACATCTGGTATGCGCGCGGGCGTAGAACTGACAGCGGAAATGCTGAAAATTCTTTTACCATACTTAGGGCAAGTTCTTAAATCAGTTGGAAAAGGCGGTATGTGGGCAATCGGTAAGGTCGGCGATGCTGTAGCAGAGGGAACAGTAACGCGAAAAAATCTGTTGCTGTCTGCTGAAAAAGCTAACTGCGGCGTTAAAGTTACTGACAATTTCCCGTCCGAATGTATAGAGGACATTGTAGCGCAGGCAAAGGCGAATAAAATTCCCATTGCAATCAATGGCAGCGGGGCAACGCGTTCGGTAAGTTTTCGCGAATGTGATTCAGACGTAATGGTCAACATTTTGTCGAACGTACACGAAAATTTGTTGCGGCGCGGCGAGGGAACACAGGCGCAGGAGTCTTTTGTAGTAAATAAAGCTGATATGGACGCTGTTAAAGCGCAGCTTGAAACCAACGGCGTTGAATGTTTCTTTGTGCAATCGGACGGAGATATTCGGTGTGTATTTAATTCACAGCATAAAGAAAAAGTCAAGGATATTATGACTGAATTTAATAACGACCGTGAAAAGATTTCAAAGAATTTTGTTGTCGGTGTAGTCGAAAACGAGCGAATGCGAGAAATCAAACAGCAGATTTCCGATATTAACGCTGCTCGGAACAATTCGGAACAACAGAAAGAGTTCTATAAACAGTATGCAGAGGACGAAAGTTTGAAGTTCCCCGTCTATTCCGAGGCGAATATGAAACTTGCCTTGAAACAAATGCCTGACGGCACTAAGTTCGCGGGGAAAGACTTTTGGACATCAATCGGTATCACGGTAGATGAGAACGCTAAGGGCGTAGAGATAAACGCACCGCAAACGGACGATAACGGCAATCCTGTGCTTGACGAGAACGGTAAACAGACGTTTACTAAAACACTTGTCTATGATGTTTCCGAAACGAACGCTTATAACAAATACATTGACAGCGAAGTAGCAGATTTACAAAGGCAGTACGACGTTGAAAAAGCCTCGGCGTTTAAGACAAGCGAAAACAAAAGCATTGTTCTTTCGGATGCCGAAAGCGGAAAGAGTTTTGAGGTCACAGTCGGTAATAATCTGCTGAAATCAGATATTGTTGTGCAGTTGCAGCAACAGTTTGATTATGACGTAGTAGAGGCAAACCACGCGGCAAATAAATTGGCAAGCGATTTGGGGTTGAACGAGAAATACTTTCAACCGCCCTCGCCTAATGAAAACATAGACAAGCTTATGATAAACATTCGCTATCCGTCTGACGGTAAGGCTATTCGCGATGTAACGTTCAACACTTTGAAAAATAAAAACGCCGATGACCCCATTTTTATTAATGTGGGACACGGAGATAACCAAGTGTTGATTGCCGCTGCCGATAAACTGTCCGACGATGATATAAAGCAAACGCTCAAAGACAATTTGGGACTTAACGATTTGCAGGCGGAACAATCTATTGAGAAGATTAGAAAAATCGACGGACAAATGCGCAGCAGAGTGCAGGAAACTGTATATTCGCGCGATAACGCTCTACAAAATCAGACCTTGCATATAGAGCGGGTAGAACGCGATGTGTTCACGGTCACTTCTGGCGACAAATCGAAAACTTATAATATCAGCGCAATAAATGTTGCTGATAAAATAATGAAAGACTTTTCGATACCCGCCGAAAATGCGCAGCACATCGTCAACAAGGCGCAAAGTCAAAGCGTTATCCAGAATAAGATACGCAACAGCAAAGAGCAAAAGCGGAAATCTGATAAAGTCAGAAGTGACCCGCTTAAAAGCCATAATCAAATTACAAGCAACAAGAGGGGGTTGCGATGAAAAAGAAGAAACCCGACTTGTTGACTATTGTTATCTATGGAGTTTTGGTAATTTTCGTCTTGTATTTCGCGGCAGGATTGGGAGCAACATTAGATTTGCTTACAGATGCAGAAACAGGAAAGATTGACTTTTCTGAGTTCGGCACGCAGTTTGAAAAGTCGCTCACGAACACAAATATGGTGTTTTCGCAAATAGCCAACTTCAACAGTAAGGCTTTCCAATTTACTTTGTTTGCCGCAGGCGGGATTGGCATATATGCGCTGATGAAATACACGTCAAGAAAGCGGCTACATCGCAAAGGCGTAGAACACGGCTCGGCTCGGTGGGCTACCGAAAAGGAAGAACGCAAACTTGCGGACGCGGACAAGAAAGGGAAAATTAATCCACCGACTGTTATTAAAAGCATTGACGGCGTGAACGAATTTACAACGGACAATAATATCCTGCTTACACAGGAAGTGCATATGTCCCTTAATACACGGCAGCACCGTGAAAACCTTAATGTGCTTGTAATAGGCGGTTCGGGATCAGGTAAATCTCGTTTCTACGTCAAGCCAAACCTTATGCAGTTAAACACAAGCTATGTCGTGACTGACCCTAAAGGCGAATTGTTGCGCTCCTGCGGGTGGTTACTGAAAAATGCGGGATATGAAATCCGCGTATTTAATCTTATAGATATGTCGCACAGCAACAACTACAATCCGTTTAACTATGTGTACGACCGCGACGGCAACGTGAACAAGTCGTATGTGCTGAAAATGGTAAACTGCTTGATGAAGAACACTAAGCAAGAGGGTGCGTCTGGCGGCGACCAGTTCTGGGACGACAGCACAAAAGCGTTGACGCTTGCTATTTCGTTCTATCTCCTTGAAAATGCGGAGCTTGATGTGAAAGAGGTTAAGGCAGATTACATTAGGCAGAAAGAGGCATATTATGACCTTGTTGCGAGAAACTTCGCTCCCGAAAGTCTGGAAATGCAAAAGGAAATTATGGACGAGGCGGAGGAAAAGTACTTGAACGCCGAGAAGAAAGCTAAGAGCGATTGTAATTTCTGCCGTGTTATGGAAGTAATGAAAATGGCTGAAATTTCCGAGCAGGACGATACGCTTGAGTCCCCGCTTGACGATTTAATGAATTATCACCGAACGCACTATGAGAATAGTATGGCTTGTATGTACTATGCGGACTTCAAGAAAGCTCCCGCCGAAACTGCTAAATCCATACTTATATCGGCGGCGGTTCGCTTTGCGGCGTTTGAATTGCCCGAAGTAGCTGATTTAACGCACATTGATAATATTCAACTCGATACTATGGGCGATAATAAAACGGCATTGTTTGTTATAATTCCGTCCTCGGACGCGACGTTTAATTTTCTGGCGGCTATGATGTACACACAGTTGTTTGATACTCTTTACGACACCGCCAACTTTAAGTACGGCGGTCGGCTGCCTGTACACGTCCGCTGTTTGCTCGATGAGTTTGCCAACATTGGCACAATACCCGATTTCGATAAACTACTAGCGACGATGCGTTCTATGGAGATTTCCGCTAATATTATCATACAGAATTTGGCGCAGTTAAAAAAAATGTATGATAAATCTTGGGAGATTGTCACAGGTAACTGCGACAGCCTTTTATTTTTGGGAGGTCAAGAGGCAAGCACATTGGAGGCTATTTCCAAACAGCTTGGTAAGGAAACAATAGACGTTGTTTCACGCAACCGAACGCGCGGGGCTAAGAACAATTCTTCGAGCGAAAACAACAGCATTATGGGTCGCGAACTAATGACACCGGACGAGCTGAAAGTAATGAAACCGAATGAGTGTGTGCTGATTGTTCGCGCGTTATATCCGTTCTATTGTCACAAGTTTGACATAGAAAAACACAATAATTATAAGTTCCTAGAAGATAGCAATCCAGATAATGCTTATCTGATAGATAATCTTATAACAGAAAAAGCACCAACGCCTACTGATGATGATTTTCACGAGGAAATCGGCGGGGGTGATACACAGGGCAACTCTTGCGAATATGACGGAGAAAAGCCCGTTGCGGACGTTGAAGTCCCGCCCGATGAAGATGAAATCATTGAAAACAATGAAAAAGAGGCGGGAGATTTGGAAAATGAGTTCGTCGATAAAGAAAGCATTGCTAATGACAAATACAGTGATAGCAATGCAGGAGAAATTTACAAGCAAGAAACGGAAAAACCTCTTGAATTTTCCGATGTACCGCAAAACAGCGAATATATCGACACATCTCGTTATGACAAACTAAGGCAGACAACAGGCGGTAAATACTTTTGATGTTTCCGTAGTTTGGCTTTGAAATGTACGAATTAAAAGAGTAAGACGAAATAGAGATGAATACTTAACGAATACTGTTTGATTTGACGAATACACCCCTAAATTCAGAAATAATCGCGTTGGGCGATTATTATATTTTATTTTCCTATAGGAGGGTATTCATTATGGAAAGAATTGAAAAAGCCGCGATAATCGCGGAAAGTGAGCAGGACAAGTCTTTGGGTGCAAAGCTGAAGAAGAAAATGTCGGTTTTGAACGCAAAGCGCAAGAAGATTATTGCCTCGGTATCGACCGCAGCAACAATGTGGATGTTGTCGGCGGCAACTGCGTTTGCAGACGGCGAAGGCGGTGGAGGCGGCGAAGGCGGCGGTATGGATACGACTGTAGGCTCTGACCAGTTCTACTCCGTTATTAACTTCTTTGGGACGTGGCTTGGGCGTATTGGCTTGGTGGTTGGCTTTGTCGGTGCGGTAATGTTCGGTCTTGCAATCAAGAACGACGACGCGGACGCGAAAACCCGTGGACTTATGACGTTGGCATCTGGGTTCGTGGTATTTGCAATCACCAAAGCAATTAGTTTCTTTATGAGTACATAATATCACGGTCACGTTCCACATACGAGTACAAGCGGCGATTTATCGCCGCTTGTTTTCGTTATGGAAAGGAGGTAATATGCGGTGAATGTTGGTATTCTGATGTCCGTATCTATTGGGTCGTGGGCGGCTGTCGCGTCCCAGATTGAAAAGGCAATCAAATCCATTAATGAAATGTTTCAACAGTTCTTTGCGTTTATAACTGACACAGAAATCTATGACAACATAATGAAAAGTATTCCTGAAGATATAAAAAGCACCGTTGCAGCTACTGCGTTGTCTTTAGCTGTATTGCTGTTTTTTGTTAATTTTTTGGGTAAAACTATGAACTTGCAATGGGTAACTTGGGAAAATGTCCTAATGCTTGTCTTGCAGCTTGTTCTGGCTAAAGTCGTTATACAGAATGCCGAACCAATAATGGGGGCTATTCAAAAGACATTTTCTTCAATGGTTGGCGAGGTTAAAGAAATCGAGTTTATCCCACACGCCGACGCGAATTATCAATCTAATGTGTCGGTAGAGGAAGTTTTTAAGGCAATCCAAGAGAACGATACCGAGAAACTTGCAACTCTTCTTGAACAAAATCAGGCAAATAGTGGCGCGTTGGTAGGAGAGCTTACAGCAAACCCCGCTCCCAAAAACAGAGAGCGGATTTCTGTTACCGGTCGTGCAGGCGCGGTGTTCTTGTGGTTTGGAGATAAATTTCAATCGTCTACATTGAATGTGCCTACTTCATATTTTTATTTTCTGGACAAAGACGATGCGGCTATTGCATATATTGACGGTCTTTATGAAGCTGGGATACGCGAAGACAAAGTTACTTTTGACGTGAAAACAGAAACGTGGGATTTCTCGCCTGTTATGGCGGCGATTGGCGTTTTTGTCAATTCGTTTTTGATGAAATGTATCTTGATTGTCGCTCTTGTTATGATGATTTCAAGGTTTATGTGGCTTGCGGTGTACACCGTAGCCGCACCGTTGCCTTTAGCGACATTCGCAAGCGATGAAACAAAGGAAATCGGAAAGAGTTTTCTGAAATCCTATGTTGGAGTTTGCCTGCACGCAATGGTTATGGTTATAATCTGTACGTCGTTTAGTGCCGTTACAACTTCTATAACAAGTGTTACCACGTTAGGAGGATTTGTTGGGCTAATAAAGACGTTTGCGTTTGGCGGGCTTGTGATGAAGTCCGAAAGCGTATCTAACAAGATATGCGGCGCGATGTAAGGGAGGCTGAAATATGATTGAAATAAAAATCCCTAAAGAAATAACGGAATACAAAGAAAAATTCCTTTTCGGGCTGACCGTAAGGCAATGTATCTCTGTTGCGGTAGCTTTGGGGATATGTATTCCGCTATACATTTTCGGGAAGAAGTTTTTGGGTGACGATATTGTAAGTTGGCTTGTATTGCTTATTGCAGTACCTGTCTTTGGCTTTGGGTTCATAAAATATAACGGTATGACGTTCGAGCGTCTTGTAGCCGTGATTTTCAGACAGAAATTTCGTGAACCGCAGAAACGCATATATGTAGATATGCCCGTTTTCTATGATTGGCGTAACGAGATTATCGAAAATGAAATTGCACGGCAAACCGCCGTCAAACGCAGAGCTGCTAGGTTGGCGAAAAGCAAGACCGCAAACAAGTCATTGACGCAGGAAAACGGTGTTACATATAACACCGTTTCCTTGCAAAAACGAAAGAAAGAGGTTTGACAATGAAAACGAAAACTAACGCTACTAACGCGAAAGAATTGGATAAACAGCGGCTTGCCAAGCAGAAAAAGCCCTCGTCAAGCAACAGAAAGTCCAAAAAGAAGTTAGAAGTTCGCAAAATAGCAAAATCCACGCAGGACACGCTCCCTTATGAGCGCGTTTGCAGTTCATATATTTTTGAGGTATCGAAAAACCATTACTCAAAAACGTATTCATTTACAGATATTTGCTATTCTGCCGCCGATAACGAGGAGCAGGAGCGAATTTTTCTAGCTTACGGGGATTTGCTCAATTCGTTTGACACGTCCGATGATGTACAGATAACATTACATAACAATGTTATCAACCGCAAAGAGTTTGAGGCAAAAATCACTTTGCCGCATACTAATGACGGATTTGACGAATACCGCGACGAATACAACAATATGCTCCGCGAGAAAATGGAGCAGGGGCAGAACGGTATCAGCACTAAGAAATATCTCACGCTTACTGTGACGGCTGTAGATGTTGAGGAGGCTAAACAGAAGTTCACGTCCCGTGAAATGTATATGCGAACGTGCTTTCAAAAGCTCCAAAGCGAATTTACGCCGTTAAAGTCCAACGAGCGTATTCGTATTCTTACGGATATATTTCGCGGAGCAAATCAAGAGGTTCGCCCGATTTCGTCCTCGGAATTTAAGCGCGGCGCGGAAAAATCCTTGTGCTGTCCCGATTATTTCGAGTTTAAAAAGGATTATTTCCTTTTCGGCAACAAATTCGCGCGAATGATATACATAAAGCAATTGCCGAGTTCGCTTTCCGACAATCTTCTGACGGAGTTGTGCGAAATGACCTTGCCGATGATTGCAACTGTAAACATTGCGCCCGTAGACCCTGCGGACGCTATTAAAATAGTAAAGCGGCAACTTACGAGTATGCGGTCAAACAAGCTCGCCAAAGAAAAGAAAGCAGCACAGCACGGTGTATTTACGGAAGTAATCTCCGACGACCTCAAAACGTCAATCGAGGAGGGCGAAGAACTTCTTAGCGATTTGCAAAGCAAGAACCAGAAGATGTTTCTCGTTAACGTTGTGGTGATGATTATGGCAGATAGTTATGACGAACTCACAAGCAGCACCGAAAAGGCAGAGGCGGTTTTCCGCAAGCACGTTTGTACGACAACACGAGCTGCATATCAGCAAGAGGACGCGCTGTCCTGTTGTTTGCCGCTCGGAAATTCATCGCGCCTGCCGATACGCAGAACGCTGACGACAGAGAGCGCGAGTGTTTTCCTGCCGTTTAATTCAAAGGAATTATCACAGAACGGCGGATTCTACTACGGACTTAATTCCATTACGAATAATCTTGTGGTATTTGACCGTTGTTCGCTGTCTAATGCTAACGGATTTATATTGGGTTGCCCCGGTTCGGGTAAGTCTTTTGCCGCAAAACGCGAGATAGTAAACGCTATTCTAGGCACGAACGACGAAATAATAATAATCGACCCCGAACGCGAATACACCACGCTTGCACAGAACTTCGGAGGAGAGGTTGTATTCGTATCAGAAAACAGTCAGTCACATCTTAACCCGCTTGAAATATCAATGGCAGAATACGAGGCGGGAGAAGATGTCATTTCGGGGAAATACAACTTTTTCCTGTCGTTTTTTGAAACGATTATGGGCAAACAAGGTATTTCCGCTGAACAGAAAACAATCATTGACAACTGCCTGCACGAGGTTTATCGCGAGTTTCTAATGGGTAACACAACGGAAATGCCTACACTTCGCGATTATTACGACGTTTTGTGCAGACAGACATCAGAGGACGGCAAAACGCTTGCAATGTCGCTAGAATTGTACGTAAATGGGTCAATGAGAACGTTCTCCTACAAATCAAACGTCGATATTAATAATCGTATAGTTGTTTACGATATTAAGGACTTGGGCAAGCAATTAAAACCGCTGGGAATGATGGTTGTCCTTGAAAACCTGTGGGACGCGATTGTTAAAAACCGCTCTCGCGGTATTAGGACGCGTATTTATATCGATGAGATATATCTGCTTTTCCAAAGCGAACAGTCCTCGAACTTCCTCTTTGAACTGTATAAACGCGCTAGAAAGTGGGGCGGTATTCCTACGGGGATAACGCAAAACGTTGAGGACTTGCTGAAATCCGACACAGCGCGGTCTATGCTCTCAAATTCGGAGTTTATTCTTATGCTTAATCAGGCTGCGAGTGACCGTGAACAGCTTGCGCGGTTGCTTAAAATTTCCGATACGATGATGAATTTTGTTTCGGGTGCGCCTGCGGGTTCGGGACTTATCCATTGCGGTCAGCAAAACGGGTCGCTACCGTTTAAAGACGACTTCCCGACGAACACTAAGCTCTACCGAATGATGACAACAAAGTTTGGAGAGTAAACAGTAAGCCTGCGTTAAAAATATACGACAGAATTGAGGTGATGTATGCTTGAAAGTGGAAATGGAAATGGAACATAAAATTGAAAAATCTGTTCGGAAAACAAACGTGGGTATCAGTAAAAGTGCAACGGCTCTTGACGGAGCTGCAAAAGGCACTTCTGTCGCGAAGAAAGCAGGCGGCGCAGCGGTAAAAACAGGCGGCAAAATTGTTTCGGCTGTTTCATCGGCGGCAGACAAGGTTGTCGACAGCGTTGATAACGACGTTGTGCAGTTGGCAAATAAAAGTATGCACGTCGCATCACAAACCGTGAAATTGGGCGGGAAAGTTGTTAAAACGACCGGCAAACTAACATTTAAGTCAATAAAACTGAGTTCTGCGGTTGTCCGTAAAATCAGGGACAGGAAGCGCACGCTGAAAGTCAAGACAAGCAAGCTCCACAAGTTGGAAAAGGCGGCGGCGGTCGGAGGGAAAACCGTAATGACTGCGGCAAAAGCAGCGAAAAAGGGCGTGCGAATGACAGGCTCTGCCGTGGATAAAGCCTCGGAAGTGCTTGAAAAAACAGATAACGATGCCGCGCTATTCGCCAAAAAAGCATACGATGTCGCGCGAACAGGCGGGGCAATCACTTATAAGGTCGGAAAAACGGTCGGTAAAGCAACATATCGCACGGGAAAAACGCTCTTTACGAAGAAAGGGCGCAGGAAGTTGGTTAAATCCGTACAGCGCAAGGTGAACACCGCCAAACGAACCGTGCATAATGTCCGAAAAGTCGCGAAAACCGCCGTTAAAGCGGCTAAATATGTTGCGAAACTTGCGGCGAAAGCCGCAAAACTAGCCGTCAAAGCTGTGGTGAAACTAGTTAAATTGTTTATATCACTTCTTCCTTGGAGCGGTATTGTGGTTGGCGTTGTTGTGCTGTTGATGATTGTACCTCAAGTAATAGTAGCTGTAGTCAGCGAAGAAGAGGAAAAGGCGCAGGCAGGTATAGCAGGCGCAAACGGCACGACCGCAGAAATGTACGAAAATCTGGAACAATTTGAGGAATTTTTTTCGGAAGTAGCAGAAGAACAGGTGGTTGACCCTTTGAAAGATTTGGTAGAGAAGTTCTGCGGAGCGTCTGCAACAGAAGAAAGCGACACGTCCGACAGCGAGGAAACGTCCGAAGATGAGGACAGCGAAACCACTTCCGACAGCGACACATCAGACGAGGAAACATCAGATGATGAAAGCGAGGAAAGCGAGAGTGCGGACATTCTCAGATTTAACGGCGCGGTCTATTATCCCGCAAGCGGGTATGCAGATACCGTAAACAAGCTGATTGCCGATTATGTCAGCAGCAGCACGTCAAGAGAGCGTTTTGTAACGTTTCTATCGGTTATGAAAGTCTTAGAAGAAAAAGGAACAGGCAAGCAGTCAGACACCTTTACTAAAGATGATTTCACGCTATTGTTTGGCGGGTTAAACGAAAACGAATGTAAATACGGCGATAACACATTCCCAACATTTTTCATCAAAACTTCTGCTACATCAAATAACGGCACTTGTCCTCAAGAGAATTGTCAGACAGAATATCGGGACGGCTGTTCGTGCGGCGGCTATGAGGAAGTAGAAGATGAAGATACGGGGGAAACGACGGAAGTTCCCGTCTGCGACGGACATCCGTATTGTACGCACGACCATACGGTGCTGACGATTACGCTGAAAACGGTTGAGGAGAGTTATTCCGACAAGTCAATTGCTGAAATATATGACTTTAACAGCGATGACGAATACCGTTTTAATATGTTTATGGATTACATAGACCAACTTATCTCCGAAATGGAGCAGGAAAAAGCAAAGGAAGATACATCTTATGTGTTCGACCCGACGTACACTCCCGACACATCAGACAGTGATGAAAGCGATGCAGGAACATATGTTCCGAACGACAAGTTCAGCGTATACGCTACAGATATGATGCTGATAGCAGTGCTTGTGGTTTCAATGATATTCCTCGGTTTACGGAAAAAGAGAGGAGGGTGACAATGGCAAACCCGTTTAAACGTTTCGGCGAGTACTTCGCAGCGAAAAGCGTTAAGCAGAAGATTTTGTTTATAATTGGCGTATTGCTGCTTGCGGTTTTTGTGTTTTTCTTTATCAAGGGCAATTTCTTTGATAATCACGCGAAAAGCACAGAAACAAGTTACAGCACATCGCAGGACGGCGCAAGCAGCGGTGACGAAACACAGGCGGAGCAATCTCCGCCAAAATTCCGCATCAATTTCTTTGATGTCGGGATTGTAGTAATAGTGATTATACTTTTCGTGATACACAAAATTCGCGAAAAGCAGAAATTCAGGAGGTAACCATCTATATGAATACGGAAAGAACAATACGGCTGTCTGAGAAACTCAAAGTTAAACAGAATGCGATTATTAAGACTGCCGAAAGACAGGAAAAGCTGAAAAGCGAAGTTGCAGCGCTGAAAGAAGAAATTCGTCGGGTATCTCGCGACGAATTAGGGGACTTTCTCGAAAAAAACGGAGTATCGTTTGAGGAAGTCCGCGAGGCTGTGAAAAACGGGCTTTTTCGTAAAGAGGAACAGACAGAGAACACGTCTGAGAACGGTGTTACATATAACACCGTTGACGAGCTTGTCGAAAAGGTCGAAGAAACCGAAAGTAAGGAGAGTGTGGAAAATGAAGAAACGTGAATTTCAAAAAAAGGCTACCGCTACGCTTTTCAAAAAGTTAGGTAGTGTCTTTGAAAAGCAAAAAGATTATCCAAATATCAATGTTTCTTCTAAATATAACAACTCTTATTTCAAGTTGCGCAAACATTTCAGCTTGATAAGTATTTCAGTAAAGCAAACAGGAGAAATTAGTTATTCCCTTACTGATGAAATTGGTATCAAAGGCGAAAATGTCATCTATTACACATACAATGAAAACGATGACCACGAGGCTGTTGTGAAAAAGTTTGCTGAAGATTTTGGCAGATTATACAAGGATTTCTTAAAGTGGGGTTCGCTCCACGGTTTCACTTGTATTCAGCTAATGTATTCGACAGATACAAGCGATGCATTAAAGGAATACGAGATAGTTTGTAAAGGTTGTTTGTAAAAGGAGGATACATAAATATGAAACTAGTAATAGCCGAAAAGCCGTCGGTGGCGCGTGATATAGCCGCCGTTATCGGTGCAGACGAAAAGAGCGCGGACGGCTCACTTCGCGGGAACGGGTACATAGTAACTGCCGCGAGAGGACACCTTGTGCGGCTTAAAGAACCGCAGGAATACGACACTAAATACGAAAAGTGGAACTTATCGGACTTGCCTATTATCCCCGAATTTCAGTTCACGGAGATTGAGGGGGCGCAGGACGTCTTGGAACGGCTTAAACGCCTTATGACTTCAAGCGAAGTTGACGAGATAGTAGAGGCAACGGACGCGGGGCGCGAGGGCGAATGTATTTTCAGATACGTCTACAACTTTCTCGGCTGTCATAAGCCCGTTTCACGGCTTTGGATTTCATCGTTGACAGAGCAAAGTATTCGCGAGGGGTTCGCAGGCTTGCACCCGTATGCGGATTATGACAATATATTTTCGGCGGGAATTACGCGTAATAAAATAGACTGGCTGTGGGGAATGAACCTGACGCGGCTCTACACATCGCATTTAAGAGCGTTATGCTCTGTCGGGCGTGTGCAGACGGCGGTCGTTAATATGATAGTTACCCGCGATAACGAGATAGAACGCTTCGTAAAAAAGCCGTATTTCAAATTAAAGCTCGATAACGGCGCGGAATGGTTTCTCGACGACGAAACGAACAGCTTTCCCGAACGGGCGCAAGCCGAGGTAATTAAGGCTAAGTGTGAAAACAAGGTTTGCCGTGTTGTATCGGTAAAACCCCAACAGAAAAAGGAAAACCGTCCGTTGCTGTATTCGCTTACTTCTCTCCAAGCCGAGGCGAACGACAAACTCGGACTTTCGGCGGCGCAAACTCTTGAAACTATGCAGGCTCTGTATGAAAAGAAACTGCTCACTTATCCGAGAACCGACAGCAATTATCTGACGGACGATATGGCGGCGATTCTCGCCGACCGCGTGAACTTGCTCCGTGCGTTTAATAATAAGGCGGACAAGATTGTCGCGGACGGACTTAACATAGACAGCCGAATAATCAACAACAGCAAGGTAAGCGACCACCACGCGATTATTCCGACGGAGAATATCCAAAACGCGGCGAACACGGAGCTTTCCGCAAATGAAAAAGCTGTTCTGGATATGGTTATAACGCGTTTTCTCGCGGCATTGTCGGCGCAGTATGAGTATTCTGAAATAGAATATCTTTTCGAGGTTGAGGGCGAACACTTCAAAGCTAAGACGAAAACGCCGATTAAACTCGGTTGGAAAGAGTTTTATGCCGATGACGAAAAGGACGACAGCGACAGCGCAAATACGCTTAATTACTCCGAAAACGACGTGTTCACGGTAATGCAGATTGACGTAGTAGAAAGCGAAACCGCACCGCCGAAACGTTTCACGGAAAGCTCACTCCTAAAGGCTATGGAAAACATCGACCGCAGGATTGAGGACAAAGAGTTGTCCGAATACGTCGCGGAGCGCGGTCTTGGAACGCCCGCTACCCGCGCGGCGATTATTGAGCGAATAATTAAAGTCGGTTATATCGAGCGCAAGGGTAAGCAACTTCTTTCAACGCCCAAAGGCAAGTCGATTATATCGCTTTTGCCCGATGAAGTTAAATCCGTCGAGCTGACGGCGGCAATGGAATTGCAATTGAGCGGGATTGAAAAGGGAAATATAACCGCCGACGCGGTTGTCGCGGACGTTGTGTCGAAAATACAGAAAATCATCACCGCCGAGAACAGCAAGGAGCATATTTCCCTGGCACCGCAGCGCGAACCCATAGGCAAGTGTCCGAAGTGCGGCGGCGGGATTTTCAAGTATTCAAAGGACGGAAAGACCGTGTTTTACTGCGAGAACGCGTCCTCGAAAAAGGGAAACCCCTGCATTTTCCGCATATACGAAGATGACTACTTCTGGACTTCCAAAGGCAAGAAATTATCGGAAAGTGCCTTGAAATCTCTCCTTGCAAAAGGAAAAATCAAGGTTGCGGGGTTTAAGAGCGAGAAAACGGGCAAGACCTACGACGCTATTGTTTCTTTTTCGGACTGGACGGACAAGAACGGCAACACAAGGATTGGCTTTGCAATGGAATTTGACAACGGCGCACGAAAGAAAGGAAGATGATTATGGCATACTACTTTTTCAAAGTAACACTGCGTTATTTTGACGATGAAAGCACGACATTCTATATAACCCCCGACCAGTCTGACACCGACGACGAGGGTATACCGTTTTCGGAAACCGATTTGACGAATACGCAGGAATTTAAAGACTTTGTTAAGATTAATAAAGCCGATATAGTCGATGTCGAATACACGGAATATAAGGTCACGGCAGACGGAAAGAACGACAATTTAAGCGACAAAGAGATGTCGCAGGAGTTGTTCGAGGAGATAGAACGCAAGGGCGGCTTGCTTAAAATAATCGACGAAAACGATTTCCCGATTATTGTTAAAAAAATAAAATCGTCGGGCGGTAACAAAAACAAAATGCTCTATATCGGCATTATCGCGGCGGCGGTTGTCGTACTCGGCTTGTTGGCGGCAAGCGCGTTCGTTAAAAAGGACGGCGATACATCGTCAAATTCGTCAGACGTGAGCAGTACAACAACGCAAGCAAGCACACAAACGGCAAGTTCTGCGGAAAGTTCGCCTGCAAGCACGACCGAAAGCGCGTCAAGCGATATAACCGAAGTGACGGAAAGCACCGTACCCGTGATTAGTACGGCGGTTTCGGAAACACCTCCCGCGCCCTCGGAAGTTCCGTCCGTTCCTGCGGAAGTGCCGACCGTGCAGAACCTTATCGCAACGGCAGGCGCGGACTATGTAACGCTGTTGTGGGACGCAGTTCCGTCTGCGGACAGCTACCGCGTTGATACGGCTCACGGCGGTATTTACGAGGTTCTCGGAAAAACGCAGGACACGACGTTTAACGCCGTAGGATTAGAGCCGAACACGACATACGAGTTTGACGTGACGGCAATTATAGGCGAGGAGCGCGGGAAAGAGGCTACGGTTACTATTACTACGCTGCCTGCTGTTACGGAAAGCAATGAGGTGTGAGCTATGTATAATTGCTGTACAATGGTCGGGCGCATAGCCACCGAGTTAGAACTTCGGCATAATTCGGACGGTGTTGCCGTTACATCGTTTCGTATCGCGGTCAATCGCAAATACGTCCGAAAGGGCGAGGAGCGCAAGACCGACTATTTTAATGTGGTCTGTTGGCGCGATGTCGCGGAGTTCGTCTGTAAGCACTTCGACAAGGGCAAGCTAATCCTTATCGAGGGCGAAATGCAGCAGCGCCAGTACACCGACAAAAACGGCAATTCGGCAACGGTTTTCGAGCTTGTTGCCGAACACGTCAGCTTGTAGATTAGGAGAACGGTGTTACATATAACACCGTTTTCCTTTGCTGTCCTATCGGCACATCGGGGAGAAAGTGAGGAGCATATGGAAGATTGGCAAGTATATATTATTCCTGACGCGATGGCGTTTGCTAGTCCCGCGCGCTATGAAAAATGGCGGTCTGAAATCAAGTATTACGATACGTTTAAAGACGCCAAAGAGCGGTTTGAACAGCTTTTGCGCGAACCCTACAATTCCGAACCCGCGCTCGACGATTTCGGGCGTCCCGCCACGAGGCTTATATTAGGAGTTAGTAAAAGTGCCGCAGCTTTTGATATTCTTCACGTCCGAGGCGGAGAAAAAGTGCTTGTGTCGGACTTCACTCTGGACGATAATTTTGCCGACGACGAGAGTTTGTTGGCGGTCATTCGTCAGACCGCCGCCGAGATAGGGTTCGATAAGGTCGGCGCTTATCCCGACGTTATTGTTCCTTTTGACAAATGGGCTGCTGAACACTCGCAGTACAATTTGAGTACAGCCAAAGAGCCGATACAAAAGGTTTGCTACGGCTCAATCGACCACGCTTACGCCAACGGCGAACGCGACGTATGGCGTGCGAGTTCACGGGCAAATAAGGAGTGTGCGCAGGCTATAACAAAACTGATAACGGATAACACGCAGCCTGCGGGACGAGGCAGCAGGCTTGACGCGCAATCCGTAGTAGAACAAGCGGTTAAGATGTACGGCGCGGAGCGCGTCGGCGTTGTTTTGGCAGCGGAAATACAAGAGCATAACTGGGACGGCAGATATTCTGCACAGAACAAGGATTGGGCTGCAAGCGTCCAACTGCCGTACCGCACGGACAATTTTGGAATTTCGTCGCACCCCGTTTTTGTCAACGCTGTTGTTGACAAATATAAAGAATATCTCCTGCAATTGTCGAAATCGCAAAAACAGGAGCAAAAGTCCGAACCCGCCGCGCCTCCGCGCGACGGTTCACATAATATTTCAAACGCTGAGCCAACGGCGAAACGGGCAGAAAGTGAGGTTACTATGGAACAGAACACGAAGTTTGAGGTGTCTAGTATGAGCAAGCTCGAAGAAGGCGGTTCTGCTAAGGCAATCGGCACGCTTGTTGTTAATGGAGAGTTCGTAGTCAACGGCGTTAAGGTTGTCGAGGGAGGAGAAAAAGGTTTGTTTGTCGCTATGCCGCAGGAAAAAGACTTCCGAGGTGATTACAAGGACATAGTTTTCCCTGTCACCAAAGAGGCGCGCGCGGCAATTGACACCGCAGTACTTAATGCGTATGAACAACTTGCGGCAAGCCCCGACAGAACATTGAAAAACGAGATTTCCGCTCCCGAAAAGTCGGTATCTAAGGTGTATGCGCAAATGCACGCCGTCGAGAGCGACAAAACTCAAACCAAGGCGGCAGGGCAGATTACTATTGACAGTTGCCTTGTTGTAACCGGAGTAAAAGTAAACGAGGGTACTAATGCCCAAGGTCAGACAAAGACATTTGTCGCTATGCCGACAAAACCGCAGAATGAGCGGGGAAGTTATGACGAGATTTGCAATCCCATAACCGCCGATTTCCGCAAGACAATGGAAAAATCCGTTGTTGCCGCTTATAACAACATCGGGCGTTATGAGTACAAGGGCGTTAAGTATAACGAACTCGAAAATCCGACCAGTTCTAAGGCAATGAACCCGAAGTATGCAGACAAACTTATGGCAGAGCTTGACAAACGCGGCATTCCTTATCAAGCAAGATGTGCGGAAACTACCGTGATTTCGGTTTCAGCCACAAACAAGCAGGCTTTCGCCGCTGCCGACAAGGAACTGACCGCACACCTTAACGGCAAGGACAAGCCACAACAAAAGCAGGAGCAATCCAGAGGAGCGCAAACGCAGAAAAGGTAATTTTCAGCAAGTTTTATCCCCCAATCGTAAGATTGGGGGATTTTTTTAAAAATTTGACGAGGGTTTTTGATATTTCGTAAAAAAGCACTTGACTTTTTGCGTTTAAAGTGCTAAAATATAAGGGAGGAACACAATATGACTAGACGCGAAAACTTTGAACTGCTGCATAGCCGTGCGTTAGAACGTTTGAGCAACGACAGAGAGGCGTTTGCAGATTATCTTATATATTCGGCGCGGTTCTTCAAACTTGATGTATCACAGGTCGTTGCGCTGTTTGAGGATAATCCCAACGCCACAATGGTTGCGGACGAGCAGACGTGGCGAAGTTTCGGGCGGGTTATCAAAAAGAACGGTTGGGCTACCGAGGTAATGATTTCGGACGGCGAAAACAAACCTAACGGATTTAAAAAGCTCTATGATATTTCAATGACCGACAGCAAAGAGCCTAAACCTTTTCAATGGACTTTTGACAAAGAGCTTGCAGAGAGCTTTGTCAAAAAGACTTCACAGTCCGAAAGGCGGGATTTTGATAGGGTAAGCGATTGCTTAGACTATCTGGCAACGAACGCCGCCGTGGAACAGTATGAAACGTTCCAAACCGAGATTAACGTTCCGAAAGACCGTGAAGATGTTTTTAAGAAGTCGTATATGTCTATGGTTCGCCGAGTTGTAGCTGCTAGGTGCGAGATGAACAGTAATTTTAATTACATAAGCAGCGCAGATGCCGAAGTCAACTTGCAGGCTCTCGACTGTATAAGCGGCACAAAAGATTTGGAAAATCTGATTGAACAGGTTCATTCTGCGGCAAGTAAGGTATTGTGGTCTATGGAGAAATCCATTAGCAATATTAACATTGAGAGGAGTGTTATTTATGACAGAAACAGAGGAACTGAGGGACTTGACAGAGGAGGAAGTAGCTCAGATAGGCGAGGAAGTTCGCCAAGTGTGGTGCGAGGAGGACGGGAAGTATTATCCGTCGCTGAAAACGCGCAAGAACCGTCTGTATCGGCTGAACGAGAGGCTGTTCACCTACGAGACGGAAACGTACATTCGGGACTTGACACCGCAGGAGGAGGAGCTGATGCAAGAACCGATAAGCGTGTACGGGAGAATGTGGCAGAACTATATGAGGGAGAACCACCCGTTCGACATACAGACCCTACAGATGAAAGGGCTGTGGGAGTTAATCCCGCGCAAGATAGACCAGATAGCTCTGGATATGTACGACACGACGAAAGAGGAATTTCAGAGGATAGTTCCCGAACCAGACCACAACGATACGAGAGCGATATACACTTGGTCGGAGCAACTGACGAGTTATCGCAAGGAGAGGATATTCAAGGAACTAGTGTTCGTGAGGTGGACAGCGGACGACTGGGAGGCGTTGATGAACAGGTAAGCAACAATAATAACGAAACGGCAGAGCTTGAAAACTCTGCCGTTGATTTGTCTGAAAATCACGTTACAAGCAGTCTATCAGTTGGTGAAAAAAGCCTTGTCAAGCCAGTGGAAAAGAGTTTTTCTGAACAAGTAGATGATGCGCTTAACGGAAACATACCATTTTATAGTTCGTTAAAAGTCTGCGATACACCCTCAATTCTTCTTGCTGTCGGTTGTAAACAACTTCCGATGCTGTTCACACAGCGACATTTGAAACAAGCTATTACGCCGAAAAGCGACAACAATATTCATCTTCACGGCTTGACAATTGAACAAGTAAAAGCACTTCCGCAGTTAATTGCAAATCCAATTATAATCTACGACTCTTTGTCAAGAGATGACAGTATTGTAGCAGTTACATCTGAAGTTGACGGTGACGGATTGCCCATAATCATAAGCATTGTACCCAACGGCGAGGGGCGATATGAAATGCAAACACTTAATTCAAACTTCATTACGAGCGTTCACGGAAGAAACGACATTTCTTATCAAATTAGAAACGCCATTAAATTTGACAAGATGCTCTTTTGGGACAAAGTAAAAAGTCAAGCACTGTTTGAAAGATGGGGGCTACCATTGCCCGAATTAACAAACGCACTTGACTCTATTAATATTATACACCAAAGCCGCAATATTGTCAAGGGGGAAATTGAAAAAAATCAAAATTTTTTTGACAATCACGAGCGCAAACAGCAATCAGCGACGAACAGCACCGTACACTTTGGACTGTTAGGAAACGGCATTACCGTTTACGACACATCGAAAACCGACCCCAAAGCCGACGATTATCTCACGATAGCGCATATCTCCGACGAGGGCAACATCAAATATTATGTAGACACGCATACCATTAACGCCGAGGATATAACCCGCATAATAACGCAGGCTAACGAGCAGAAAGCTAAGTTTACAGAGCAATGGAACGCTTTGACGAATTATGAACGCTATCAACGAATATGCGACGGCGCGAACGCTCTCCCTGCTCCGAATTGGGATATATTCGCAGCAGACAAAAATATTATGCTCGTGGAAGAAATTATCAAAAAGTACGAACACCCTATTATCTTTCACGACAGTGATTTTCCGCAAGCCGAAAGAATTGTGACAGCTTACCGCGTAGGCGATTTTTACGAGATTTACGGCGATGTTGCGTACACCGCTGCCGACCTGCTTAATCTCACGCTAACTTCGCGCCAAGACGTGCCTATGGTTGGTTTCCCCGCTCACGCTTATAACCAATACAAGCGAGATTTCGCAGCGCGGGGATATTATGTCGCTCAAGGCGATGAGCGGGATATAGACGAGGTTCTCTACAGCTATTCCCAAGAGCATAACACATTGGACGAATATATCGCAAATGGCATAACAGAGCGCATATATGAGGACGGTGCGTCTTTGGATTTGTCAGACCCCGAAACATTGAAAGCAATTGAAATTACCGATAAAACCCGCACATATTACAGTGATTTTTACGAAAACAACAACTTTGAGCGCACTGCCGTAGATGTCGGAGAGGCGTTTCTCAAAGACGAAAAAAACGCCGATTTTATCAAGAAAGTCGTTAAACTGAACAAAGACGCTTATTCGAGCGACCGTGAACTTGCTGCGTTTGCGTATGCGCTTGAGGATTTCGGAATGGTGGAGAAATTTTCGGCGAGATTAGATAATATAGACCTTTATCAGCTTGATAAGGCGAATTATCAGCACAATATCGACGCGGGCAAAACGTTGATAGAAGTACCTATAATGCGTTCCGACGCGCTTATTACAAGACTTGCGGCAGGCTCTCCGTTTGCATTGCACTACAATGCAAGTCAGTACGACCTCTGGTTGGTGTCTGACGGAACAATCGAGGGTTCACAAATTAGGCTTTACGCTCCGAACAACGTCTTTAATGCGGTAGAATTGGACGTTCTAACGCCAGACGAACGTACCATTTTAAACAATGTCGTTGAAAAGTGCGCCGACAAACTTAAAGAACACCTTTTGAATATCGGAGATATTAATGAAATAGACGACCCCGACTACTATGAGGAACAGCAGCTTGCCGAGCAGGAAGCGCGGGAAGAAGCACTTGAACAGGAAAGCAAACTAATAAAAGCCGTTCGCGGCGGCGCAGTAGCAAAAATTGAAGAAAAACCGTCGGACGTATCATCTTCAATTCCCATAGAAAACGCGAGAGCGAACAAGATTTCAAATATACGGCTCGTTTACAATGATGACAGCGGGTTTCATCTTATAGCCGATACTGACAAGGTAAACGACGCTGTTATTACAGTTTTCGGGCAAAATGAACTTGAAGTGCGGGATTATCTCAATGAAAACGCCGTAAGCACGACAATCGAGCGCGGCGAAAACGGTGTTACATATAACACCGAAAGCGCAGAAAGCAAAGCCGAGGAAGAAGAACCCGTCCAAAGCGCGGAATTTAGCGACAACGAACCCGAATACGAACAGCAGTCGGTGTTCGATATGGACACAGAACGCGAGGACATCGAAACGCCCGTTGAAATAAACAATCTTGCTCAATTAAAGCGAGCTTTAACAATAGGTGCAGAGTTTGAAATTACCTCATATATTCACACGGATACTGTCAATCAGTTGCGACGTGTGAATTATGTTGATACAACGGGTATATACAGTATTCGCCCCGACAAACCCGACGATGAAGTATCAGTTGCAAACGGCGGTCGCGGCTATTACTTGCAATGGGGACACGCGTCTGAGTGGGAATTCAGCAACGGCAACTGCACTGTGTATCGGTTCGATACGGAGCATACTCCCGAAAATGCGCTTATGTCCGTGAGAGTAAAGCCAAGAATAATTGAAAAGACTACCAAACTTCGGGACGAAACAGAACACGAGGCGCAGGGCGAGCCTGTCAAGCTGAAAGATTTGGTTATAGACCTTACCCCGCGCTCTGAACGCGAGGAACTGCGCATAGACCCGCCCGTCGAAAAGCACAACTTCACAATTACTGACGAACACCTCGGCGAGGGCGGCGCAAAGGCAAAATTTAACGCAAATGTCGAGGCAATTCGGACGTTACAGAAAATCGAGAGCGAAAACCGCCTTGCCACTCCCGCAGAACAAGAGGTGCTTTCAAAATATGTCGGTTGGGGCGGTATTCCGCAGGCTTTCGATGTCAGTAACCAACAATGGGCAAAAGAGTATTCCGAGCTGAAGAGCGTACTCTCGGACGATGAATACGCTGCTGCACGGCACTCTACAATGAATGCGCATTACACATCGCCGACAGTAATTGAGGCGATTTATTCCGCGTTAGACAGATTTGGAATAAAGGGCGGGAACGTCTTAGAGCCTGCAATGGGTATAGGCAATTTTTTCGGCGTGATGCCCGAACAAATGCGCGCGAACAGTCAATTGTTCGGCGTTGAGCTTGACGATATAACGGGCAGAATTGCAAAACAGTTATATCAAAATGCCAATATACAAGTCTGCGGGTATGAAAATTCGACGCTTTCAGACAATTTCTTTGATGTAGCGATAGGCAACGTTCCGTTTGGAGATTACGGCGTGGCTGATACGCGCTATAATCGTGAGAATTTTTTAATACACGATTATTTTTTCGCAAAAACTCTTGATAAAGTCGCGCCGAACGGCATTGTCGCGTTCATCACGTCAAAGGGTACATTGGACAAGGCAAGCCCAAAGGTGCGCGAATATTTAGCAAAGCGCGCCGATTTAATCGGCGCTATACGTTTACCGAACAACGCGTTTAAAGCAAATGCGGGAACGGAAGTTACTTCCGATATAATCTTCTTGCAAAAACGCGAGAAAATGGCGGTAGAAATGCCCGATTGGGTATATACCGCGCCAAATGAGGACGGCATTAATATAAATCAGTACTTCGTCAATCACCCCGAAATGGTTCTGGGCGTTATGAAACAGGGCGTAGAGTATTCTATGCACGGAAACCCGAACGAAACAGCTTGTGTGCCTGTTGAGGGTGCAAATTTGCGCGAACAGTTGCAAGTGGCGGTGAAAATGCTTGAACGCGACGTTGTAACGGAAACGCTCGACAAAAGTCAAGACAAGCAAGCAGGCGTAATTCCTGCCACATCTGATATACACAACTTTACCTTTGGTATAGTTGACGGCAAAATCTACTACCGCGAGAACAATATAATGACGGAGGAGCGGTTAAGCGATAAGGCTGCCGAACGTGTTCGCGGTTTAATAGAGGTTCGCAACACATTCCGCGAATTGCTCGACGCGCAGGCAGACGGCTCTCGTTCTGATGAAGATATTTCAGCATTACGAGAGAAACTCAACAGTCAATACGATGTTTTCGCCGCCAAATACGGCGCAATCAGCAGCATTAACAATAAGCGCGTTTTCTCTAAAGACGATACCTACGACCACCTCTGCGGGTCGCTTGAACACGTCAATTCACAAACAAAAGAAATATCCAAGTCGGATATTTTCACAAAACGCACCGTAAAGCCGTTTGTAGAAATCACACACGTTGATACTCCCGCCGAGGGTCTGTCCGTGTCACTCGATTTGCGCGGGCGCGTGGATATAGGCTATATTGCGGAACTTTGCGGACAAGAGGATAATGAGGTTATAAATTCCCTTATCGAGAATGACCTAATTTACAAAAATCCCGAAACGGAGCAATACGAAGAAACCGCCGAGTACCTGTCGGGATATGTCCGTGACAAGCTGTTGGCAGCACAAAAAGCGGCAATCGACAATCCCGAATATGAGCGGAATGTCGCGGCTCTCAATGAAGCCTTGCCGCCTACAATAGGCGCAGAAGATATATATGTGCGAATTGGCGCGTCGTGGATAGACAATGACGACTATTGCGACTTCTTTAGAGAATACGCAAAAGGGATTATTTCAACTGCCAGTTATTCTAACCGCGCGGTTTTATCTCGGCTGCCGTCGGGCGAATACAAAATTGACAATAAGACTGCCGATACATCAGTTGCCGCGCTTAACTCTTTCGGCACGACGCGAATGAGCAGCTATGCAATTTTCGAAAATCTGCTTAATAATCGCAATATAGCTATATATGACTATTACGAAGCTCCAGACGGAAAGAGAAAGCGCGAATTTAACAAAGACGAAACGCAGCTTGTACAAGAAAAAGCGCGCCAGATGAAAGAGGCGTTCCCAAAGTGGCTTTGGGAGAACGCGCAGCGCCGTGACAAGTATGTCGAGCGGTATAATACTCTTTTTAACTCTGTTGTCGGGCGCAGCTTTGACGGCTCACATCAAGTTTTTGCGGGTATGAACCCGAACATCGAGCTTGCGCCGCACCAAAAGGACGCTGTTATGAGGTGCAAGCTCGGCGGGAATACGCTGCTTGCGCATTGCGTAGGCGCGGGAAAATCGTTTGAAATGGCTACAGCTGTTATGGAAAAGCGGCGTTTAGGGCTTGTAAACAAGGCTTGTGTAGTCTTGCCGAAACACCTTGTCGGGCAGATGGCTGCCGAATGGTCAAGGTTATACCCGAACGCTCGTCTGTTGACTGCCAAAGAAACGGATTTCAATAAGGCGAACAGACGTAAATTCATCGGACGGTGCTGTACAGGCGAATATGACGCCGTTCTGATGTCATATGAGCAATTCCACCGTATTCCGATGTCTAAGGAGTATGAAATGTCGTTTGTTCAAGACCAGATTAAGACGCTGGATGATGCTATTCGCGATGCAACGCCCAAAGGTGTTTATATCGACGCGGGTACAAGGCGCACGATTAAGCGTTTGGAAAGCGAAAAAGAGAAACTCAAAGTAAAGGTGACAAAGTTGCTTTCCTCGCCGCGCGACAATTCTATCAGCTTTGAACAGTTAGGTTTTGATTGCCTTGTAGTTGATGAGGCGCACAATTATAAAAACGGCTTGATAGTGACAAAGATGAATAATGTTGCGGGGCTAGGTTCGTCTGCCGCCGCAAAAAGCGTGGATTTTCTGATGAAAACTAAGTATTTGAACGAAAAGACGGGCGAACGAAACATTATTCTTGCGACAGGTACGCCAATTTCCAACTCTATGACGGAACTGTATATCTTACAACAGTATATGCGCCCGTCTGGACTTGAACGTCGCGGCTTGCAGAATTTTGACGATTGGGCATCAACATTTGGCGAGGTTGTTTCCGAAATGTCGCTCAAGCCTGCGGGTAACGGATTTCAAAACAAAAACAAATTCGCGAAATTCTGTAATTACGACGAATTAATGCTGATGTATCACGATTTCGCCGACATACGCAATGCAGATGACTTGCAATTGCCTGTGCCAGAAATAGAGGGTGGCAAACCGCAAACTGTTTCGGCAAAGCCGAACGAGTTCCAAAAGGCATATGTTCAGATTTTGGCAGAGCGTTCCGAGGCTATTCACAATGGTGTAGTCAGTGACCCTCGTGTGGATAATATGCTGAAAATCACAGGCGAGGCTCGTCTGTTGGGGTTAGATGCGCGGTGTATCAACCCCGAAGCCGAAAACGACCCCAACAGCAAGGTTAATATGCTGATACAAAAAGTGATGGAAATCTACACCGAAACCACCGAACAAAAAGGCGTACAAGCCATTTTCTGCGATATAGCGATAAATGGCGGCAAAATGCCTGTGGAAATAACTATAGACAGCGCGAATGAGGAAACGGTTGAAGAGAATTCCGAACCCGAACAGGGCTTTAATGCCGAAAAGCTCAGCGAGGCGGTTGCACCGTCGAAGTTTTCCGTATACGATTATATTAAGTCGGAACTTATTCGGCGCGGAATACCCGAAAATGAAATATGCTTTGCGGGAGATGCGAAAAACCAATCACAGCGGAATACGATGTACGGCGAACTGCGCGACGGACAAAAACGTATAATTCTCGCAAGCACAACAAAGCTAGGCACGGGCGCGAACATACAAACTCGCCTATGCGCGCTCCATAATCTGGATATTCCCTGGCGTCCGTCGGATTTTGAGCAACGGCAAGGACGCATAGTTCGACAGGGGAACACGTTCCCGACCGTGAAAATCTATAACTACGTTACGGAGGGTACGTTCGATGCGTATATGCTCGACCTTATCGTAACAAAACAAAAATTTATATCGCAAGTAATGAGTGGAAAAACTCACGCGAGAATTTGCGAGGACGTAGACGAGTCGGTTCTGAACTATTCCGAAATGCAGGCTATCGCCACAGGCGACCCGCGCATTAAGGAAAAAATAGAACTCGATGTCGAAGTTTCGCGTTTGAAATTGCTTGAAAGCGAATACAACAAGAAACGCTATGAGTTTGACGATATGGAAACCAGATTTAAAGCTGGTCTGTCAATTGCCAAAAACAAACTTGCCCTTGCGCTCGACGATAAAGCGTTTGCCGAAAAGAATGTTTTGCCAGAGGGCGAGTTTAAAATCGAACTCAATGGTAAGATTTATACGGAGCGCAAGGACGCGGGAAAAGAACTGCGCGCCTCTATGATGAGGTTTCTTAAAGACAAGCAAGCTATAACCATTGGAGAGTATCGAGGTTTCACAATTTCATTGAATTGGGGTATGGTGAGTTACGGGCAGAGCGGCATTTCCGCTAATCTTAGGCAAGGTAAGGGACTTACATACACCGCATCAGACCTCGGACTTGATAATGACATCGGCTGTATAACGCGAATTGAAAATGTAATTAAGCTCGGCATTGACAAACAGATTGCCGCGCATCAAAGCAGCATTGAAAACACGGAAAAGGATTTGGAAGAAGTAGAACGAACCAAAGCCTTGCCGTTTGAACACGCCGCCGAGCTTGCAGAGAAATCTGCTCGGCTCGAACAGCTTAACAACGAACTTGGCGTGAACAAGGCAGACAATGTTGTTTTTGATGAAACTTTGGACGAAAACGAAATGGAACGCGGGAGCGAAACCAGAACGGCAGAACCCGAACCGCGTAAAGATGAGAGCATCGAACGAAAGCCGCTGAAAAAAGTGGGAATACGTCATTAATCTGTAATCTATGCTCCCTGTTTTTTTAACGGGGAGCATTTTTTATTTACGAAAGGAGAACAACTATGAAAAAGCTGATTAAGGCTCACAGAGTGCCTGTCATTTTTGTTTCAATGGTGATTTCAATTGTTTTGCCGTTTGTTATGGTCAAAAAATTTGAAATGCTTTTTCAGACGGACAACGCCCCGTTGATAATTACCGTTGTAACAATTACTATGCTGATAGAAATTATCAGCATAATTTCTACGTTTGTGAATTTCTTTGTCTTTATGGCAGAGAAATCCAAACCGCGCGACGTAAATAAGAAATAAAATTAGTGGAGGCTTATATGGATAACAGAAACGAACAATTAGATGAAGTCCGCACAGCAAACCTTGCGGATTATTTCATTAACAATGGTTATGAGTGCGAAATCGCCAGAAACGAACTTCACGTTCGGGGTTACGGCGGTTTGTATGTGAATATTCACGACAA